>JADGHQ010000070.1 GCA_019683805.1 Thermoleophilaceae bacterium
CTCTGTGCTGGCTATGCCTGAGCCGCTGCATCTGGGCGCGTCCCGCCAACGCCCGCTACTTCGCCCGGTCCCGCTTGTTGTAGTAAACACAGTAGTCTCTTGGTCCAAGCTGCCGCGGGTGGTCTGCGGCGGAAGCTCCGAGGGAGGACGCAGATGAGGAAGAGATTCGCGATCGGGTGCATCTCCGCGGCGGTCGTCGGCGTGTCCGCCACGGCCGTCCTGGCGCAGGGCACGAACCCCACGATCGACGGCAGGGCGACGACGTCGAAGGGACGCGCGCCCACCGGCCTGATCACCCACCTCGCCGGAGCGCCGAACGGCCCCGACGGCAGGCCGATGGCGGTCCGCAAGGTCACCCTGGTGTTCCCTCCGGGCACCAAGATCAACACCCGCGTGCCCGCCCAGTGCAACGTGTCGGCCGCGAAGATCCAGCAGACGCTCGGCAAGGTCTGCCCGAAGGCGAGCAGGCTCGGCGTCGGCTCGGCTCAGGCCTTCACGGGACTCGGCCCGCAGGTCGACCCGGTGGGGGAGAAGGTGACGGCGTTCAACTCGAGGAGGGGCATCCAGCTTCTCTTCGTGGGAGAGGGGACCGTTGGCCAGACGTTCGTGGTCACGGGCCGCTTCATCGGCGCGGGCGTCGCGCGCGCATCCGCCGCGGGCCCGAGGCTCGTGACCAACGTTCCGCGCTTCCCGCTTCCCGGCGGGGCCGGGGAGGCCGCGCTCACGAAGTTCGACCTGACGGTCAAGCCGTACAAGCGGCACGGCCGCTCCTACGCGATCTCGCCGCCGTGCCCGAAGTCGCACACCTGGACGCTGAAGGCGATCTTCACGTACGACGACCGCGAGATCACGGCGAGCAAGAGCCAGCACTGCACCGGCAACCGCTAGCTGGCCGAAGCGGTGTCGACGGAGCGGGCGCCGGGGCGCTGCCTCGGCGCCCGTTTCGTCAGTCCAGCTCTTGCGCGGCCTGCTCGTGGCCGATGTAGGGCAGGAGCGCGATGTAGGTGAGCTGCGGGAGGAGCTTCGGAAGGCGCTTCGTCTGCCCGCGCCGCACGTAGGTGTAGACGACGTTGTAGATCCCGCCGATCACGGTGTCGGCCGTCAGCGCGGGCAGCTCGCGCGGACCGAAGGACCGGCCCGCGTCGAGCAGGAGCGCGAAGTTCCGCAGCGCCGCCTCGCGCCGGTCGAGCACGGCGTCGCCGGCCGACATCGCCTCGACGATGCACATGCGCGCGAACTCGGGCTCGCGCGAGAGATACTCGAGGAACGCGCCTATGGCCGCCCGCACGCGGGACGGCCACTCTCCGGGCTGCTCGTACGCCTCGGTGACCGCGGCGAGCAGCAGCGAGAGCGCCTCGTCGTAGGCGGTGACGAAGCACTCCTCGCGGTCGGCGAAGTGCTCGTAGAAGGTCTTCCGCGAGACGCCCGCGCGCACGATGATGTCCGCCACGGTCATCGACGCGTAGCCCTTCTCGGCCACGGCGCTCGCGACGCCGCGCAGCATCCGCTCCCGCTGCGAGCGCACGACCTCGCGGCGCGGTATCCCGTGCCGGCCGCGCGGCAGCTGTTCCGGGCTTCGCTTCGCTCGAGGTGACGCAGGCACGGGGTGACCATACCTTCCCTTAGAAAACGTTGTCGTACATCCCTTCCTGCGGGCCCGCGGCGGCCGGTCTCAACCGAGCGCGGCGGGCGTCCCACGCGCCCGCGCGTGCTCGTCGCCGCCCAGACCTGCCGCTACGCGGAGCGCACGAGGGCGAGGAGACCGCCCTGGACGAGCTGCGGGAGCAGCTCCGGCAGCTCGTCGATGCGGTCGGCGGCGACGCGCGAGTAGATGACCTCGTACACGCCGCCCACGATCACGTCCGGCACGATGTCCGGCTCCGAGCCGTTTGCCTCGGCGGCGCGGTGGATACGGAGCAGTCGGGCGAACTCGCGCATCGCGAGGTCGCGCCTCGCTCGCGCACGCGGTCCGGCATGCAGCGCCTCGACGAAGCACAGGCGTGTCTCGTCGGGGTGCTCGGCGCAGTAGTCGAGCAGCGCCCCTACGCCGAGCTTGAGCCGCTCTCGGGCGTCTCTACCTTCCCGCTGCGCCGCGATCACGTGCCGCGCGGCGTCGTCGACGATCGCGTCGTAGGCGGCGATGAGGCAGTCCTCGAGCGAGCCGAAGAGCTCGGCGAACGTCTCGCGGTCGGTCGACGCGCGCTCTAGCAGGCCGTCGAGCGTGGCGGCGGCGTAGCCGTTCTGCCCGACCATGTCCACGAGCGCCCCGAGAAGCCGCTCGCGCGGCGACCGCCCTCGCGTCACCGTGTCGCGCTGCTCGAGGGCATGGCGCCAGCGAGGATACAGACCTTTCCCGTTTGCAGTCAACGATGTTTGCAAACCCCTTCCGGCGAAGCCCAAGCCGACGCTAGAGGCGCTTCAGCGCGGCCACCACCGCCCGCCCCCGCTCGGTGAGCGAATAGCTGTGCTCGACGGCCCCACGCCGCGGAGTGAGCCCGGTGAGGACGATCAGGCCCGCCCGGGCGAGGCCGCGCACGTGGTAGGCGAGCGCGCCGAGCGTGAGGCGGGGCTCGCCGAGCGTCCGATGCAGCGCCACCGGGCTGACGCTCTCGTCGGTCATCTCGAGGAGGACGCGGATGCGGATCGGGTGTGCGACCGCGCGCAGCGTCGCGGCGAGCGCCTCCGGCGTGTCGCCGCGCTCCTCGCTCGACGGCGACGACCCGTCTGAATGCCAGCTCATGCGCATAACGATACTCATAGTATGTAGACTGAAAGACGTCTTCCTGGCACGGTGCGCCGTTCGTGCGTCCCGTGTCTGACGAACACGCCGCGCTCGGCCGGGCCATCCGCGAGCTGCGGCTCGAGATCGGCCTCTCCCAGGAGGAACTCGCGGCCGAGGCCGGGATGCACCGGACGTACGTGGGCGGCATCGAGCGCGGCGAACGCAACGTGAGCTTCGGCAACCTGCTGAACCTCAGCAATGCGCTCCGGGTGCGTCCGTCCGTGCTGCTCGAGCGGTACGAGAGCTGCCGCGCCCAGGCGAAGCCGGACGCCAGGCGCTGAATCGCGCGCCGCGGGCTGCTCACTCGCGGTCCCGCTCGGCGGCGACCTCTTCCGCGAGCTCGGCGAGCCGGCGCGCCCAGGCGGCGATCTTCGCCCAGTCCTGCTCGGCGCGGCTCACCTCGTCCACGATCCGCTCGGCGAGGTCGGCGGCGTCTGCGGTCAGGTCGGGATCGTTCATCGCATCGGGTGCTCGCGCGCGGGCCGGTGCGGGGCCGCCGCGAGCTTTACGCGAACACGTGTTCGCCTCGCTCGACACGGTATGAGGCGGGTCCGTCGGAACGCGGCCGACGGGGGCCGGGCGCGCAGGGAATTCACACGGAGGGCGCGCAGGCGTTGCGTCCGTTGCACGGCTGTGACGATCTGGCCCGCCCGCTCGGCGGCCGGACCCGGCTCGGCGGTCGACGCGGGCTGGCGCAGGAAACGTAAAGGTGTTTGAATGGTCGAGCGCTCGCACGGGCGCGGCGAGGTCGGGGTCAGGGCGATGCCGGATCCCGGTCGAGCCGACATCTCGGCGAGACGGGAGGGAGCGGCGCCGAGTCGGCCGTGCGCGCGGGCATCCGACGGCGTCCCCACCGCCATGGGCGCTCCGCGGTCGCGCCGCGCCGCTGCGGGGCGTGAGCGGGCGAGCGGCTCCGCACCTCCCGCCTTCGCCGCAGCGCGGGGGCGGCGGGAGGCGGACGGCGCCGCCCGGCCCGGCACGTCGGGTACCCGGCGGACTCGCTCTTGCATCGAGAAACAGATGTGTATACAGTGTCCCGCGGCCGGCGGCCACCTGCACCGCTGGACGCCACGAATCCACATGTCCCCCCACCTCGTCAACGAAGCAGTCGAGCTGGCAGGAGATGACGGTGAGCGCGGAGCTTCGAGCGATCGACTGTCCGGCTTGCCGCCAGGAGAGGGGCCGCGTCGCCTGCGCGCCCCCTGGCGGCCACGAGCTGCGACGCGACAGCTCGGCGTCTCGCGACCGGTCCGCCTGGGGTGGGCCGCACGGACCGAGGGTCGACCCGATCCCCGGTTCGTGCGCTCGGGCCGGTTGTGAACGCCGGTCGCTGAGCCGGTAGCCAGAGCCGGCATACGCGTCGCGCGGGCACGCGCGGCCGGTCGTTCCCGAGTCCCTAGGCCGGTCGCGCGTGACCCATTCTTACGGCGCAGCGGGTCGATGCGCAAGAGACGATCGTCATCAACCGCGCGCCGGCGGTTGCGGAGCTTGTCGTTGCGTGCGCAACCATCTGCTAGCTTCTCCGTCCGTGAGGTCGAGCGGAACCGCGAAGAGGCAGCGTTTCGATCTCGGCCGCGAGATCGCGGGCGGCGAGTTCGTCCGCCAGCCGAGCGCCTTCCGCGAGCGCGTGTCGGCGGACGGCTCGAGCGCCTTCCCGGCGCAGCCCGGCCGCTACCACCTCTACGCGGCGCGTGCCTGCCCGTGGTCGCACCGCACGCTGATCGTCAGGCGGCTCAAGCGCCTCGACGAGGTCGTGCCCGTCTCTTACGTGCACCCCTTCCGCGACGTGCGCGGCTGGGCGTTCGACGGGCGCGAGTTCGTGGACCGAGCCAACGGCTTCCGCTTCCTCGCCGAGGCCTACGCGCGCACCGACCCCGGCTACGAGGGCCGGGTGAGCGTGCCCGTGCTCTGGGACACCGAGACGCAGCGGATCGTGAGCAACGAGTCGGCCGACATCGTGCGCATGCTCAACTCGGAGTTCGACGCCTTCACCGACGCGGACATCGACCTCTACCCGCCCGACCTGCGCGAGGAGATCGACGAGCTCGACGACTTCATCTACGAGCACGTGAACAACGGCGTGTACCGCGCGGGGTTCGCGACCTCGCAGGAGGCGTACGACCGAGCCTACGAGGACGTCTTCCGCGGGCTGGACGCGCTGGAGGAGCGGCTGTCCGACCGGCGCTACCTGCTGGGCGACCGGCTGACGGAGGCGGACGTGCGCCTGTTCGTCACGCTCGTGCGCTTCGACCCCGTCTACCACCTGCACTTCCGCTGCAACCGCAAGCGGCTCGTGGACTACCCGAGCCTCTGGGCCTACACGCGCGACCTCTACCAGCAGCCCGGCTTCGGCGAGACGGTGGCCATGGACGAGATCAAGCGCCACTACTACACGACCCACGACGACCTCAACCCGAAGCGGATCATCCCGCGCGGCCCCGAGCTCGACTTCCTCGCGCCGCACGGGCGCGAGCGCCTCGCCGCGGCCGGCTGACGCCCGGCGGCCGTCGCCGGCCCGGCGCCCTCAGGCGCCGGGGTAGACGCCGCGCTGCCAGATCTCGACCAGGGCGGCGATCAGGGAGTCGTCGCTCAGCGGGCGCCCCTGCGCGAGCTGCTGATAGCAGGCGCGCTCGGTCATCCAGACGAGCGCGAACGCCTTCGCGCGCGCGGCCTCCGCGCCCGTGCTCGCGCCCTCATCGAGCAGGCGCCTGACGGTCGCGTCGACGAAGCGCTGGATCACGCTGCGCCAGAGCTCGCGCACCTGGTCGTCGTAGGTCGACGCCTCCACGACCGCGCTGAGCAGCGCGGCGTGCTCGCGGTAGATCTCGAACACGCCGGCAAGCGCCTCGGCCATCTCGTCGGGGCCGCTCGTGCCGCTGAACCACTGGTCCGCCGCCCGGTACAGGTCCACGGAGGCGTCCTCCGTGGCGCGCATGAGCAGCTCGCGCTTGTCGCGGAAGTAGAAGTAGAACGCGGTGCGGGTGCGGCCCGCGCGACGCGAGATCTGCTCGACGCTCAGCTCGGCGTACGAGGCCCCGTCGGCGAGCAGCTCCTCGACCGCGCGCACGAAGCTCTGCTCGGCCTCCCGCCGCTGCTCCGTCGGCTCGTTCGCGCGCTTCGACAGCACCGCCACGGCCCGAGCGTACCAGGCGTGCTTGACATCCCGTTTGACACGACGTCAAGGAACTGTGTAGCGTTTCGCCCCGACCACCGGCAAGGAGAAGGAGGAAGCGATGGCGACGCTGCTCGATCTCGCCGCGCAGGGCGACGTGGCGACCGTCGAGGACGAGTCGCGGCTCTCGAGCATCAAGCTGATGACGCCCCAGCAGCTGTACGAGCTGTGGGAGCGCCAGCCGTGGTCGGCGCACGCGCTCGACCTGACCAGGGACCGCGAGGACTGGGCGTCGTTCGACGACGACGAGCGGGCCGACATGATCTGGGGCCTTTCGTCGTTCTTCGTGGGCGAGGAGCGCGTGACCACCCAGTTCTCGGGCCTCGTGATGTCCTACGAGGATCAGTCGGAGGAGGCATACCTCACCACCCAGCAGGTCGACGAGGCGCGGCACACGCAGCTGTTCGCGCGCCTGTACGACGAGGTGATGGACGTCGGCGGCGGCATCGACGCGCAGCTCGAGCGCGTGCGCGCGGATCTCAACGACTCGTTCGTGAAGCTCTTCGACGAGCACCTGGTGGAGGCCGGCCGGCGCCTGATCGAGGACCCCTCGAGCGTCGAGGCGAAGGTCGACTTCGTGACGACCTACCACATGGTCATCGAGGGCACGCTCGCGCTGACGGGGCAGAACTTCATCACCGACTTCTTCGAGAAGACGGGCAAGATGCCAGGCTTCGTCGAGGGCTTCAAGAAGGTCAGCCAGGACGAGCACCGGCACGTCGCGTACGGCACCTGGTACCTCCAGAAGGCGGTCTGCGAGCGGCCCGAGCTGGCGCGGCGCGTGCAGGACAAGCTCGCCGAGCTGCTGCCGGTGGCGGCCGGCGTCCTGGTCCCGGCCGGGAAGGATCCGTTCGGGGAGTGGGACCTGCTCGGCTACCCGAGCGAGCAGATCAACAGGTTCGCGTTCACCGCGCTGAGCCGCCGGCTCAAGGTGATCGGCGTCGGCCTGCCGGCGGTGGCGGCATGACGGGCGCGACCGGGACTGCCACGCGCCTCTGGATCTGCGAGAGCTGCGGGATGATCTACGACCCTGCCGTGGGCGACCCGGACGGCGGCGTGCCGCCGGGCACCGCCTTCGAGGACATCCCGGACGACTGGTTCTGCCCGGTCTGCGGGGCGCGCAAGAAGGACTTCGTCCCGTACGAGGGGTAGCTACTGCAGCGCCCGGAACAGCGTGAGCAGCGCCGGCCTCAGGATCTCCTCGGCCCAGCGCTCGCGCCGCTCCACGAGCTGCTCGAAGATCAGGCCGCGGCCGAGCGCCTGGAAGAGGGGCGCCCAGCCCTCGGGATCGCGGGCGCCGGCGGCGCGCAGAGCCGCCGCGGTGGTGCGCTCGTAGGCCCTCATCGCCTCCCTCGCCGCCGCCGCGAGCCTGGGGTTGCGCGACGCCTGGAGGTAGAGCTCGAACTGCGCGACCTGCTCCGCCTCCTGCTGGAGCGTGAGCCGGACCTCCTCGACCATCGCGTCCGCGACCTCCTCCGGCGACGCGGACAGCCCTTCGAACGACGCGGCGGCCCGCTCGAGGCGCTGCACCTCCTCGCGCACGAAGAGCCAGAGCGCCTCGGTGAGCAGGTCGTCCTTGCTCGCGAAGTAGTAGGTCGTGGAGGCGAGCGGAACGCCGGCCTCGGCGGCCACGTCGCGGTGGGTGACGGCGTGGAGCCCGCGACGGCCGATCAGGCGTAGGGCGGCGCGGAGGATCGCCTCGCGACGACCTTCCCCTGCCTCGCGTGCGGGCTCGGCGGGTGTGGGTGTGGGCTCGCTCACCGCGTGCTCCCGGGCTTCGGGGCGAGGTCTCGGCCCTTGCCGACCAGGGGGGACTGGTACATCTGTATCGCATCTGGTACATCTGTACCAGCCCGCGCCGGGGCACCCCTTCCCTCCCCTGTCCCCGGCGCGGGGCACTCTTCAACGGGGATGAGGACGGGATGCTGAGTTGAGCGGTCTTGAGCGGCGGACGTTCCTCACGCGCGGCGCGGGCGCGGTGGCCATGATCTGCGGACTGTCCACGCACGACCTGACGCGCGAGGACGTCAGGAAGGCGGACGCCGCCGCGCAAGCGGCGGCGCGCCCGAAATCGCTGCCGCAGGACCGCGTCGACAAGCTCTCGTTCTCCACGCCGCAGCCACAGCCGGGCGGCCAGGTGCGCGAGTACTGGCTCCTCGCCCGCTCGGTCGCCTGGGACCCGGTGCCTACGGGTCGCGACCAGTGGATGGGCCACCACGTTCCGCGGCGGCGGCGGTTCCGCGCCTTCGTCTACCAGCGCTACGAGTCCGGCTTCGCGCAGCCGCTCGGCCCGCCCCAGATGCCCGGGCCGACGCTCGAGGGGGAGGTGGGGGACACGATCGTCGTCCACTTCCGCAACGGCGACCGGCACTTCGGGCAGGCGGTGACGCTCCACCCGCACGGCGTCCGCTACACCCCCGACTACGACGGGGCCTACATGGGCGACTTCACGCGCGCCGGCGGGTTCGTCGCCCCGGGCGAGGAGTTCACCTACACCTTCGAGTGCGTGCCCGAGTCGGTCGGCGTGTGGCCGTACCACGACCACGGGCCGAACCACGTGCTCAACATGCAGCGCGGCCTCTTCGGCGCGCTGATCGTCCGCGAGAAGGGCGCGCGCAAGCCGGACGTCGAGCAGGTGCTCTTCATACACATGCTGATGCCCTCGATCACAGGCGCCCCCGTCGCGTTCCAGTGCTTCAACGGTAGGGCGTTCGCGGGCAACACGCCCACGATCCGCGCGAAGGTCGGCCAGGAGGTAGCGTTGCACGTGATCGGGCTCGACCAGAGCTTCCACACCTTCCACGTCCACGGCCACCGCTGGCGGGACAGCGGCGGCGCGAACGTGGACTGCCCGACTGTCGGTCCGAACGAGACGCTCACCGCCCGCTGGGTCGAGGACAACCCGGGGCGCTGGCTGTACCACTGCCACGTCTCGTCGCACATGGAGGCCGGCATGGCCGGCTGGTATCTCGTCGACCCCTAGAAGGAGGGGAAGGGATGAAGATGGGGAGAGCAGTGCGTATGTCGGCGATCGTTGCCGGCGCGGCGCTGGTCCTGGCCGCTCCCGCATTCGCGGTGAGCTACCCGCCGCCGAAGAATCCGGGCGGGGTGGGCAAGCCGCCCAAGGGCCCGCACCGCACGCTGCACGTCGGCAAGCACGCCAGGTACCACTCGATCCAGAAGGCCGTGAACGCCGCGCGCCCGGGCGACACCGTCAAGGTCGCGCACGGGGTGTACCACGAGGGCGTGAAGATCGTCGGCCGTCGCAAGCGCTACCTCAAGCTGATCGGCGATCCCAGGCACCCCGAGAAGGTCGTGCTCGACCTCAGGGGCGTGAAGGGCACTGCCGCCCAGAACGGCGTCATCGTCAACGGCGCCGACGCCGTCACGCTGCGCGGCTTGACCGCGATGCACTACAAGGGCAACGGCTTCTTCGTGGTCAACGCGACGGGCTACAAGCTCGACCGCCTGATCGCGAAGTTCGGCGGCGTGTACGGCATCTACGCCTTCAACACGAAGGGCGGCTCGATGACGAACTCGGTCGCCGCCTGGAACAACGACGGCGGCTTCTACATCGGCCAGACGCCGATCCAGACCAAGCCGCTCCGGACGATCGCCGGCGGGCTGAAGTCGTACGGCAACGTGATCGGCTGGTCGGGCACGAACATGCGTTACGTCACGATCACCAAGTCGCAGTTCTTCAACAACGGCACCGGGATCGTGCCGAACGCCCTCGACTCGGAGAAGTGGCCGCCGCCGGAAGACAACGTCATCACCCACAACGAGGTCTTCTGGAACAACTTCAACTACTACCAAGGCGCGCCGTTCACCCTGCGCAAGCCGGCGACCGGTGACGTCCCCTACCCGGTCGGCGTCGGCATCCTGCTGTTCGGCGGCCGCCGGAACCGGGTCGAGAACAACGACGTCTACGGCAACTGGCTCGTCGGCGTCGGCATGCTCCAGCAGTTCCTGCTCAAGCAGGAGGACGCCCGGGACCTCCAGGACAACCGGATCCAGGGGAACAGGTTCGGCCTCAACGGCACCGACCTCAACGGCCGCGACCTCTTCTACGACGGAAACGGCAGCGGCAACTGCTTCGGAGGCAACATCGGCGTGAGCGCCGTGTTCCCCGCGGACGGCTCGACGCTCGCGACCTGCCCGTTCTCGGGCCCGAACCACTTCGAGCAGAACGCGCAGATCGAGGCGGTGGGCTGGTCGACGAACGCCGACCACACGGCCGGCTGGGTCCGCCACCCGCACGCCCCGAAGCCCGGGTACAACGCGCTCGAGGTGTGGAAGGAGGGGAAGGACATTTGGGGCGGCCGCTGACCCTCGCCGCCGCCTCCTCGCTCGCCCTGGCCGTGACGGCCGGGGCGAGCGGCCACGCCGCCTCCGGCTCGCTGCAGGCCGAGTCGAGCGCGACGAAGACGGTGCGGATCGGCGACAACTACTACTCGCCCGCCAGGCTCACGGTGCGGCGGGGCACGACGATCGTCTGGAAGTGGCCGCGGACCACCGGCGACACCCACGACGTGAACCTCGGCGCGCGGCCGAGGGGCGTGAAGAGGTTCCACTCCGAGCTCGTGGCCACGGGCTACACGTTCAGGCGCAAGCTGACGAAGCCCGGGCTCTACCGGATCTACTGCTCGATCCACGCGGACATGCGCATGACGATCCGCGTGAAGCGTTAGGCGGCGAAGCGCGAGCCCCCGCGGAGCCGGGGGCCCCCCCCCCCCCCCCGCCCCCCCCACCCGCGCGCCCCCCCCCCCCCCGGCGGCCGGGGCCCCCC
>JADGHQ010000021.1 GCA_019683805.1 Thermoleophilaceae bacterium
TTGCCGTCGAGTCTCGTGGGCTCGGAGATGTGTTTATGAGACTGGTCGGGGGGAGAGGGCCGCGGGGCCTCACGGGCGGCTCAGCCCTTCGGGTAGGCGGCCTTCGGATCGAGGCCGTACTTCTTGAGGATCTGCTCGAGCTGGCCCGACCTGCGCATCGACTCGATGGCCTGGTTGAGGGCCTTCGTGAGCTCGGGCTTCCCCTTGGTGTGGGGGAAGTTCGTGACGCTCGGGCGCACCGACGCCGCGATGATCTTCGTCGGCTTCATGACGGCGCCCTTGAGGCCCGAGTTCGGGTGCTGCCTGAGCCGGTAGCCGGCCTCGTTGACGGCCATCAGGCCCGCCTCGATGCGGCCGGCCTGGAGGTCGGCGAAGACCGCGTCGGGGGACTGGTAGAGCTTGCCGTTCGAGCCGGCGAACTTCTTGAAGTCGGCCTCCCACAGGTAGCCCTGCGTGGTGCCGATCTTCTTGCCGCGGAAGGCCTCGATGTCGTTCGCGCCGCTGCGGGAGACGAGCTCCGGCGGGTCGGCGTAGTTCGGCTCGGTCTGGCCGACTATCTTCGCCCGCTCGGGGCTGATGTACCAGCCGCCGGCGGCGATGTCGGCGCGGCCCGACTGGACGCTCGCGATCACGCCCGCGGCGGGCTGGATGTGGACCTCGAGCTTCAGGCACGCGTCCTTGGCGATCTGCTTGAGCTCGTCGCCGTCGACGCCGCCGACCTCGCCGTTCTTGTAGGTGAACAGCGGCGGGTACATCGGGCCGACGACGGTGAGCGTGCCCTTCTTGATGGTCGGCAGCTCGTACTTCGGCGTGCAGTTGTCCCCCGGTGCGTTGGCGGCCGCCTGGCCGCCGCCGTTGTCGCCGGACGATCCGCCGCAGGCGGCCAGCAGTCCGGCCAGGCCGACGCAGAGCACCGGCAGCGCGCGACGCGCGATTCTCGTCACGTTTGGACCCTCCTCGGTCATTTGAACTGGATGTGCGATGCGGAAGCTGGGTTGGAGGTCATGCGAGCCGGTCGCGCCGGCGCTCGAGCCAGTCGACGAGCTGCGAGGCGGGGATGGCGATGGCGGCGTACAGCAGCGCGGCGAGGATGAGCACGTTGAGGTACTCGAACGTCGAGGACCCGATCGTGTAGGCGCGGCTGATGAGCTCGGGGATGGCGACCGCGAAGGCGAGCGATGTCGCCTGGAAGAAGAGGACGACGTAGCCGAGGATCGGCGGGATGACGATGCGCACCGCCTGCGGGAGCACGACGTAGAGCAGCTCCTGCCCGCGCCGCAGCCCCACCGCGCGCGCGGCCTCGCGCTGGCCGTCGGGCACCGCGTTGATGCCGGCGCGGAAGATCTCCGCCGTGTAGCCCGCCATCGTGAAGCCGAGCGCGATCGTCGCCGCGACGAAGGCCTCGAGCGTGAGGTGCGCCTGCGGCAGGCCGAAGTAGACGAGGTACAGGACGACGAGCGCCGGGACCCCGCGCGCGACCTCGACGACGGCGATCGACAGCCAGCGCAGCGGGCGCGGCCCCAGCGAGCTCCCCATGGCGAGCAGGAGCCCGAGCGGCAGGCCCACGGCGCTGATCGCGGCGGTGAGCTTGACGCTCTCGAGCAGCCCGCCCGAGAGGTCGCCGATCCAGTCGGGCCAGTGGGCGAACAGCACCGCGGTGGTCATGCGTCCGCGAGCCTCCGGGTGAGGCGGACGTCGACCCAGCGGGAGATGCCGCCGAGCGGCAGCCCGATCGCCATGTAGATGATCCCGGCGGCGAGGAAGATCGGCAGGCCGGCGAAGCTCTGCTGCTGCTCCCCGAGGGCGAGCGCCGTGATCTCCTGCGCGCCGATCACCGACGCGATGGCGCTGTCCTTCAGCAGGCCGATCACGTAGGTCATCGCGGGCGGGAAGACGGTCACGATCGCCTGGGGGACGATCACGTGTCGGTACAGCCCGCTCTCGGTCAGCCCGACGGCGCGGCCGGCCTCGAACTGCCCGTGCGGCACGGCGCGCAGCCCGGCGCGGTAGATCTCGGCCATGTAGGCCCCGGAGATCGCGCCGAGGCCGCCGACCGCCGCCGGCATGCTCTCGACGCGGATGCCGAGCTGCGCGAGGCCGTAGAAGGCGATGAAGAGCCACGCGATCGGCGGGATCCCGCGGAGGAGCTCCACGTAGGCGACGCCGAGCATGCGCAGCGGCCGCCAGCGGGCGGATCGCGCCAGCGCGATCGGGATGCCGATCGCGGCCCCGATCCCGAACGCGCCGAAGGTGATGAGGAGCGTGTTGCCGATTCCCGCGGAGAGCGGGCCGAGGTAGTCGACGACGGAGCTCACCTGTCGAGCACGGCTCGCAGGAACCGGCGCGTGCGCTCGTGGCGAGGCGCGCGCATGACCTGCCTGGGCGGGCCCTCCTCGACGATGCGGCCGTCCGCCATGAAGACGATGCGATCCGCCACCTCCTCGGCGAAGTGCATCTCGTGGGTGACGACGATCATCGTCATGCCGTCCGAGGCGAGCTCCCGCATGACGCCGAGGACCTCCAGTCCGAGCTCGGGGTCGAGCGCGGACGTGGGCTCGTCGAAGAGCATCACGCGCGGGTCGAGCGCGAGCGCGCGCGCGATCGCGATGCGCTGCTGCTGCCCGCCGGAGCAGCGCCGGGGGCGGCTGTCGGCCTTGTCGGCGATGCCCACGCGCTCGAGCAGCTCGAGCGCGCGTGCGCGCGCCTCCTGCTTGGGGCGGCCGAGCGCCTTGACCTGCGCGAGCATGACGTTCTCGACCGCGGTCAGGTGGGGGAAGAGGTTGAACGACTGGAAGACCATCCCGACCTTGCGGCGCAGCGCGGCGAGCTCCTTCGCGCTCGGCTCGCGTCCGCCGGGATCGGCGATCGGGACGCCGTCGATCAGCACCCGGCCCGACGTCGGCTGCTCGAGGTGGTTGATGCACCGCAGCAGTGTGCTCTTGCCGGAGCCGCTCGGGCCGATGATCCCCACGACCTCGCCCGCGGCGACGGACAGGCTGACATCCTCGAGCGCCCGGTGGGGGCCGAAGGCCTTGCCCAGCCCCTGGACCTCCACGACCGGCACCGCCGGCGTTTCGGCATGCGCGACCGGCGCCCTCGCGGGGCGTTCGGCCGGTGCGGATTCGGGTGATGTCACCGTGGTCGGCGACTGCCTCTCAGCTGGATCCAGCATGGGCGGCTCCTGAAATACGTTATCACATATCAGGTAGGGCTCGCAACGCCCGGACGGCGGCGGGCACGGCGCTCGGCGGCGGCACCGCGCAGCCTTCGAGCAGCGCTCCGCGGCGATCCGCCCAGCGTCCCGAGCAGCGCTCGGGACGGGTCTCGAGCCCCGCTCGTGAGGTTGACAGGTCGGGGCGGGGGCTTGCGCGCGCTGCAGGGACGTTGGAGGTTCGGGCCGGGCTTCCTCCAGGATTCATGCGGCCGCCCCGCCGCCGAGGAGGGCGGCGAGGACGACCGCGAAGCCGGCGCTGGGGGCGGCGTTCATGCCGCCGCCTTCTCCCGAGCCGCGTGGCGGCCGTGCGCTCCGCACGAGTACTCGTGGGGGCGCAGCAGCATGGCCGCCAGCATGCTGGGGAGCATCGCGGCGTGCTCGATCGAGAGCAGGACCGCCTGGTCCTCGACGACGCCGGCGCCCATCAGCCCGATGACCGCGAACGTCGGCAGGAACATCGATGCGGCCATCTCCCAGCACGGGCGCCAGGCATGCCCGCGATAGCGCATCCAGGCGACCATCGGGATGGTCATCATCAGCGCCATGCCGAGCAGCCCGACGGCGGGAGCGTCGGCCTGGAGCTCGGACGTGCTCGTGCCCAGCGCGCGCAGCGCGCCCTCGGCGGGCAGCCCCAGGACGGCCATGCCGAGGAACATGGCCACGACCATCTCCACGTAGTGACGGATGAACCGGCGCGTCGGGGCGCTCATGCCCTCACCGCCTCGTAGCCGGCGTCGTGGATGGCCGCGATCACGGCCGCCTCGTCGATGCCCTGGCCGCTGACCCGAACGAGCTTCGCCTCCAGGTCGACCTCGACGGAATCGACGTTCTCCACCTGCGTGACCTCCTCGGCGATGGCGGCCTCGCAGTGGCCGCAGCTCATGCCGGGAACGAGGTACGTCGTCGTCTGTCTCATCAGGACCTCCTGTCGCTGGTCGTGGACGGCAGGAGGATCGCCCGGCAGCCTGCCCCCGGCGACGGGGGCGGCCCGTAGGAATTGCCGCAGGCTTTCTCGGCCGGTCAGGCGGGGCCGGCGGCGACCGGCCCCGCCGTCGGCGAGGCGAGCGCCGACGGAAGCTGCGTGCGACTCGCGATGTCGAGCTTGCGGAAGGCGTTGCTCAGGTGCATCTCGACCGTGCGCAGGGTGACGAACAGGGCCTGGGCGATCTCGCGGTTCGAGAGGCCCTCGGCGGCCATCGCCGCGATGCGGCGCTCGCTCGGCGTGAGCGAGTCGACTCCGCTCATGACGAGCCGCCGCGGCCGCGCGCCTGTCGCGACGAGCTCCTCGCGCGCCCGATCCGCGAGGGCGCCCGCGCCCAACCGCTGCGCGAGCTCGAGCGCCTCGCGGAGCAGGTCGCGCGCCTCGGCGCGGCGATTGCCGCGCCGCAGCGAGGCGCCGAGGTCCGTCATCGCATACGCGTGCTCGAGGCGGGCGGGCGAGCCCTCGAGCACGGCGACGGCTTCCCGGAGCCGGTCGATCCCTTCGCCGCCCCCTTCGATGAGCCCGAGGACCCTGAGGGACCGCCCCAGCGCGCGCGGCGCGCCCCACGCGCGCGCGAGCTCCGCCTCCTCGCGCGCCAGGCTCAGGGCGGCGTCCGTCTCGCCGAGCGCGCGGTGGGCGAGCGCCGCCAGCGAGCGCCAGGCGGGATAGGAGGCCGCCGGGTTGTCGTGCCCGTAGGCGGCCAGCGCGCGACCGAGGTCGAGCGCATCCTCCAGCGCCGCCCGGTGGTTGCCGCGGGCCGCGGCGAGCATCGTGCGCGCGCGGAGCAGCGGCGTGCGCGAGAACGGATCGGCGGGGGCGTCGAGCGCCATCTCGACCTTTCCGAGCACCCCGGCCGCCTCGTCGAGCGCGCCCCGCTCGACGAGGATCTGCGCGAGCCAGCCGTGGGCGTGGGGCACGAACCACACGTCTCGATGCGGGAGCGCGTCGAGCGCCATCCGAGCGTCCGCCTCCGCCTCGACCAGGGCTCCTCGCGCGTAGTGGAAGATCGCGCGCATCATCGACAGGCTCGAGAAGTTGAAGACCGCGCCGCGCCTGCGAACGGCGGCAAGCGTGGGGTCGAGCATGCGGACCCCTTCCTCGAGGCGGTCTCCGAACAGCAGCGCGTAGCTGCCGGCGGTGTAGCTCCAGGCCCGCTCCTCTCCGCCCATCGCCGCGAGCGCCTGCTCGGCGCGGCTCGTGGCACGCGCGCGGCTCCCGCCGCGGGCCGCCTCGTGGTACGCCTGCAGGCTGAGGAGCATCCGCGCGCCAGGGCCCTCGTCAGCCCCCACATCGACGGCATCCAGCCGCCGCCGTGCGTCCTCGTAGTGGGACGCAAGCCGCGTGGAGTTCGCGATCAGCTCGCCCTCGAGCCGGCGCTGGAGCTCGTCGTCCGCTCCCTCGCGCGCGAGAAGCGCCCGCTCGAGGACGCGCACGCCCTCTTCCTCGTGCCCCGCCCAGTAAAGCGCGCGCCCGAGCTCGAGCTCCGCGAGCGCGCGGCGCTCGGGATCTGCCATCAGGGCGACGGCCTCGCGCAGGCGATCGACGGCCGTCGGCGCGCCGAGGCCGAGCTCGGCGCCGGCCAGATCGAGCAGCAGGTCGGCGCGCTCCCCGTCCGCCAGCGGCTCGTCGAGAGCTCGCCGGAGGTACCTCGCAGCGCTTTCCGGAGCGCCCTCCGCCGCGGCTCGCGAGGCCGCCTCGCGCAGCGGGGCGACCGCGTCCTCGACGCTCTCGGCGGGCGCGAGCAGCACCTGGCCGGCGACCTGCTCGACGGGCGCCGCGGCCGACCTGAGGACGGCTGCCGCCCGGGCGTGCTCCTGCTCCCGGACGTGCGGGGGGCTCGTCTCGTAGACGGCGTTGCGCACGACGGGATGGACGAACCGCCGCGGCGGCGCGGGCCGCCGGCGCCCGCCGCCCGCCCGGGCGGCCGCCGCGGGCGCGAGCGCCCGCTTCTCGATCCCGGCGAGCGCGGTGGCGTGCTTGCCGCCGGCGTCGTCGCCGAGGATCGCCACCGCGCGGGCGAGGGCAGCCGCCTCCGGCGGCAGCCGTGAGAGCCGCAGCTTCACCGAGCGCGCGACGGCATCGGGTGCGAGCCGCTCGACGGCGTCGACGGAGGCGGCGGACGGCGGGAGGTCCTCGGCGGCGAGCGTCCGGACAAGCTCGCGGAGGAGCAGCGGGTTGCCGCCGGTGGTCCGGTGGCAGGCGAGGCAGAAGGCGTCGTCGGCGTCGGGCGAGAGCGCCGCTCGCACGAGCTCCGCCGCCGCCGGCGGGGTGAGCGCGGCCGGCCGCACGACGGTCGTGGCGGGGTCGGCCAGCAGCTCCGCCAGCACGGGGTCCTCCTCCTCGATCGGCCGTACCGCCGCGAGCACGCCGACGGCGGCGCCTTCGAGGCGCCGGGCGAGGAAGGCGAGCCAGCGCAGCGACGCCTCGTCGGCCCACTGGAGGTCGTCGACCGAGATCAGGAGCGGGCGCGGCTCGGCGAGGTTGAGGGTCAGCCAGTAGAGCCCGTGGAGCAGCGCGAACGCCGCATCTGCCCCCGCCCGCCCCTCGTCGGCGAGCCGATCGGGCTCGAAGAGGCGGCCGGCGTGCGCGGCCGCGCCCTCGAGGAGCGTCGCTCGCTGCTCGGCGTCGGCCTGCGCCAGGAGCGTCTCGAAGAGCTGGCGGACCACGCCGTAGGAGAACGGCCGCTCGATCTCGGTGCCGCGCGCGTTGAGCACGGTCATGCCGCCGCCGGCCGCCCGCGCGCGGCCCTCGGCGAGGATCGACGACTTGCCGATGCCCGCCGGCCCCTCGATCACCGCGAGGCGCCCGGCGCCGCCCACGACGTCGGCGAGCAGAGCGTCGACCGCCGCCAGCTCGTCGGCTCGCTCGAGCAGGACGGGTCGCTCCGCTTGCCGGGTGGCCACGGCCCGACGATACCTGGGGACCGCCCCGCCAAAGCCTGCGGTTCTTCCTACGGGCGGTCCTCGTCGCGGGTGATGGGCGCCGGGTCGATCCTCCGGCCATCGCCCACGACCCCGAGAGGAGAGACGCCGTGACCGCCAAGTCGAAGACGCTGTGGGCCTTCGCGCTCAGCTCCGTCGCCATCTTCATGACCATGCTCGACAACCTCGTCGTCATCACCGCGCTGCCCGTCATCAAGCGGGAGCTCGGCGGCGGGATCGAGACGCTCGAGTGGACCGTCAACGGCTACACGCTCACCTTCGCGGTCCTTCTGCTCACCGGCGCCGCGCTCGGCGACCGCTTCGGCCGACGGCGCATGCTCGCCCTCGGCCTGGGCGTGTTCACCCTGGGGTCGGCCGCAGCGGCGCTCGCTCCCTCGATCGAGCTGCTGATCGCGTCTCGCGCCGTCCAGGGCATCGGCGGCGCGATCGTGACACCGCTGACGCTCACGATCCTGACCGATGCGGTCCCCGCCGAGAAGCGCGGACTCGCCCTCGGCGCCTGGGGTGGCGTAGCCGGCCTCGCGATCGCCCTCGGCCCGCTCGTCGGCGGCGCCGTCACCGAGGGAATCGCGTGGCAGTGGATCTTCTGGCTCAACGTCCCGCTCGGCGCGCTCGCGCTGCCGCTCGTGCGCACGAGGCTGGCCGAGAGCTACGGCCCCGACGGGCGACTCGACCTGCCCGGACTCGCGCTCGCGAGCGCCGCGCTGCTCGGGATCGTGTGGGCGCTCGTGCGCGGCAACGGCGCCGGCTGGACCAGCCCCGAGGTGATCGGCGCAGCCGTCGTCGGGGTCGCTGCGCTCGCCGCCTTCGTCGCCTGGGAGCTTCGGGCGCCGGCGCCGATGCTGCCGATGCGCTTCTTCGGCAGCCGCGCGTTCGCCGCCGCGAACGCGGCCTCGCTGGCGATGTACGCCGGGATGTTCGGCTCGGTCTTCCTCCTCACCCAGTTCCTGCAGCTCGTGATGGGATACAGCCCGCTCGAGGCCGGCGTTCGCACGCTCCCCTGGACGGCGATGCCGCTCGTCGTCAACCCCGCCGCCGGCGCGCTCTCCGACAGGATCGGTGGGCGCCCGATCATGGCCTTCGGGCTCATCCTCGACGCGATCGCGTTCGGGTGGATGGCGGCGATCGTGGCGCCGGACACCCCGTATGCGCAGCTCGTGCCGGGGCTCGTGCTGGCAGGCATCGGCACGGCGGCCTTCTTCGCCCCGGTCGCCAATGTCGTCATGGCAGCCGTGCGACCCGAGGAGTCCGGCCAGGCATCCGGCGCCACCAACGCGATCCGCGAGATCGGCGGCGTCCTCGGCGTCGCCGTCCTGGCCGCGGTGTTCGCGAGCCGGGGCGACTACGGGACGCCGACCTCCTTCGTGGCCGGCTTCACGCCCGCCCTGACGATCGGCGCCGCCATCGTCGCCGTCGGGGGCGGCGTCGCGCTGCTGATCCCGCGCCGCCGCGCCGCCGTCTCGCTCGAGGCGGCCGCCCAGGCCGCCTGAGCGAACGCCTCCATGCTGCCGAGCGGCGCCCGAGCAGGGCGCCGCTCGACGGCGCCTAGTCGATCAGCGCGCCGCAGCTGATGTTGACGGTCGCCGCGGTCATGGTGCGCGCCCGGTCGGAGGCGGCGAACGCGGCCGCAGCGCCCACGTCCTCGAGCGTCGCGGCCCGCCCGAGCATCGTCGCCTTCTCGATCCCTTCGACGATCGCCTCGCGCCGGTCGCGGTCGAAGTCCGGGGGGAGCGTCTCGGGCACGCCGCCCGTGCGCAGGGTCACGACGCGCACGCCGTGCGGCCCGAGCTCGGCGGCCAGCTGCCGCCGCATCGCCTCGATGGCGTGGAGCGCGACCTGGAAGCCCCCGATGTAGTGGTCGCGCAGCGGGTCGCCCGCCCCGCCGAACGCCAGGATCACGCCCGATCGCTGCCGGATCATGTGGCGGGCGGCCGCCCGCGAGGTCAGGAACGTCGTCCTGACGGCGGTCACGATCGGCCGCTCGAAGTCCTCGAGCTCCATCTCCGCGAGCGGCGTCCCCTGGACGTCCCCGTACGAGATCAGGTTGAAGGAGATGTCGACGCTCCCGGCCTCGCGGGCCACGGCAGCGGCGTGCTCGTCGACCGCCTTCCCGTCGAGCGCGTCGACCTGCGCGGTCTCGGCCGCTCCCCCCGCGGAGCGAATCGCTTCGGCCACCTCCTCGAGCTTCTCCCGCGTGCGGCCGGCGAGGAAGACCCTCGCCCCCTCGCGGGCGAACGCCCGGGCGACCGCTCCGCCGACCGCGCCACCGCCTCCGTAGATCACGGCGTTCTTGCCGTCGAGCAACACCTCGAAACCTCCTGCTTGTCGGATTCCGTCGTCTATGACCTCCGGAGGTCGCGGGGCTCATCGGTCCGCTCGGGCCGGCGACCCCTGGGCGGCTTCGGCCGCGGGCCGGCTCGCGAGGCCGGTCGGCGTCGCGGGGGTGGGGCTCCGGTGTGCTCGCGGGGGCCTAGCGCTCCACGATCGGGCGGACTTCCACCGCGCCGCCCATCGCCGTGTCCGAGACGAGGCGACGGCGGAGTCAGTCGGCCGGCAGCAGGGGTTCGGCTCGCTGAGCCTCATTGGCGCCAGGGCCCGGACGCACTCGCAGCTCTTCCGCCTTGATCGGCTGCGAGCAATGCGAGCAGACGAGCCTCGGCTCGGCGTCATGTCCGCACACGGTGTGAACCGGGACGCGGGGCGGCCCGTTCGCGGCAAGGTGCCGATCGCCCCACTGCATGAGCGCGATCAGCACTGGATTGACGTCGAGGCCGCGCCGCGTCGGGACGTACTCATAGGCCTCCGGCTGGTCGCTGTAGCGACGCCGCTCGAGGACGCCGTGGTCGACCAGCGTCTGAAGCCGGTCGGCGAGGATGTTCGAGGCGATGCCGGTGTTGCGCTTGATCTCCTGAAAGCGTCGGCGCCCGAGCAGCACCTCTCGCATCACGAGAAGGCTCCAGCGCTCTCCGATGATCGCCAGCGCACCGGCGATCGAGCAGTTCTGGCCGTCGAACGGTCGGTAGGGCACGCACGGAGGATACCCAAGCTTAGTTGCATTTTGCCACTCGACTCGGTTAGGGTGGTTGCGTTCTGCAACTGTTCTTCGTGGAGGTCTCGTCTTGGAGCGTCGGTGGCAGGTTCTCGTCGTTGTCTCGGTCGCGGTCTTCATGGCCAGCCTCGACCTCTTCATCGTCAACGTCGCGTTCCCCGACATCCGGCGTGACTTCCAGCAGGCGGCGGTCGGGGACATCTCCTGGGTGCTGAACGCCTACGCGATCGTCTTCGCCGCCTTCCTCGTGCCAGCGGGGCGGTTGGCCGACCGGTTCGGACGCCGGCGCGGTTTCCTCTTCGGGCTGGGCCTGTTCCTGGTGGGCTCGGCGCTGTGCGGGGCGGCGCCATCGGTCGCGGCGCTCGTCGCCGCTCGCGTCCTCCAGGCGGCGGGCGCCGCGTTCCTGATGCCGACCTCGCTGGCGCTCCTGCTGCCGGAATTCCCGCCTGCGCGGCGCGCCGCCGCCATCGGGGTGTGGGCGGCCGTCGGCGGTCTCGCGGCCGCGGCCGGTCCGCCCCTCGGTGGCGTCCTCGTGACCGCCACCTGGCGACTCGTCTTCCTCGTCAACGTGCCCGTCGGGTTGCTGGCGGCGCTCGCGTCCGGCCGGATCCTGCGCGAGAGCCGCGAGCTCGGGGAGCGGAGCTGGCCCGACCTGACGGGCACCGCGATACTCGCCGCCGGGGTCGGCTCGCTCGCGCTCGGAATCGTCGAGGCGCCGAGCTGGGGGTGGGCGGACGCGCGCACGGTGGGCTGTCTCACGGCGGGCGCGATCGCGCTCGGAGCCTTCGGGATCCGCTGCGCCCGGCATCCCTCGCCCGTGGTCGACCTCGCGATGCTCCGCGTGCGCTCGTTCGCCCTGGCGTGCGCTGCGGCGGCGTTGTTCGCTTCGGCGTTCGGAGCGATGCTCCTCAGCCTGGTGCTGCTCATGACGGGCGTCTGGCACGTGTCGGTGCTGCGCGCGGGCCTGTGGCTCGCGCCGGGGCCGCTCATGGCGGCCGTGTTCGCGGTGATCGCCGGTCGGGCGGGAAACCGCCTCGGCGCGCGCTACCTCGCAGCTGCGGGCGGCCTCCTTTTCGCGGCCGGCTGCGCGTGGTGGCTCTGGAGAGCGCAGTCGAGCGCGTCCTATGCCGCCGAGCTGCTGCCGGGCCTGATGGTGACCGGGATCGGGGTCGGGCTGAGTTTGGCCCCACTGTCGAGCGCAGCCGCCGCCTCGTTGCCTCCGACCCGCTTCGCCACCGGGGCCGCCGTGCTCGCGATGTCCCGGCAGATCGGCACCGTCCTCGGCATCGCGGTCTTCGTCGCCGTCCTGGGGACATCCTCGCCGGGCGCGGTCGCCGCGTTCCACGGTGGCTGGCGGTTCATGATCGTCGCTTCCGCGCTCAGCGCCATCGCTGCGTTCGCCATCGGCGAAGTCCAACCGCATTCGTCGTCGTCCACCGCCGCGCCCGCGGGCGCGCTCGCGCCTTCGGAGGTCGCCGCACGATGACCGCCTCTGTGCCGGACGAACTCGCCGCTGTCCGGTCCAGAGCCGCAGCTGCGCCGGATCGTGCTCGGGTCTACGCCGGCACGGGAGCGGTGCAGCTAGGTGATCCTCATGACCATCGAGCGGTTCCGGTTCGGCGGCGGGCGCCGCCGCGGCGACCAGGCGTCAGGCGGCGCCGGGCGACTCCTCCGGGTCGCGATCTGCGCGCGCAAGCCAGAGCGTGACGACCGGGGGGCTGGGCTCGGTGAGGGCGAGCCGCCCGCCTTCGGCGTGGGCGAGGGCTTGCGCTAGCGCCAGGCCGATGCCATGGCCGTCTCGGGATTCGCGTCGGCGGCTGAAGACCTGCTCGCCGGCCCCCGCGAAGCCAGGGCCCTGGTCGCCGACGTCGACGGCGAGCCATCCGTCGCTGGCGCGCAGGGTGACGGTCACCGCGCCGCCGCCGTGGCGGTGGGCGTTGTCGAGCAGCACGTCGAGGATCTCGGCGACGACGGCGGGGGCGGCGCGGGCGGCGCGCTCGCCGGTGCGTCGGAGGACGCGGAGCGGGCGGCCGGCACTGGCCAGCGGGCCGCGCCAGCGATTCTCGAGATCGTCGAGCAGGGCGGCGAGGTCGGACTCGGCGACAGGGCGCGGCTCGTCGCGGGCGACGGCCAGCAGCGTGTCGATGGTGGCCTGGAGCCGGTCGACCTGAGCGATGGCGCGCTCCAGCTCGGGCGGCGCGTCGCCGCGCAGCTCGATCGCCTCGAGCTCGATGCGCAGCGCGGCGAGCGGCGTGCGCAGCTGGTGCGAGGCGTCGGCGCTGAAGGCGCGCTCGCGCGCGATCAGGGCACCCAGGCGACTGGCGGTGTCGTCGAGCGCCGTGGCGATCTGGTCGGCCTCCCGGACCCCGCCGCGGGGTGCGCGGGCGGCGAAGTCCCCGTCGCCGAGGCGCCGCGCGGCGGCCGCGAGCCGCTCGAGCGGGCGCGCCAGGCGCCGGCCCAGCAGGGCCGCGGCGATCGCGGCAAGCGCGACGAGGAGCGCCGCCAAGCCGATCAGCGCCAACCAGGCGCTGTGTGTCGCGCGCGCTGCGGCGGCATCGCTGCGCTCGGCCCGTAGGACGCCGGTCACCCGCTCTCGGGCGAGCAGCGGGACGGCGGCTACCAGTCGCGGGCCCTGGGCACGGTCGGCGGGCGATCCGGCGCCCAGCGCGGCTCGCACCGGCCCGTCGGCGCGGGCGGGGCCATGGCCGGCGACGCGCCGGCCGGCCGTGTCGTACACCGCGAGCCGGTCCCGGCTGACCGGCAGCTCCAGGGGATCGCGACCGGGAGTCCCGATGTCGACGACGCGGGTGGCGGCGATGGTGTCGCGCTGGAGGCGGAGCAGATCCTCGTTGCGGTAGCTGTGCTTAAGCACGAGCGCCAGCGGCAGCGCGAAGAGGATCACGGCGGCCGCGGCGACGCCGGCGATCGCGAGCATCAGGCGCTGTCGCACGGGACCTCGAGACGGTAGCCGACGCCTCGCAGCGTGGTGATGGCGTCGGGGCCGAGCCGACGGCGCAGCGCGAGGATGTGGGTGTCGAGCGTCTTGGTCGAGCCGAGCCAGTCGGTGTCCCACACCTCGCGCATGATCCGCTCGCGGGTGACCGCGCGACCGGCCTCGGCGACGAGCAGCGCGAGCAGATCGAACTCCTTGGGACGCAGGTCGAGCTCGTCGCCGCCTCGCCACGCGCGTCGTGAGGCGCGGTCGACCGTGACGTCTCCGGCGCGCAGCGGCTCGTCGGCGCCGGCCGGGGCCGACGCCGCGGCGCGTCGCAGGTGCGCGCGCACGCGCGCGAGCAGCTCGGCCAGGCGGAACGGCTTGACCAGGTAGTCGTCGGCGCCGGCGTCCAGCCCGGCGACGACGTCGAGCTCCTGGTCGCGGGCGGTGAGGATCAGGATCGCGAGCTCGGGCCGCGCGCGGCGCAGGCGCCGGCAGATGTCGATGCCGTCGGCATCGGGCAGGCCGAGGTCGAGGATGACCAGGCTCGTCGTGTCGTCGGCGGCACCGAGCGCCGGCCCGCCACGGGCGAGGCGCCGGACCGCGTAGCCCTGGCTGTCGAGGACGCGCACGAGGCCCGAGGCGATCGCCTCGTCGTCTTCGACCAGCAGGATGCCGGAAGGGCTCACGCACCCTGACGGTATCGCCTCCCGCGCGGCTGTCGGCGAGGTTTGACCCGGCGTTGACCTGACGCGGACCTCGCGCTGACCGGCGCGTGCGACGGTGCGTGTCGATCGATGTCGGCGTTACTCGGAGGTCTCATGTCCACGCGCACCACGCTGGGTCTCGGGGCGGTCGTCCTGGCGCTTGCCGCAGCCGGTTGCGGCGGCGGGTCGGCTGCGGGCGGCGGGCAGGCGAGCGCGCCGAACGCGCCGGAGACCAGTCCGCCGGGCGACATCCCGGACAACCAGGCGTACGTGCGGTACGCGCCGCCCCACGCGGGCTATTCGCTCGAGGTGCCGGAGGGCTGGTCGCGCACGAGGACGGGCGCGGCGGTGTCCTTCACCGACAAGCTCAACACCGTGCGCCTCGAGGAGCGGTCGGCTGCGGCCCCGCCGACGGTCGCCGGCGTCAAGCGGACGGTGCTGCCCCAGCTCGCGCGCACCGAGGCCGGCTTCAAGGCCGGGACCGTGACCACCGTCCGCCGCAAGGCCGGTCCGGCGGTGCGCATCGCCTACCTGGCCCGCGGCAAGCCCGACCCGGTGACGGGCACGGCGCGCGTGGACGCGGTGGAGCGCTACCTGTTCTTCCACAACGGGCGCGAGGCGATCGTCACGCTGAGCGGGCCCAAGGGCGCCGACAACGTCGACCCCTGGCGGATCGTCACGGACTCGCTGCGGTGGACGCGATGAGCGCCGTGCTCGAAGCACGATCGCTGTATCGCTTCTACCACGCCGGCGACGAGGAGACGCTGGCGCTCCAGGGCGTCTCGCTCGAAGTCGACCGCGGCGAGGTCCTCGCCGTGACGGGCCCGTCGGGCTCGGGCAAGTCGACGCTGCTGGCCGTGCTCGCCGGGCTCGACGAGCCCGACGGCGGCGTGGTCCGCATCGAGGACGAACGCCTGTCGCGCCGCCCCGAGGAGCAGCGCGCCGACATCCGCGCGCGCCTGCTCGGCGTCGTCTACCAGCAGGCGAACCTCATCGGGCACCTGTCGGTGGAGGACAACGTCGCGCTCGCGCAACGCCTCGGCCGGCGGGCGGGCTCGAGCGACCGGCGGCGCCGGGTGCTCGAGCGCTGCGGGATCGCCAGTCGCGCGCACGCGCTGCCCTCGCAGCTGTCGGGCGGCGAGCTGGCTCGCGCGGGGCTGGCGGTCGCGCTGGCCAACGACCCGGCCGTGGTGCTCGCCGACGAGCCCACCGGCGAGCTCGACCAGCACACCGCCGCCCGCGTGCTCGAGCTGCTGCGCGAGCACGCCGAGGCCGGCACGGCCGTCCTGATCGTCACCCACTCGCCCGAGGTCGCCGCGGTCGCCGACCGCGAGATACGCCTGCGCGACGGCAGGGTCGAGCCATGAGCGCGCTGGTGACCTGCGTCGGCGCCGGGCGCACCTACGGCAGCGGCGCGACGGCCACCGTCGCGCTGCAGCCGACCGACTGCGCCGTCGAGGAGCGGGCGCGGATCGCGATCATGGGGCCGTCCGGCTCGGGCAAGTCGACGCTGCTGCACCTCCTCGCCGGCCTCGACGACCCGACCGTGGGGACGGTCGCGTGGCCGGCGATCGGGGACCGCGGCGCCCTTCGCCCGGGCCCGGTCGCGGTGATCTTCCAGGGGCCCAGCCTGCTGCCACCGCTCACCGTGGAGGAGAACGTAGCCCTGCCGCTGATCCTGGCCGGCGAGCGCGACGCCGAAGCGCGGATGGCGGCCCGGTCGGCACTGGAGCTCGTCGATCTGCTCGACCTCCGTCACAAGCTGCCCGAGGAGATCTCCGGTGGGCAGGCGCAGCGCGTCGCGATCGCGCGGGCGCTCGCCGGCCGCCCGCGGCTGATCCTCGCCGACGAGCCCACCGGGCAGCTTGACCGCGCGAGCGCGGCTGCGGTCGTCGACGTCCTGCTCGCCGCCGCCGAGCACGGCGATGCGGCGCTTGTGGTGGCCACGCACGACCCGCTGGTCGCGGACCGCCTACCCGAGCGCTGGCAGATGCGCAGCGGCCGGCTCGAGACCAGGGAGGCGGCATGGTCGCGCTGACCTGGCTGCACGGACTGGTCAGGCATCGCCGCGGCCGTCTGCTCGCGACCGTCGTCGGCGTGGCCGTCGGCGTGGCGCTGATCGCGTCGATCGGGTCGTTCTTGTCCTCGACGACATCGCAGATGAGCGCACGGGCGATTGCCCGGGTCCCCGTCGACTGGCAGGTCGAGGCCCAGCACGGCGCCGATCCACAGCGCCTGCTCGAGCGGGTGGCGCGCTTTCCCGGCGTCCGCCGCGCGTTGCCCGTGAGCTTCGCCGACACCACCGGGCTGCAGGCGCGGACCGGCGGGTCGGTCCAGCGCACCGGCCCCGGCAAGGTCCTCGGCCTGCCCGCGGGCTACGCGCAGGCCTTCCCCGGCGAGCTGCGTACGCTGTCGGGCCGCGGCAGCGGGGTCCTGCTTGCGCAGCAGACGGCGGCCAACCTGCACGCGCGCCCGGGCGACACCGTGACGATCGGCGGCGCGCGCGGGCGCCCCAAGGTCAGGGTCGAGGGCGTCGTCGACCTGCCCGCGGCCGACTCGCTGTTCCAGCAGGTCGGCGCGCCGGCCGGCGCGCAGCCGCAGGCGCCGCCCGACAACGTCATCCTCCTGCCGGCGGCGCTCTTCAGGCGCCTCGAGGGTCGGGCCGTCACGCAGATCCACGCGGCTCTCGATCATCGCCTGCCCGGTAGTCCCGCGGCGGCCTTCACGGCCGTCAACGGCAGGAAGCTCAACCTCGAGACCCGCCTGGCCGGGGCGGGCCTCGTGGGCGACAACCTCGGCACCGCGCTGGACCAGGCACGCCAGGACGCGCTCTACGCGCAGCTTCTGTTCCTCTTCCTCGGTGTGCCCGGCGCGGTCGTCGCCGGCCTGGTCACCGCGACGATTGCCTCCGCGGGCGCCGGCCGGCGCCGGCGCGACGCGGCGCTGCTGCGCACCCGCGGCGCCTCGACGCGCCAGCTCGTGCGGATCGCGCTCACCGAGACCGGGTCGGTCGCCGCCCTGGGCATAGCCGCCGGGCTCGGCGCAGCGCTGTTGATCGGCTCGACGCAGTTCGGGACTGCGACCTTCGGCGCCAGCACGCTCGCCGCGATCCTCTGGCCAAGCGGGGCCGCGCTCGCCGGCCTCTTGATCGCGGGCGGCGCTATCGCGCTCCCAGCGTGGCGCGACGCGCGGAGCCTCACCGTCGCCGGACAGCGCCGGCACGTCGGTCGCGACGACCGCGTGCCGTGGTGGGCGCGCGCCGGCGTGGACTTCCTGTGCCTCGCCGGGGCGGCATTGGTCTACTGGCAGGCCTCGCGCAACGGTTACAACCTGGTGCTGGCCCCCGAGGGCGTCCCGCAGATCTCGGTCAACTGGTACGCGCTGCTGGCGCCCCTGCTCGGCTGGATCGGCGCCGGCCTGCTCGCCTACCGCATCGCCGACCTCGTGCTCGTCCGCGGCCGCACGCCCCTGGCGCGCCTCTTCCGGCCGCTGGCCGGCGAGCTGGCGCCGACGGTCGCGGCGACGATGCGCCGCCAGCGTCGGCTGCTCGCGCGAGCCGGCACGCTGGTCGCGCTGACCGCGGCTTTCGCCGCCTCCACCGCCGTGTTCAACTCGACCTACAAGCAGCAGGCCGAGGTCGACGCGCGGCTGACCAACGGCGCCGACGTCACGGTGACCGAGTCGCCGGGCGCGCGCGTGGGTCCCGGGGACGGGGCGCGCCTGGCCCGCGTGCCGGGCGTGAAGAGCGTCGAGCCGCTGCAGCACCGCTTCGCCTACGTCGGCGCCGACCTGCAGGACCTCTACGGCGTGCGCCCGCAGACGATCGGCGCCGCCGGCAGGCTGCAGAGCTCGTGGTTCCAGGGCGGCACCGCGAAGCAGCTGATTGCCACGCTCGCGCGACGGCCCGACTCCGTGCTCGTCGCCGCGGAGACCGTCAAAGACTTCCAGCTGCAGCCCGGCGACACGCTGCGCCTGCGCCTGCAGAACGGTCGCACCAAGCAGTTCACCACCGTGCCGTTCCACTACGTCGGCGTCGCCAAGGAGTTCCCGACCGCGCCGACGGACTCGTTCCTGGTCGCGAACGCCGACTATGTCGCCAAGCGGACCGGCAGCGACGCGGTCGGCACCTTCCTGGTGCAGACCGACGGCACGCCGCCGAAGCAGGTGGCCGCGCGCCTGCGCACGACCGTCGGCACCTCCGCGCAGGTAACCGACATCCAGACCTCGCGGCGCGTGGTCGGCTCGAACCTGACGGCGGTCGAGCTGTCCGGGCTCACGAAGGTCGAGCTGGGCTTCGCGCTCGTGTTGGCCGCGGCGGCAAGCGGGCTCACGCTCGGGCTCGGGCTGCAGGA
Organism: Thermoleophilaceae bacterium; assembly: GCA_019683805.1. Taxonomy (GTDB): domain Bacteria; phylum Actinomycetota; class Thermoleophilia; order Solirubrobacterales; family Thermoleophilaceae; genus JADGHQ01. Next base: position 18,182 of record JADGHQ010000021.1, read on the forward strand.
GCGGCGACGCACGTTCGCGATCGCCGCCGCGCTCGGCGCCCGTGCGCGCCAGCTCGGCGGATTCGTGTGGAGCGAATCGGCGTTCGTCACCGGCGGCGGCCTCGCGCTCGGCGCACTCATCGCCGTCGTCATCTCCGAGATGCTCGTCAAGGTGCTCACCGGGGTCTTCGACCCGCCGCCCGACGCGCTCGCTGTCCCGTGGGGCTACCTGCTCGCCGTCGCCACGCTCGTCGTCGGCGCGGTGGCGACCGCCGGGGCGATCGTCCTGCGGGCTCTGCGCCGGCCACCGATCGAGGAGCTCCGCGACCTGTAGAGGAGCGTGCTCGCATGGTCCACCTTGCCGCCACGCGCACGCCGACCCGGGCCAGCCCGCGACCACCGCGACGACGCCCGCCCGGGCAGCGGGGCCGGCGGTGACACCGGCCCGGGTTCTCGTCGTCGAGGACGACCGCGACCTGGCCGGCGCGCTCGAGCTGGAGCTGTCGCACGCCGGTTACGCCGTGCGCAGCGTAGGCGACGGCCCGGCGGCGCTGCGGGCCGAGCAGGAATGGAAGCCCGAGCTCGTGCTGCTCGACCTCGGCCTGCCGAGCCTGGACGGGCTCGAGGTCTGCCGGCGCCTGCGCGCCGCCACCCGCGCGCCGATCCTCATCCTCACCGCCCGCGACGCGATCACCGACCGCGTCCGCGGACTGGACGCCGGCGCCGACGACTACGTGGTCAAGCCGTTCTCGCTCGACGAGCTGATGGCGCGCGTGCGCTCCGCGCTGCGCCGTGCCCGGCTGCGCGAGGAGGGCCAGCGGCTGCGCGCCGGCGATCTCGAGCTCGACGCGGCCGCGCGCACCGTCACGCGAGGGGAGTGCCCGATCGACCTCACGCGACGCGAGTTCGACCTGCTCGAGTGCCTGCTGCGCCACCCGGGCCAGGTGCTCGACCGCGCCACCCTGCTGGCCGACGTCTGGGGCTATGACTTCCTGGGCGGCTCCAACGTCGTCGACGTCTACGTGCGCTATCTGCGCGCCAAGATCGAGCGGCCCGACGAGCCGCGGTTGATCGAGACCGTGCGCGGGATCGGCTACGTGCTGCGCCCTCCGCGATGACCCGGCTCGGCATCAGCGCCCGTTTCGCGCTGCTGAGCGCCGCGCTCGTCCTGGCGATCGCCGCGCTCGTCGGCGTCGGCGGCTACCTCGCCCTGCGCCAGTCTCTGCTCACTCGCGCCCAGCACGAGGCGCGGGACCAGGCCCGCCAGCTCGTCGCTCTGATCGACGTCGGTGGCGAGGGCGACGCCGGACGCCGGCAGGCCAACCAGGTCGACGTCCGCGATCCATCGCTCACCGGCGGCTTCACGCGCGGCGGCGTGCTCGTCGGCATCCTGCGCCCCGACGGCACGCGCATCCAGGCCTCCCCGGGGGCCTCCCCCCTCCCGGGCCGGATGCGCGCAAGCTGCCTGCGCGCCGGCCACGCTCAGGCGCGCACAGCCCAGCTCGCGCTCGCCTGCGCCCGCGTCGGCCCCGCCCGCCGCCCGGCCGCGCTCGTCGCCGTCGGCGCCCCGCTCCGCGACGCGCGTCACGCCCTCGCCCGCCTCGCCCAGGCGCTCGCCCTCGGCGTCCTCGCCGGCACGCTGCTGGCGGCCGCGCTCGCGCGCGCGGTCGCCGACCGCGCGCTCCGGCCCGCCCGCCGCATCGCGCAGGCCGCGAGCTCGATCCAGTCCGGGGACCTGACCCGGCGCATCGACTATCAGGGCCCGCGCGACGAGCTGGGCGAGCTCGCCGACGTCCTCGACGCCTGTTTCGCCGAGCTGGAGCAGGGCGTCGAGCGCCAACGCCGCTTCGTCGCCGACGCCTCCCACGAGCTGCGCACGCCGCTGGCCACCATCCAGGCGCACGTCGAGCTCCTGCGAGGGTGGGCACACGAGAGCCCCGCCGCTCGCGAGACCGCTCTGGCCGCGCTCGACCAGGCCAGCCGCGCCGCCGGGCGGATGGGCACCGATCTGCTCTACCTCGCCCAGCTCGACCGACTCCCGCCCCAGCGGCGCGCTCCGGCCCAGCTCGACCAGATCGTCATCGACGCGGTCCGCGAGGCACAGCCGTTGCGCCCCGAGATCCCGATCCGCATCACGCGACTCGACGAGCTGCGGCTCACCGCCGACGAGCTCGCGCTGCGCCAGCTCCTGGTCGACCTGCTGGCCAACGCGCTGCGCGTCAGCCCGGCCTCCACCGAGGTGACCGTCGAGCTCGCCACCGACGAGCACACAGCCACCGTCACCGTCAGCGACCACGGACCCGGCATCCCTCCCGAGGCGCTCGGGCGCATCTTCGAACGCTTCTACACCACCGCCCCGCGCCGATCCGGCAGCTCCGGCCTCGGCCTGGCCATCGCCCGCGAGATCGCCCGCCGCCATGGCGGCGACGTGCGCGCCGCGAACCGCCCCGACCGCGGCGCCGTCTTCCTTGTCGAGCTCCCGATCCAGACCGCTCTCACCGAATCCGCACCCGGCTCTCCCTGAGCCCTAATCGCGCTCGCATACGGTCCGAGGCGTCCACCACGAAGGAGGTACGGCATGGCCAGAGCCATCCGTCCGACGCTGCTGCTGTTGCTCGCCGCAGCGGCCATCACCATGGCGCTGCTGCTGACCGGAGCGCTCGGCAGCTCGGCTCCCACCGCCGCCGGGGCGCCCCAGACCACGCAGGTCATCGACCGCGACAACGTCCAGGCCGGCGATCAGACCGCCCCTGACAGCTCCTCGGCCGAGCAGGAGAACGGGGGCGAGAACGAGAGCGCCGACGAGCCGGCGGGCGAGGCCCAGCCCGGCCACGAGGACCCGCAGGGCCGGCAGGTGGACCACCAGTGCCCGCCTGACTGCGCCCCCGGCGAGCTGCCGTAGCCAACTCAACCCCGAGACCGCCGGTGCCCGGACCCGCCGGGCGCCGGCGGCGGCCCGGTCCGATCCCCGCATCTTCGGCGCATTTCAGCCCGATTCCACGCCGTTCAATCCTTGGAACGAGCCTGATCCGACCGCTCGCGCACGGGCGCTCGGGGCTCACCCGGTTCAGGTGATGCGCGCAATGCCTCGCGCCCTTAGCTTCGGTCGGGATGAGCCCCGAGGCTGCCAGATCCGCTTCGTGCTGCGGTCCCTCACGCGCGGGCTCCGAATCGGCCGGGGTCGGCGAGGAGGGAGCTGGCCTGCCGGCCCGGCCGCCGGTCGCCGAATCGAGTCGGCCTCCGGGGCCCCCGGAGATGGTTTCGCTGGAGGGCGGCGCGTTCCTGATGGGAGCCGATGGCCCGGAGTGCATCGCCTCCGACCGCGAGGGGCCGGTGCGCGAGGTCGAGGTCAGCGCCTTCTCGATCGACCCCTGCGCCGTCTCGAACGGTCGCTTCGCCGTGTTCGCCGACGCGACCGATTACGTCACGGACGCCGAGCGCTACGGCTGGTCGTTCGTCTTCGGCGGCCTGCTCCCCGACGAGTTCCCAGACACCCGCGGCGTCATCCAGGCGCCGTGGTGGCGCCAGGTCTACGGCGCCTGCTGGCGCCAACCCGAGGGGCCGCACTCCTCGATCGACGATCGCCTCGACCATCCCGTCGTTCACGTGTCCTGGCGCGACGCGGAGGCTTTCTGTCGCTGGAGCGGGGTGAGGCTGCCGTCCGAGGCCGAGTGGGAGCACGCGGCTCGCGGCGGCCTGGTCCAGAAGCGCTTTCCCTGGGGAGATGAGCTGGAGCCGGGCGGAGAGCACCGCATGAACGTCTGGCAGGGAACGTTCCCGTCGCAGAACACGCTCGGGGACGGCTACCTGGGCACCTGTCCAGTCGACGCGTTCCCCGCCAACGGGTATGGGCTTCACAACACGACCGGCAACGTATGGGAATGGTGCGCGGACCTCTTCTTCGCCGGTCCCCTCGGCGACCTGCCGCACCCGGTCGATCCCGCGGACTCGGCGGGCGAGGAGGCGAGGGTAACCCGTGGCGGCTCCTACCTCTGCCACCACTCCTATTGCAACCGCTACCGGGTCGCGGCCCGGAGCTCCAACACGGCGAGCACCTCGACGGGAAATACGGGATTCAGATGCGCCCGCGACGCGGAGCCCGCGTCAGTTCCGGCTGTAGTGGCGCCGCCCGGACGAAGCCACACCTAGGGGGCGAAATGAGCAGCGAGAGCAACAAGATCAAGCGCGAGGTCTTGCCGATTCCCGACCTGCCCTATGGGGGCCCGATCACCTACGACGCGAAGGATCCCGACACGTCCTTCCCTCCGATCGAGCCGCTTCGTCCACCCGCGGGGGCGCCCAACGTCCTCGTCGTCCTGCTCGACGACGTCGGCTTTGCGGGGGCCAGCGCCTTCGGCGGCCCCTGCGAGACGCCGGTCGCCGAGGCCTTGGCTGCCGAGGGGCTCAAGTACACCCGCTTCCACACCACCGCGCTCTGCTCTCCGACCCGCGCCGCGTTGCTCAGCGGCCGCAACCACCACTCCGTGGGCATGGGCGGGATCACCGAGATGGCCACCTCGGCGCCGGGCTACAGCTCGGTTCGGCCCAACACCGCGGCGCCGCTGGCCGAGACGCTGAAGCTGAACGGCTTCTCGACCGCCCAGTTCGGCAAGTGCCACGAGGTCCCGGTCTGGGAGACCAACCCGATGGGCCCCTTCGACGCGTGGCCCTCCCGCGGCGGCGGCTTCGAGCACTTCTACGGCTTCGTCGCCGGCGAGACGAACCAGTATTACCCGGCGCTCTACGACGACACCGTCGCGGTCGAGCCCGACCGCACGCCGGAGGAGGGTTACCACCTGACGGAGGACCTCGCCGACAGGGCGATCGAGTGGGTCCGGGAGCTGAAGTCGCTGATGCCGGACAAGCCCTTCTTCATGTACTTCGCGCCGGGCGCGACCCACGCTCCCCACCACGTCCCCGAGGAGTGGTCGGCCAAATACAAGGGCCGCTTCGACGCCGGCTGGGACGCGCTGCGCGAAGAGATCCTGGTGCGGCAGAAGGAGCTCGGCGTCGTGCCGTCGGACGCGGTCCTGACCGAGCGCCCGGAGGAGATCCCAGCCTGGGAGGAGATGCCAGAGGACCTGAAGCCGGTGCTGGCGCGCGAGATGGAGATCTACGCCGGCTTCCTCGAGCACACCGACCACCAAGTCGGCCGGCTGATCGAGACCCTGCGCGCCCTGGAGGTGCTCGAGGACACGCTCGTCTATTACATCGTTGGCGACAATGGGGCCTCCGCCGAGGGCACCGTCAACGGCACCTTCAACGAGGCCTTCACCTTCAACGCCGCCAACGCGCTGGAGACGCCGGAGATGCTCGCCGCCAAGATCGACGAGCTGGGCACGCCGTCTGCCAACAACCACTTTGCGGTCGGCTGGGCGCACGCGCTGGACACGCCCTACAAATGGACCAAGCAGGTCGCCTCCCATTGGGGCGGGACGCGCAACGGCACCGTCGTGCACTGGCCCGCCGGAATCGAGGCCAGGGGCGAGATCCGCACCCAGTTCAGCCACGTGATCGACATCGCCGCGACCGTGCTCGACGCGGCGGGACTGCCGCAGCCGACCTTCGTCCACGGCGTCCAGCAGATGCCCCTGCACGGCAAGAGCATGCTGCCGAGCTTCGCCGACGCCGACGCCCCCGAGCACAGCGAGACGCAGTACTTCGAGATGTTCGTCAACCGCGGCATCTACCACAAGGGCTGGACCGCGGCGACCCGGCACAGCACCCCGTGGCTGGTGGGCGCCGAGCTGCCGGCCCTCGAAGCCGACGTTTGGGAGCTTTACGCCCCTGACGACTGGACCCAGTCCAACGACCTCTCCGCCGAGCAGCCCCAGAAGCTGCACGAGCTGCAGCGGCTGTTCCTGATCGAGGCGACCAGGTACGGGGTGCTGCCGCTCGACGACCGCCGGGTCGAGCGCTTCGTACCTCAGATGGCCGGGCGGCCGAGCCTCGTCAAGGGGAGCTCGCAGCTGCTCTTCGGCGGCATGAGGAGGATCTCGGAGAACTCGGTGATCGTGATCAAGAACCGCTCCCACTCGGTTACGGCGCAGGTCGTCGTCCCCGAGGGCGGCGCCGAGGGAGTGATCATCGCCCAGGGCGGCGCCTTCGGCGGCTGGAGCCTCTACCTCACGGAGGGGCGCCCGACCTACTGCTACAACCTGCTCGGGATCGCGCGCTTCAGGGTCGCCGGCAGTGAGCCGCTGGACGCCGGCGAGCGCCAGGTGCGGATGGAGTTCGCCTACGACGGCGGCGGCCTCGGCAAAGGCGGCGACGTCACCCTCTACGTCGACGGCGCCAAGGCCGGCGAGGGCCGCGTCGAGGGGACCATGCCGTTGATCTTCTCCGGCGACGAGACGACCGACCTCGGCACCGACACGGCGACGCCCGTCAGCGACGACTACGCCTTCAGCGAGCGCGCCTTCACCGGGAAGGTCGAGTGGGTCCAGATCGACGTCGACGCCGCCGCCGAGGATCCCGACCACCTGATCTCCCCGGAGGAGCGTCTACGGGTGGCGATGGCCCGCCAGTAGCGAAGCGTCTCTCCGGGGCCGAGAAGCCCTGAAATGCAGCAGCCCCCGCCGTGCAGGGGCTTCTGTGCATGGAGCTAGCCGGACTCGAACCGGCGACCTCCTGGGTGCGATCCAGGCGCTCTCCCAACTGAGCTATAGCCCCTCGCGACCGGCGCGCGAGGCGCCGGGAACGCCCTGCATGGTAGCGCCAGCCACCGTGGCTGAGGAGCCGGAACGCACGGCCGTCGCACGCTAGCCTGTGGCCCATGGGTCTGTTGGAGGACGCCATTCGAGATCACCTTGAGCTGAAGCGCCGTCACGGCGCGAGCGACGAGGAGCTCAAGCGCCAGGAGGCCGAGGCCCTCGGCCCGGTCCGCCGGGAGTTCGGCGCCGCCGACCCGTCCGCGCTCCACGAGGAGCCCGCGGCCGGGGCCGCCGACGACGACGCGGCGCCGGCCGAGCCGCCGGCCGCGCGCGAGACGTCGCTCGCTCCGGACGCGGAGGCGGCGCCCGCTCGGGACCCGGAGCCCGCGCTCGCTCCGGACGAGGAGTCGCTCCTGCGCGAGCAGGGGGCCTCCGAGGCCGAGCCCGGTCTCGGCTCCGCGGGGCAGGAGACCCGTGAGTACAGCCTCGAGGAGATCGGCGAGGTGGAGCCTGCCGACGATGAGGCGGAGCGCCCGCCGAGGGATCGGGGCCGCGAGCCCGCCGAGGGCGACCTGCTCGAGGGCACCCCGGAGTTTCTGGAGGAGACCCCGGAGCACGACCGGCTCTGGTTCGAGCAGAGCCCGCCGCGCGACTTCGACTTCGACTGATACTCCGTCCGGTGTAGCCCGCCCCCGGCGGGGAGCCACCGCGCCGTGGACGTTTGATCGGTTTCGGCGATTTCACGCTGCGCCTTCGGCGGCGACGGACGATAACCGGGGTACGACGGCATGGAGGGTTCCGTCGTTGGAGCGGCAAGATGCCGCCGGAGCCGAAGGCACGCGGGGACCGCCGGGCATGCGGTCCCCGCGTGCCGAGGCGCCGCCTCTCCGCGGCGTGGCCGCCGCCTCCCCAGCGCCTACGAGATGTAGCCGCGCACGGTCGCCGCCTCGACCACGCGCTCGATGCCGAGCTCGTACGCCGCCAGCCTGAGCGACGAGCCACCGTCGCCAGCCCGCGCGGACACCTCGCGGAACGCCTTGCGGATGATCGTCCCGAGCCGGTCGTTCACCTCGCGCTCGTCCCAGCGGAAGTGCTGGAGGTTCTGGACCCACTCGAAGTAGGAGACGATCACGCCGCCCGCGTTCGCCAGCACGTCCGGCACGACCAGGATGCCCTTGTCGGCGAGGATCTCGTCGGCCGCGGGCGTGGTCGGGCTGTTCGCCCCCTCGATCACGAGGCGGCAGTTGAGGAGGTCGGCGTTGTCCTTGTGGATCATCCCGCCGAGCGCCGCGGGGATGAACACGTCGCATTCGAGCTGGAGCAGCTCGTCAGGGTCGATCGGCTCCACGTTCGGGAACTCGGTGATCCTCCCGCCCTCGCGCACGTGCGCGTACAGCTCCTCGACGTCGATCCCGTTGGGGTTCGTCACGGCGCCGCCGGCGTCCGAGATCCCGACCACGCGGCAGCCGAGCTGGGCGGCGATGCGCGCAGCCCACGAGCCCACGTTGCCGAACCCCTGCACCACGAGGCGGGTGGTCGAGGGCGTCAGCTCGAGGCGCGGCGCGACCTCGCGCAGCAGGTAGATCAGCCCTCGGCCGGTGGCGGCCTCGCGGCCGTAGGAGCCCTCGAGCGCGATCGGCTTGCCGGTCACGCACGCGGGGCTGTAGCCGTGGAGCTTGCCGTACTCGTCCATCATCCACGCCATCGTCTGCGCGTTCGTGTTCACGTCCGGCGCGGGGATGTCGCGGGTCGGCCCGAGCAGCCTGTCGACGCGGTCGACGAACATGCGCGCCACCGTCTCGAGCTCGTCGTCGGTCAGCTCCTCGGCCGGGCAGTTCACGCCGCCCTTCGCCCCGCCGTAGGGGATGCCGACGACCGCGGTCTTCCAGGTCATCAGCGAGGCGAGCGCGCGTATCTCGTCGAGGTCGACCTCGGGGTGGAAGCGGATCCCGCCCTTGTAGGGGCCGCGCGCACCGTTGTGCTGCACGCGGTAGCCGGAGAAGACGTGGATCTTGCCGTCGCTCAGCTTGACGGGGATCTGCACCTGCATCTCCCGGTACGAGGACCGCAGCACGGCGGCGATGTCGTCGCGCAGGCCGAGGCGCTCGGCGGCGACCGAGAAGTAGTGATCGACGATCTCGAGATTCGAGATCTCGGCCCGCCGGGGGCGGACGGCGGTATCTGCCTCGCGCGGCGATCCGTCCGGCGGGGCTTGGCCGTCGCCCCGGAGGCCGTCTTTCGTGCGAGGCGTGTGGGTGGTCATGCGGAACTCCTTTCCTCCCACCAATCCTGGCACCTCGCCGCGGCGGGCACCCGGACTTCCCCCTCCCGGCCCTCCGGAGGGGGTACCCGGCTCCCCCCGGTCGCCTACCATTGGCCCGCGCGGGGCCTTAGCTCAGTTGGGAGAGCGCCTGCTTTGCAAGCAGGAGGTCGCCGGTTCGATCCCGGCAGGCTCCATCCCCCAGCGCCCTCTGCGCGAGCCCCCGAAACGGGCGCGCCGACACCGGAGCCCCGGCGCGTGGCCGGGGCTCCGTAGAGGCTTCGGTCGATCCCCCGCCGGGCTACGAGAGCGCCGGGCGCGTGGTAGCTCGCGGTTGCCGCGCCGGGCTCTCCTCGGGCCGCTCGCCGAGGACCGTGACGCTCAGGACGCCGAAGCCGATGCCCGTGAGCAGCAGGGCGATCCCCATGACGATCGCGAAGTTCGCCACGTTCTCCGCGAAGTAGGAGGTGTTGAGGGCGGTCGAGAGCGCCGTCTCGGTCACCCAGATGTTGCGCGCCGGGTTGTCCAGCGGCTTGCCCGACTTCGGGTCCGTGGCCGCCTGCTTCTCGTCGTTCGTCGGCTTGCCGTCCTTGCCCATGTAGCGCGGCATCTGCGCGTACGTCTTGCCGCCGGTCGCCTCGAGCGCGTGCTTGCGCATGCCCTCGGCGAACTTGCGGGCCATGGCGCCCGTGGTGATGTGCTTGTTCGCGACGCCCTCCATGTCGGGCGTGCCGACGATCTGCTCGCGGCTGAGGTCGTGCCTGACCTCCGCGCGCCCGTTCGCGCCGACCACTATCGAGCCGATCCCGAACGCCACCAGCACTACGCTCGCCGCGATGCCTCCGTATCTGTAGAGCCGCTTCATTGGTTCTCCCTTGCAGGTAAACCCTCTTCGAGGCAGAGGATCGGCGACCAGCCGCCTCGCCGACACCGGGGCGCACGCGGTTTCGGCCTCGGGGTTCTCCGCACGATCGCCCCGTACTGAATCCGTGTGAATCCGATGAGCTCTTCAGCGCCGCCTTAGGCTGCGGGTCTAGCTTGGGGTGGTAGAGCCGTGATCGAATCGGCAGCCCATCCCGCTGTCGGCGAGCGCCCGAGGCGCGCGCTCGGGCGCCCCGCCGCCTGGGCGCTGCTTGGGGTCGCGCTCACCTTCGCGCTGCGCGCGGGCTGGCTCGACGCGCCCCTCAGCCGGGACGAGGGCGGGGACACGTTCATCGCCCAGTCGTGGCACCACTCGGGGCCGTTCGCCTACGGCAGCTACTTCCTCGACCGCCCGCCGCTCCTCCTGCTCCTCTACCGGGTAGCCGCCGACGCAGGCGGCGTCACCGGCATCCGCGTACTCGGCGCCATCGCCGCCGTCACGCTCGTCGCGGTCTCCACCGTGCTCGCGGCCCGGGCCGCCGGACCGCGCGCGGCGCCGGTCACGGCGCTGGTCGCCGCCCTGCTCGCGTCGTCGCTCGCGCTCTGGTCCGTCTACACGCCGGCCGAGCTGCTCGCGGCCGTGCCCGCGGCAGCGTCGGTGCTGCTCGTCGTCGTCGCGGTGGAACGCGGGGACCGCGGGCGCCTCGCCTGGGCCGGCGCGGGGCTGCTCGCGGCCGTCGCACTGCTCGTGAAGCAGTCGTTCGGCGATGCGCTCGCAGCCGGAGCGGTCGCGCTGCTCGTCTGCGCGCTCGGCCGCGGCGTCACGCTGCGGGAGGCCGCCGCCAGGGCGGGCGCCTACCTCACCGGTCTCGCCGTCGCGGCGCTCGCGCTCTTCGCGTGGATGTGGCTCGCGGGCGTCTCCGCGCACTCCATGTACTACGCGCTGATCGGCTTCAGGCTCGACGCCGCGGCGGTCCTCGCCCGCGGAGGCGACTTCCACCGCCTCTCGCGCCTCGGGCGGCCGCTGCTCGAGTCGGGGCTCGCGGTCGGGCTCCCGCTCGCCGCCGCCGGCATCGCGCTCGTCCGGACGCGGCCCGCCGTCCGCGCGGCCCTCGTCGCGTGGCTGCTCGCCGGTGTGGTCGGGATCGCCCTCGGCGGGAGCTACTGGCCGCACTACCTGATCCAGCTCGCCGCGGTCACGGCGGTGGGAGCGGGGGCGCTGTTCCAGCGCGGCCGACGCTTGCCCGCGGCGACAGCCCTCGTGCTCGTCGCCGTGCCTCCGGTCGTCACGACGATCGGCCCGATCGTGCGCGACAGCGGCGACCGCTTCCAGGCGCGCGCGGTCACGGTCGGCCATTACGTCCGCGCCCGCGCGCTGCCCGGCCAGAGCGACTACGTGCTCTACGCGCGCGCGGACGTCCTCTACTACAGCGGCCTGCCCGACCCGTATCCCTACAACTGGAGCCTGATGGTCCGCGCGATCCCCCACGCGCAGCCGCGGCTCAACGCGCTGCTCGCCTCGCGCCGAAGGCCGACGTGGATCGTGAAGTGGACCTCGGCGCGGTCGCTGGGGATCGATCGCCGCGGGACCACCGCGCGCCTGCTCGCGGCCCACTACCGCCAGGTCGCGACCGTGTGCGGACACGCGATCCTGCTCGCGCGCGGCGCGCGCGCGAGGCCCGCGCCGCGGCACCTCGGCATCTGCGCGAACGAGGAGGGCCCAGGCTGAGCCGGGGCGGCAGCCCCCGAGCAGCAGCCGCCGACGAGCGGCAAACCCCACCGCACACGGGGCGCTCCGGCTTGAGCGGCATCGATCGAGCCGCGCGAGGGTAAGGGACTGACATGCGCGTCATCGATCTCGAGTGCGGGCACACTCTGACTGCCGCTACCGACGAGGAGCTGTTCGAGGCGGTTCGCATCCACCTCGACGGCGTGCACTCGGACGCCGAGCTCTCGGACGACCTGATTCGCGGCCAGATCGAGAAGCAGGCCTACGAGGCGACCGACAGCTGACGCCCGCTACACCCGCGTCCGGAACGCCCGGGCCAGCAGCTTCCGCGATTGCTCGAGGATGTTCGGCGAGTTCAGCAGCACGACGCCGAGCCTGCGGCCGCCGCGCCGCACCACGCCCACGAAGCAGTGCCCGGCCGCGTCGGTGTCGCCGGTCTTCAGCCCGATCGCGCCCGGGTAGCCGGTCCGCACCAGCGGGTTCGTGGTGTTCAGCCAGAGCCTCCCGCCCTCGATCGGAAAGCGCACCACGCTCTGGCGCCTGCGCACGATGCGCGCGATCAGCCGCCTGCCCATCGCCACCCGCGCCATCGCCGCGAGGTCGGCGGCGCACGAGCGGTTGCCCCGCTCGAGCCCGTGCGGCGAGACGTAGTGCGTGCAGGTCAGCCCGAGCTTCCGCGCCTCGCGGTTCATCATGCGCACGAAGCGGTGCTCGTTGCCGCCCACTGCGATCGCGAGCGCCAGCGCGGCGTCGTTCCCTGACGGGAGCAGCAGCCCGTTGAGCAGCGCCCAGATCGTCACGTGGCGGCCCTTCGGCAGGAGCCCGACGCCCGAGCCCCGGTAGTCGAGCGCGGCCTTCGGCACGCGCACCTCGTCCCGGGCGCGCGCGCGATCCACCACCACGAGCGCGGTCATGATCTTCGTCAGGCTCGCGATCGGCAGCCGCCTGCGCGGGTTGCGCCGCCACAGGACGCGGCCGCTGTCGAGGTCGAACACGAGCCCGGCGCGCGGCGGGTCGTGGAGGCGCAGGCGGAACGCGTCGGGCGCGTCGAGCGCGACCGCGTACCGAGAGCCGGGCTGCGCGGGAGGCGGCGGCGCCTTCGCGGTGGCCTGGGCGTCCGCCCCCGCATGGCCCCGTCCTCCGGCGCCGAGCCGGTCGTACGTGAGCGCCCCGGCCGCTAGCGCAAGCGCGAGCAGGATCGCGAGCAGGAGCGGTCCGGGCCGGCGGCGCCTGCGGGCGCCGCCCTGAAGCGGGCTAGGGACGATCATCGGGTGGAGTGCCGAGCGCCCCGAGCACGCCGACGCCCAGCACGATCAGGATTGCGAGCGAGATGATGGCGAGCGCGTTCACGCCGTGCCGCACCACCCAGCTCAAGGTGGGCGCGGCGAGCAGCGCGATCACCGCCACCGCGCCGAGCAGCGCCCCCTCGCGAGCCATCAGTAGACGGGCAGCCTCCGGGGCGAGTCGTATCCCGAGCGGACGCGATTGGCGAACAGCTTGATGAGGATCAGCCCGAACACGAACCCGCCGATGTGCGCGAAGTACGCGACGCCCCCGGACGCCGCGATGGGCTCCGCGAGCTGCGCGCTCCCGTAGTACACCTGGAGCAGGAACCACAGCCCGAGCACGAGCAGCGCGGGCAGCTCGATGAACGTGAAGAAGAAGACGATCAGGACGATCGTCAGCACCCGCGCTCTCGGGTAGAGCAGGGCGTAGCCGCCCAGCACGGCCGCGATCGCGCCGCTCGCGCCGATGCTCGGGGCGGTCGAGCTGGGGTCGATCGCCGTCTGCGCGACGACCGCCGCCACCCCGCCCAGGAGGTAGAACAGCGCGAACCGCCAGCGGCTCATGGAGTCCTCGATGTTGTTCCCGAAGATCCAGAGGAACAGCATGTTGCCCGCGATGTGGAGCACGCCGCCGTGCATGAACATCGAGGTGAAGATCGTGAGCCAGGTGGCGGGCTGGCTCGGCGCGCGGCCGATCACGCCGCGCTGGCCCTCGCAGATGACCGCGCCCTGCTGACCGAGGTCGCACTCCTTGCCGGGATGCGTGAGCTCGTACGGGATCACGCCGAACTTGACGACCTTCTCCTGGTCGACGCTGTCGAGCCCCGTGGGGTGCTGGAAGAACAGGAACACCGCGACGTTGATCGCGATGATCGCCACCGTGAGGATGGGGAAGCGGCGCGTCGGGATGTTGTCCCGGAGGGGGATCACCCGGCGCGGGCCGCGGCGCGCTCGAGCGTCTGCTCGGCGTGGTAGCTCGAGCGCACGAGCGGTCCGGCGGCCACCGACTCGAAGCCCATCTTGTACGCCTCGCGCTCGAGCTCGGCGAACTCCTCGGGGTGCCAGTAGCGCACCACGGGCAAGTGGTTCTTCGTCGGCCGCAGGTACTGGCCCACGGTGAGCACCTGCACGTCGTGCTCGCGCAGGATGCCGAACGCCTCGAGCAGCTCCTCCTTCGTCTCGCCGAGTCCGGTCATGAGCCCGGACTTGGTGACCACGTCGTCGCCGCCCATCTGCTTGGCGTTCCAGAGCACGCGGCACGAGCGCAGGAACTTCGACCCGCGGCGCGCGAGCGGGTACAGCCGCGGCACCGTCTCGACGTTGTGGTTGAAGACGTCCGGCCGCTCGGCGATCACGCGCGCGAGCGGCATCTCCTCGCCGCGGAAGTCGGGCGTGAGCACCTCGACCTTGCAGCCCGGCGCGAGCATCCGGATCGAGCGGATCACGCCCACGAAGGCGCTCGCGCCGAGGTCGGGCAGGTCGTCGCGGTCGACGCTCGTGATGACCGCGTGCCGCAGCCCCATCCGCTTCACCTGCTGCGCGACGCGCAGCGGCTCGAGCGGGTCGTTGTGGGTGGGCTTGCCGGTCTTGACGTTGCAGAAGCCGCAGCGGCGCGTGCAGGTGTCGCCGAGGATCATGAAGGTGGCCGTGCCGCGCTGCCAGCACTCGCCGATGTTCGGGCAGGCGGCCTCCTCGCAGACGGTGTGCAGCGACGCGCCCTCGATCATCTGCTTCAGCTCGCGGTAGCGCGCCCCGCCCGGGGCCGGGACCTTGAACCACGGCGGCTTGCGCTCGCGGAACGGGCGCACCTCGCCCATCTCGAGCACGCGGGCGCCGCCGGGGTTCGCGCGGGATCTCGTGGGGCTCATGCGGTCACCGACTCTAGCGGCCGCGGCTCGGCGGCCCGCTCCCCGAGCGCGCGCTCGAGCGTCACGATCCGCTGCCGGCGCCCGTAGGCCTCCGCGAAGCGCCACGCCAGCCGCTTGCGGAAGCAGCCGATCGCGTCGGCGCGCCCCGTCTCACGCCCGACCGAGGTCATGTTCACGTGGTCGATCCCGCACGGCACGATCCACTCGAAGGGCGTGAGGTCGTTGTCGACGTTCACCGCGAGGCCGTGCGTCGTGACGCCGCGCGAGACGTGCACCCCGATCGAGGCGATCTTCGCGTCGCCCACCCACACGCCGGTGAGCCCCTCGCGCAGCCCCGCCTCGATGCCCTCGTCGGCGAGCGCGGCGATGATCGCCCGCTCCATCGTGCGCACGTACTCGAGCACGTCGTCGATGCGCATGATCGGGTACCCCACGAGCTGGCCGGGGCCGTGGTAGGTGACGCGCCCGCCGCGGTCGGCGTCGTGGACCTCGATGCCGCGCTCGCGGTACCAGTCGTCGCCGAAAGGCAGGTCGGCCGGCTGCGTCCGCCGCCCGCGTGTGTAGACGGGCGGGTGCTCCAGCAGCAGCAGCACGTCCGGGATCTCGTCGGCCTGGCGCCGCTCGCGCACGCGCTCCTGCAGCGCGAGGCCCTCCGCATAGGGGACGAGGCCCGGGATCCGGACCACCCAGAGCTCGGGTCGCTCGCGCCCCGCGCCCCTAGCCACTCCACTCCTCGATGTGCCGCCTCACGGCCGAGAGGAACTGCGCCGCGAGCGCGCCGTCGAGCGCGCGGTGGTCCCAGGACATGCAGAGGTAGGTCATCGGCCTGACGGCGATGCTATCTCCGTCGACCGCCACGGGTCGCCTGACCACGGCCTCGAGGTCGAGGATCGCGACCTGCGGCTGGTTGATGATCGGCGTGGCGAGCAGCGCGCCGTACGCGCCGGGGTTCGTGATCGTGAACGTGCCGCCGCGCACCTCGTCGGGCCGCAGCCGCCGCTCGCGTGCGCGCTCGGCGAGGTCCTCGATCCGCGCGGCGAGCCCCTCGTGCGAGAGCTCGTGCGCGTCGCGCACCACCGGCACGATCAGGCCGTCCTCGCCAAGCGACACCGCGATGCCGAGGTGCACCGCCTCGTGCACCGTCAGCCGGTCGCCCTCGAGCGTGGCGTTGAGCGTCGGGTACTCGCGCAGGGCCGCGATCGCGGCGCGCGCGACGAACGGCAGGTATGTGAGCCGCTTCCCGCCCGCGCGGCGCGCGGCCTCGATGCGGCTCATGTCCGCCTCGACGATCGTCGTGCAGTGCGCGGCGGTGTCGAGCGAGCGGCGCATGTGCTCGCCGATCTGCCGGCGCATGATCGACAGCGGCTCCCCGGACGGCGGCCCGGCGGCGTCCGTCGGCTGCGGCTCCTCGCGGTAGGGCGACTCGGTGTGCAGCGGCGCCTGCGGCGGGGCCGCCGCGCCCTCGCCGGGGCGCGCGAGGAACGCGAGCACGTCGCGCTTGGTCACCCGGCCGAGGCGGCCCGTGCCCTCGATCTGAGAGAGGTCGATCCCGTGCTCGGCCGCGATCCGCCGCACCACCGGCGAGACCGGCGGCGCGTGGGCGTCCCCGGCACCCGGCCCCGGGGGCGGCGCTTCCGCGCCCGAGGGCTGGGCGCCTGCGGTCCTGGTCGCGGGCGCGTGCTCGTCCGTGTGCGGCTCGCCGGGCCTCGCGCCGGTGTCGAGCCGGGCGAGCGGGGTGCCCACGTCCACGGTCACGCCCGGCTCGACGAGGATCTCGACCAGGCGCCCGGCCGCCGGCGAGGGAACCTCCGAGTCGATCTTGTCGGTCGAGATGTCGACGATCGCCTCGTCGGCCTCGACCCAGTCGCCGACGCGCTTCCTCCACTCGACCACGGTCCCCTCGGCGACCGACACGCCCATCTGGGGCATCGTCACCTCGACCGTCGCGGCGCTAGTAGGCGAGGAGCTCAAGGCACGCCCTCCTGACGTCGTCGACCTGCGGGAGCACGGCCCGCTCGAGCGGCGGGCTGAACGGCGTCGGGCAGTCGGGCGCGGTCACCCGCACCACCGGGCCGTCGAGGTCCTCGAACGCCTCCTGGGCGATCAGCGCGGCGACCTCGGCGCCCACGCCGCACGAGCGCGTCGCCTCGTGCAGCACCACGACCTTGCTCGTCTTGCGCGCCGAGGCGAGGATCGCCTCGCGGTCGAGCGGCACGAGCGAGCGCAGGTCGAGCACCTCGACCGACGCGCCGTCGAGGTCGTCGGTCGCCTCGAGCGCGATGTGGACCATGGCGCCGTAGCTGACGACCGTCAGCTCGCTGCCCTCGCGCGCGACCCGCGCCCTTCCGAGCGGTATCTCGTAGCGGCCCTCCGCGACCTCCCCCCTGGCGCGCCGGTAGAGGTGCTTGTGCTCGAGGTAGACGACCGGGTTGGGGTCGCGGATCGCCGCTGCGAGCAGTCCCTTCGCGTCCGCGGGCGTCGACGGCGCCACCACCTTGAGCCCCGGCGCCTGCACGAACCAGGCCTCCGGGTTCTGCGAGTGGAAGGGGCCTCCGGAGAAGCCGCCGCCCGAGGGCAGGCGGACCGTCATCGGGACCGCCAGCCCCTGCCGGTAGTGCATCTTCGCGGCGACGTTCACGAGCTGGTCGAACCCGCAGGCGACGAAGTCCGCGAACTGCATCTCGCACACGGGGCGCATGCCCTCCACCGCCGCGCCGACGGCCGCGCCGATGATCGCGTTCTCGGCGAGCGGGGCGTCCCAGACGCGGTCGGGCCCGAACTCGTCGATGAACCCCTCAGTGATTTTGAACGCCCCGCCGAACGCGCCGATGTCCTCGCCGAGGCAGAACACCGTCTCGTCGTGGCGCATCTCCTCGCGCAGGCCGTCCGAGATCGCCTGCAGGTAGGTCATCTCAGGCATGCGCGGCCTCCCTCCGCCAGCGCGACCAGGGCGCCTCGCCGTCGCCGAGCAGCGGGTCTGCGCCGGCGAAGACGCCGTCGGCCGCGGTCGCCGGGTCGGGCATCGGCTGGGCGAGCGCCCACTCGGCCTCCGCATCGACCTCCGCCTTCACCGCGGCGCGGATCGCGTCTGTGTCGACGCCGTCCGCGCGCAGCTTGCGCTCGTAGGCGTCGATCGGGTCGCGCGCGGCCCAGCGCTCCAGGAGCTCCCTCGGCACGTAGCGCATGTCGTCGTGCGCGCCGTGCCCGTGCATGCGCATGGTCTCGCACTCGATCAGCGTGGGGCCGCCGCCGCGGCGCGCGCGCTCGACCGCCTCGGCGGCGGCGAAGAACACCGCCTCGACGTCGTTCCCGTCGACCTTCACGCCCGGGAAGCCGTAGACCTCCGCGCGCCTTACGGGATCGACGGCGAACTCGCGCTCGTTTGGGGTGGAGTAGGCGAACTGGTTGTTCTCGAGCACGAACACGACCGGGAGCCGGCGCACGCCGGCCACGTTCATCGCCTCGTGACACTGGCCGTTGGCCGTCGCGCCGTCCCCGAACCAGGTCATCGCGACGCGCGGCTCGCGCCTCATCTGGAAGGCGATCGCGAGCCCGCAGGCGACGAGCGCCATGTCGGGGAGCATCGAGACCATGCCCACGCACCCCAGCTCGCGGTCGCCGAAGTGCATGTTGCCGTCCTTGCCCGCGGTCACGCCGCTGGCCCGGCCCATCATCTGGGCGAGCACGCGGCCCGGCCTCACGCCCCGGATCAGGTGCGCGCCGAGGTCGCGGTGCAGGATGCAGGCCCGATCGCGCGGCCCGAGCGCGAACGCCGAGCCGACCGACACCGCCTCCTGGCCGCGGCCGTCGTAGAAGGACCCGGGCACCTTCCCCTGCCGGTACAGCGTCAGCCCGCGCTCCTCGGTCGCGCGCATGAGCAGCATGTAGCGCAGCAGGGCGATGCGGTCGTCGCCGGTCAGCTCGATGCCGGCCGCACCGTCGTCGATCGCCGCGGGTCGCGCGGTCGTCGTCGCCATCTTCCTCCTTCGAGGCCCGGGCCGGGGTCTTCCGCCCGCGGGCCGCCGTTTCGGGCGCGCCCCGCGGGGTCTCCGCGTAGGCGCGCGGTGTGTGCCCACAGCGTACCCGCGCGCGCGTCGCGTTTCACCAGAGCGGGCGTCCGTCCGGGCGACCCGGAGGACGCCCGCTCGGGGTGT
>JADGHQ010000071.1 GCA_019683805.1 Thermoleophilaceae bacterium
GGCGAGGAGCTCGCTCGCGAGCTCCTCTGTGGCCGCGTCGAGCCGGTCCGCGGGCGCGATCCGGTTGGCCAGGCCGATCCGGTGCGCCGCGCGGCCGTCGATGAGCTTGCCGGTCATGATGAGCTCCTTGGCGATCCCGACGCCGACCACGGCGGGCAGGCGCGACGATCCGCCGAGGTCGGGGATCAGCCCGATCCTCGTCTCGAGGATCCCGCACACCGCGTCCTCGGCCATCACGCGCATGTCAGCTGCAAGCGCCAGCTCGACGGCGCCGCCGATCGCGGCGCCGTGGATCTGGCAGATCGTGGCCTTCGGCATCTCCTCGAGCAGGTTGTAGACGCGCAGCGCCCCCTCGCGGAACGGGCGCAGCGACTCGGGGCTCTCGGAGAGCTCGCGCAGGCTCCCGAGGTCCATCCCCGAGGAGAACATCGGGCCGTCGCCGCGCAGGACCACGACGCGCACGGAGGGATCGTCGGACGCGGCGCGGAAGGCAGCGCCGAGCTCCTCCACGACCTGGCGGTTGAGCGCGTTGCGCTTCTCGGCGCGCGCGATGACGATGTGCCGGACCGCGCCGCGATCCTCTCTCTCGACAAGTGCCATTGCTCTCCCCGCGCTCGGAACGGACGGACGACGGGCAGGGAGGCTAATGGAGAGCCCGGCGCGCACATACACTCCCGCGCGATGACGGACCTCGACCGAGCACTCGAGCAGGCGCTCGCCGGCGGCCCCGAGCGTCACCGGCAGAAGGCGCGCGAGCAGGGCAAGCTCCCGGTGCGCGAGCGCATCGAGCGGCTCGTCGACCCCGGCTCGTTCTGCGAGGAGGCGCTGCTCGCCCACTGGGAGGAGCCGGGCTTCGGCGCGGACGGCGTCGTCACGGGCATGGCGCGGATCGGCCGCCGCCCGGTCTGCCTGATGGCCAACGACCCGACCGTGAAGGCGGGCTCCTGGGGGCCGAAGACGGTCGAGAAGATCATCCGCATCCAGGAGCGGGCGCTCGACCACCTCGTGCCGATGGTCTACCTCGTCGACTCTGCCGGCGCGCGCATCACCGAGCAGGTGCAGATGTTCCCCGGCCGCCGCGGCGCCGGCCGGATCTTCCACACGCAGGTGAAGCTCTCGGGGCTCGTGCCCCAGGTGTGCCTGCTGTTCGGCCCGAGCGCCGCGGGCGGCGCCTACATCCCCGCGTTCTGCGACGTCGTGATCATGCGCGACGGCAACGCCTCGATGTACCTGGGCTCGCCGCGCATGGCTGAGATGGTGATCGGCGAGCGCGTGACGCTCGAGGAGATGGGCGGGGCGCGCATGCACACGGGCGTGTCGGGCTGCGGCCACTTCCTTGCGAAGAGCGACGAGGAGGCGATCGACCTCGCCAGGCGCTACCTCGAGTTCATGCCGGCGAGCTGGCGCGAGCGCCCGCCTGCGGCCGACCCCGCGGAGCCCGCCTCGGCGCGCCCGCTCGCCGAGATCGTCCCCGAGGACGAGAACAAGCCGTTCGACATGCTCGAGCTGATCGACGCCCTCGTCGACCGCGACTCCTTCCTCGAGGTCCACAAGCGCTGGGCGAAGGAGCTGATCGTGGGCTACGCGAGGCTCGAGGGCCGCGCGGTCGGCATCGTGGCGAACCAGCCGAGGCAGCGCGGGGGAGTCCTGTTCGTCGACTCCTCGGACAAGGCCGCCCGCTTCATCTGGACCTGCAACGCCTTCAACATCCCGTTGCTGTTCCTGGCCGACGTGCCGGGGTTCATGATCGGCACGCAGGTGGAGCGCCAGGGGATCATCCGCGCGGGCGCGAAGATGATCTCCGCGGTGTCGGAGGCGACCGTGCCGAAGATCTCGGTGATCGTGCGCAAGGCCTACGGCGCGGGGCTCTACGCGATGGCCGGCCCCGCGTTCGACCCCGACGCCTGCATCGCGCTCCCTTGGGCGAAGATCGCGGTGATGGGGCCGCAGGCCGCCATCAACGCGGTCTACTACAACCAGGTGAGGGCGATCGAGGACGAGCAGGAGCGCGCGGCGTTCGTCGAGAGGCTGCGCGCCGAGTACGCGGCGGAGATCGACATCCTGCACCTCGCGTCCGAGCTCGTGGTGGACGCGGTCGTCCAGCCCGACGAGCTGCGCGCCGAGCTGGTCCGCCGCTACGCGCTCGTCGAGTCCCGCGCGCGGCGTTGGCCGCGCAAGCGCAACCCGATCACGCCCGTGTAGGACGGGCGCGGGGCTGCGGCGGCAAAGCCGGCGCCGTCGTCCCCGGCGAGCGCGCGTGAACGCGACCTACTGACCGGTCGGTCGGCGAGGGGCCCGAACGCTCGGATCAGCGAATACCATTGGGGCAGGCTGCGGGGGGGCGCCGTCGTCACGGAGGAACGACATGACCCGCTCTGGCCCAAGGTCGAGGACTCGGAAGATCCGCCCCTGGCTGCACCCCCGCCTCGCGCCCGCCCTCGTCGTTGCGCTCGCCACGCTGTCGCTGCTCGCGCCCGCGGCGGCCCGGGCGGCGCTCGGCGTGAGCAGCGTCTCGGTCACGCCAGCGGCGCCGCCGGCCGGCGCGCACGTCGACATCGGCATCTCGATCGGCATCTCCGGCGCGTCCGCTTCACCGGACGGACAACTCGACAACCTCCGCATCCACCTGCCGCCCGGGCTCGTCGGCAACCCGAGCGCCACCCCACGCTGCCCTCAGGCGACCTTCGAGGCGAACGGCTGCCCGTCGAACACGGTCGTCGGGTCGACGACGGTCCACGCGCTCGCCTGGGTCTTGGGCCTCGGCCCCGCGGCCGTCGACGCCTCTGGCACGATCTACAACGTCGAGCCCGGCCCGGGCGAGCCCGCGCGGCTCGGCGCCAAGGTCGACGTGCTGCCGATCCCGTTGCTAGGCCTCCCGGGTTTCACCTTCCACGTCCCGGTCGGCGTGTCGCTGCGCCCGACCGACTACGGGCTCGACGCGACGATCACGGGCATCCCGGCGAGCGCGGTCGGGGCGACCCTGGCCGTCACGGGCATGGACCTGACGCTCGAGGGCGCGCCGTCGGGCGCCTCTGGGACGGCGTTCGTCACGACGCCGACCACGTGCGCGCCCGCGACGGTCACCGTCGAGGCCGCCTCGAAGGCGGAGCCGGAGAGCTACGCCTCGGCGAGCGGCAGCGTCACGCCGAGCGACTGCGACGGCCTGCCGCCGTTCGACCCCGGCACCACTGTCGATCTTGAGACGACGCGCTCCGACACGCCGAGCGCGTACACGATCGCGGTGACCGTGCCCCCCCGAGGCGGGCGCCGCAGTCCGGCGCCAGTCGCACGTGCGGCGGACGACCGTCGTCCTGCCGAAGGGGACGACGCTCTCGCCACCGTCCGCGGTCGGCATGTCGGCCTGCACGGACGCCCAGTTCGCTAAGGGGTCCGCGAGCCCGATCGCCTGCCCGGACTCGTCGAAGCTCGGCGACGTGCAGATCGACACGCCGCTGCTGGGGACGCTCGACGGGTCGGTGTTCCTCGGGACGCCGACGCCGTCCGCTCCGCTCCGCCTGTTCGTCGGGGTTCAGCAGAAGGGCCTGAGCGTCAAGCTCATCGGGCTCGTCCACCCCGCTGCGGCCGACGGGCAGATCACGACGGTGTTCGACGACCTCCCGCAGGTCCCGTTCACCGCCTTCCGGCTGATGTTCCGCGGCGGCGCGCGCGCCATCCTCTCGAATCCGGTCGACTGCGGCCGCTACACGGCAACGCTCATCGCGACCCCGTGGAGCGGCCAGCCCGACGCGACCCGCACCGCGACGTTCGACATCAGCGGCGACGGCGCGGGGGCGGCCTGCCCCACCGCGCGCCCCTTCGCTCCGAGGCTCAGCGCCTCCGTGGGGAGCTCCCAGGCGGGCGGCGACCCCGGCTTCCTCGAGCTGACGGTCGAGCGGCCGGACCGCGATCAGAGGCTCGGGCGGCTCAGCCTCTCGCTGCCGCCGGGGGCGCTCGGCAGGCTCGCGAGCGTGCCGTTCTGCCCGGAGGAGGACGCCCCGACCGGCAGCTGCCCCGACGCCTCGCGGGTCGGCACGGTGACCGCGACCGTGGGGTCCGGCCCGGCGCCGGCCGAGCTCAGCGGGCCGGTCTACGCCGCCGGTCCCTACAGGGGCGGCGTCGCGAGCCTGGTCACCGTGCTCCCCGGCAGGGTCGGACCGCTCGACGTGGGCGCGGTCGTGCTCCGCAACGCGTTGTCGCTGCGGAGCAGCGACGGCGGCATCGACGTGGTCTCGGACGACCTGCCCGCGTTCGTCGGCGGCATCCCCGTCGCGGTGCGCCGGCTCTCGGTGAGGCTCGACCGGCCCGGCTTCCTCATCAACCCGACCTCGTGCGGGCCGCTCAGCGTGAACGGCGTCTTCGCCTCCGCGGAGGGCGGCAGCGCCAGCGCGTCGGCGCCGTTCCAGGCGACCGGCTGCGAGCAGCTCCCGTTCGCGCCGCTCATCTCGGCGGTGATCGGCGGCAGGGGCCAGACGGGGCGCCTCAAGCACCCGTTCCTGCGCACCGTGATCGAGCAGCGCGCCGGCGAGGCGGCGATCAGGACGACGACCGTCACGCTGCCGCCGGTGGTCGGGCCGGACGTCAACGCCCTGCAGCACGCCTGCCCGCCCGAAGTGGCGCTGAGCCCGTCGGCGACCTGCCCGGACAACACGAGGATCGGCACGGCGACGGCGGTCTCGCCGCTCCTGCCGCTGCCGCTCAGCGGCCCCGTGTACCTGCTGCAGGTCCCGGGGCAGCCGCTCCCGGGCATCGCGCTCGACCTCCGGGGCCTGATCGGGCTGAGGCTGCCGGGGAAGGTGACACTCGACGCCCAGCGCAGGCTCGTCACGCAGTTCGACGCTATCCCCGACGTGCCGATCGAGCGCTTCGAGCTCGAGTTCACGGGCGGCAGGGGAGGCGCGCTGCAGTCCGTTAAGGATCTCTGCCGGTCGGCCGGCCGCGTCGCCGCCGCCTTCGGCGCCCACAGCGGCGCCAGCTCGAGCAGGGTCGTGCCGCTGCTCGTCGACGGCTGCTCGACGCGGGCGTCGCTCGCGCTGAGGGGCGTGCGGAGCGGCAGGCCGCGGCTCGACCTGACGCTGCGCGGGGCGACCGGCGCCCTGGGCTTCGCGCGGGTCGAGCTGTCCCTGCCGAGGGCGCTCGCCGGCGTGTCGAGGAAGGCGAGGCGCGGCGTGCAGGTGTACGTCGGGCGGCACCGGGTGCGCGGCGCCAGGGCGTCGGTGCGGCGGTCGCGCATCGTGCTGACGGGCCTGCCGGCGGACCAGGCGAGCCTCGAGGTCGTGGTCGGGAACGGCGCGCTCAAGCCGGCCGGGTCGCTGCGGCGGGCCGTGGCGAGGCGGAAGCGGCCGCGGCTCAGCTTCTTGCTGCGCACCGCGCCGGCGGGGAAGGTCGGGAAACCGGCTCTCTCGAAACCGATCCGCCTGAGCGTTCGGCCGAGGAGCTGAGAGAGGGCGCCCGCGCCCGGCTCAGGGCGCGGGCGCCGCCTCGGCGCGCAGCCCGGGCCCCAGGCGCTCGTCGATCCGCTCGATCAGCTCGCAACAGAACTCGTAGGCGCGCTCGAGCGCCGCGGGGTCGATACGGTCCGGCGTGTCGGTGGGCTGCTGGCGGTCGGGCACGCGGTCGAGCGCGTCCGCGCACGAGATCGAGATCGCCGGGAAGCCCGCCGTGCGCGCCTCGTGCGCGTCGCCCGCCCGGCGCGACACGAGCGCCCGGGCGCCGAAGCGCGCGCCGTCGCGGTCCCCTGCGGCGATCTCGCGGCAGAGCTCGATCAGCGTGGGGTGGTAGGGCGAGGCCACGACGAGCCCCTCCCTGGTGGTGAAGCGAACCGTCCCGGCGCCGACCGTAGTGACCTCGAGGAAGACCGTGCGCTCCGGCGCGAGCGACCTGCGGTTGCGCCGTAGCCACTCGCGCATGCCGAGCATCAGGCCGTGATGGGCGCCGGGGAGGAGCACCCAGAGGTCGAAGTGGCGCAGCGCGCCGCCGTAGCGCTCGGCCAGGCGCAGCACGGTGGCGACGCCGGACGCGTTGTCGTTGGCGGCGGGCACGGGGACCGAGAGCGCGATGTCGGCGAGCACCGGCACGCTCGCGATCAGCACCACAGTGGGGACGAACTGCACGGTGGTGAGCGCGACCCCCTCGACGCCCACGACGCGCAGTGCCGCGCAGACGAGCACGACGACGATCGACCAGAAGAACGGCTCGAACGGCCCGATCGGCCGCCGGATCAGGCGCGCGACGCCGGCGCGCCGCTCGTGCGCGGCGCGTCCCAGCAGCGTGGAGCCGCGGCCCGCGTCGTAGTGGGCGACGAGCACGAACGTCCCCGGCTTCTCGCCGCCCTCGCGCGAGACGACGTTCTGGGACGCGCGCCTGCCGGTGAGGCGGCGGACGGCGAGGAACATGCCGGAGAGGTCGCCGAACGCGGAGACCGCCGCCGCGAGCGCGAGCGCCGCCCCTGCGACCGGCGCCGACACCGACACCACGCTGCCCGCGATCGCGAGGAACGCGTGGAGGATGTGCGCGCCCGGCCAGTTAGGGTGGACCTGGATGGGCTGCAGCTCGGCGTCGCGGCCGAGCTCGGCGAGCCGCTCGCACAGGCGCCGCGCGGCGCGGCGCTCCGCGTCGGTGCCCGGCGCCCTGCCGGCGATCCCGCAGAGCGCGTCGATCTCGCCCAGCGCGTCCACGGCGCGCAGTATCGCCAGAGACGGCGACGTCTATGGCTCAGCCAGTGCCCGGGGTGGGACTCGAACCCACAAGCCCTCTCGGGCAGAGCATTTTGAGTGCCCCGCGTATGCCAGTTCCGCCACCCGGGCAGGCGGACGGATCGTAGCCGCGCGGCGCTCAGCCAGCGGCGGGGCTCGGGCCGAGGCGACCCGTCTCGTCGTAGCCCGCGGCCGGGATCTCGACCTCGACGTTCCACCTCTGGCTGAAGCCGCGCATCGCGAATGCGATCAGCAGGAGGGAGACGGGGATCAGGAGCAGGCAGAGCAGGCCGATCAGACCGGGCGGCAGGGCGGGCTCGTCGAAACCCGGCTTGTCGCGATCGAACCAGCTCGGCGCGGCGACCGCCGCGAGGACGGCGAGCAGGATCGCGAGCCCCGAGGCGACGGGCAGCACGCCGCGGCTCCAGCGCGACACGTAGAACGCGATCAGCAGGTAGACGATCACCCACGCGATCGCCACGCCCTGCGCGCCCTGGAGCTCGCGCCAGCCGCCCACGACGATGAGCGTGACGAGCGCCGCGCTCACGAGCAGCAGCAGGACCACCGCGGCCTTGGTGGCCTTCGCCGCGGCGGTCTCGCGGTTCGGGTGCCGGATCTCGACTCCGGGCGACTCCCCCATCGCCGGCAAGTCTAGATCGGTTCGAGGCGTCTTGCGCGGCGCGGCGTCCCGCGGCGCCCGGGTGCGTCGCGGCCCGCCCGCGGCGCGCTAACGTGACGAGATGGCCGGCGAAGCCCCGGAGGCCGTCCTCTTCGACATCGACGGCACCCTGGTCGACACGGGCGGCGCCGGCGCGCGGAGCTGGGCGCTCGCGTTCGAGCGGCTCTACGGCCATGCGGTCGACATCGGGGTGCTCACCGACGCCGGCATGACCGACCCGGTGGTGGCGCGGCGCACCTTCGAGCGCGACCAGGGCCGCGAGCCCGGCGCGCGCGAGCTCGCGCGCCTGGTCCACGCGTACCTGTCGGTGCTGCCCGATTTCGTCGAGCGGTCGGAGGGGTACCGCGTGCTCGACGGGGTGGACGAGCTGCTGCCGCGGCTCGCCGGCGCGGGCGTGCTGCTCGGGCTCACGACGGGCGCGATCGAGGCGGCCGCCCACGCGAAGCTCGGCCGCGCCGGACTCAACCGCTGGTTCGCGTTCGGCGGCTACGGCTCGGACTCGTCCGACCGCGTCGAGCTGACGCGGCGAGCGCTTCTGCGCGGCGAGCGGGTCGCGCACCACCGGCTCGACCCGAGGCGCGTCCTCGTCGTGGGCGACACGCCGCTCGACGTCGCCGCGGCGCACGGCGCGGGCCTCGTGGCGGTCGGGGTGGCGAGCCACCACCACACGCGGGAGCAGCTAGCCGAGGCGGGGGCCGACCACGTGCTCGGCTCGCTGGCCGAGCCGTTTCCTGGGCTCGTGTGAGGGCAGCGACGGGCAACACCCGAAGCCAGCTGACGCGCCGAGTATCGGAGGACGATCGGGTGAGATCACGTTTCGGAACGCTTCGCCAGCGAGGTCACTGCCTGTCATCGCGCTGAGCATGCGGCTGCGACCGGCGGCTCTGGCGGGCGTCCACACTCGTAGTGAGGTTGCTTCGGCACTCGCTCGAGGGCGGTCACAACGCGCACGAGCCTGTTCGCTGAGCAGTGACCGCGAGGAGCGGCGTAGCCTTGCGCATCGGATGAAGGCGGTGACGATCAGCGACTGGGAGGTGGTGCTGCGCCTCGCTCTCTCGCTCGTGCTGTGCGCGATCGTGGGGGCGGAGCGGGAGGCGCGCGGCCAGGTCGCGGGGCTCCGCACGCACGTGATCGTCGGGGTGGGGTCGACCCTCTTCACGCTGATCTCCGCGTACGCGTTCGAGGACTTCACGCGCGCGAGCGCGGCGGCGTCGGGCGCGCCGGCTCGGGTCGACCCGACCCGCATCGCCGCACAGGTCGTGGCCGGCATCGGCTTCCTGGGCGCGGGGGCGATCATCCGCCAGGGCGCGAACGTGCGCGGGCTCACCACGGCTGCGGCCCTCTGGATCGCCGCTGCGATCGGGATGGCTGTCGGCGCGGGCTACTACTTCGGGGCGGTGGTCGCGACGGCGCTCGTGCTGGTCGCGCTGGTCGGTTTGAGGTACCTGCGCCCGGCGGTCAGCGAGCGCTTCGGCCCGCCCTCGCAGGAGGCGTCGATCGAGCTGCAGGTCGACCGGGGAGCCGGGGTGGGGGCCGCGATCGAGCGGCTGCTCGCCGAGGGCGTCGAGCTCCAGGGCATCGCCTCGCTCGGCTCGGATCGCTACTCGGTGGCGCTGCGCACCCCGCAGGGGGTGGAGGTGGAGGAGCTGATCGCCGACCTCATCGAGCTTGCCCACGTCCGCTCCGCGCGCGTGGCGCCGGCTGCGGCGCGCTGAAAGCGCCCGGAGCGGGCCGTCGGCGCAGAACGAGCGCGAGGCCGCGTTATCCCGACGGCGTCTCGTTCGCCGTGGAGATGCGGATGGAGGGACTCGAACCCCCACGGGCAAGCGCCCACCGGCTCCTAAGGCCGGCGCGTCTACCGGTTCCGCCACATCCGCTCCACGCCGATTCTAGGCTCGCTCCCCGTCTAGAATCGGGGCTCCCGCCCTGGGGCAGTGGCCAAATTGGTAAGGCACCGGTCTCCAAAACCGGCGATTCCAGGTTCGAGTCCTGGCTGCCCCGCTCCGACTGGTCCTCGATCGAGTCGGGAATGGCCCCGAAATGAGACCGCCGCCTAGGTGGGGGCGGCCGTTTAGCGTGTCCTGAACGGCGACGCGAACCGCCGGGGTCTGCAACCCCCTCAGACCGCGTGGACCGCAGCGGTGACACCGGCGTCGTCGCGGAGGTCTACCCGCGCGCCGGCCGGCAGCTCCGTCGGCGGGGAGACCGGGCGCGCCCGGCCGCAGGAGAGCCGGACTAGGCGCGGGGCTTCCAAGCCCGCCCGCCCTGTCAGGATCGCCCGGCCGCATTCGACTCCTCACATGCCCCGCCAGGAGGGGCGTGAAAGGAGTGTCCCGAATGCTGTCCCGTTCCCTTCACCCGAGAGCCGCGGGTTTCGCCCGTGCCGCGGCGGTCGTCGCCGCTGCGCTGCTCGTGGCGCTCGTTGCGCCCGCGGCGGCCCGGGCGACGTGCTACTCGTCGACGTCGTCGAGCCAGGCTTTCCCCGACTCCGCCTTCGACGGCGAGAGCGGGCTCGCGCCCGAGATCCTCGGTGTCGTCGCGGTGACCGATTCGCGGTGCGGGATCGGTGTGGATTCGGTCATCCAGGGCGACACGGACCCCGGCGACCTGATCGACGGCGAGGCGGTCGGCATCTACATCGACACCGACGGCAATCCGAGCACCGGCTCGCCGACCTTCGACGGGGCCGATCGCGTGGTCATGATCGTCGGACAGCTCGGGTCGGACGTCGGACCCGCGCTCGGGGTCTGGGACGGCTCGCAGTTCAGCTTCGACAACGCGCCGCTGCTGACGGCGGTGGGCGCCGCCGGGTTCGTCACCGACATCGATCAGCTCGGCGTCCCGCGCCCCGCGACGCTCGGCATCAGGGCGGTGTCCCTCTACGAGGGCATCTACGACGTCTACATGGACGCCGCGCCGGAGCCCGGCCAGCTGCCGTTCGCCTTCCCGGTGAGCTTCTCGACGGCGGCGCCTCCGCCCTGTCTCTTATACCAAT
>JADGHQ010000022.1 GCA_019683805.1 Thermoleophilaceae bacterium
GGCCACCGAGGTCCTGCCGGTGAGCGCCGAGGAGCAGGCCGCGGGCGCGCTCGAGGCCGCGGCGGCGCGCGACGCGGCGCGCCGCGGCCGCCTCGAGGAGGCGGCGCGGCGCTGCGTGGCGGCGCTCGCGCGCGACCCCTGGAACGGCGCGGCGCGGGCCGAGCTGTCGGTCCTCCTGAGGCGGATCGAGCGTGCGCCGGGCGTGCGCGTCCCCGCGCCGGTCACGCGCGCCGCGGCGGTGCTCGCGTTCGCGGACGAGCTGGTCGAGGACCCGTCGCTGCTCACGGCCTACGGGCGCGAGCTGAGCGCGGACGACGACGTCACGCTCCTGATCCACGCCCCCGCCGCGCACGTGGAGGAGCTGGGCGCCGCCCTCTCGCGCGCGGTCGCGGAGGCTGGGCTCGACGGCGACGACGCCGCCGATCTCCTGCTGCACCCCTGCGAGGAGCTCGCCGACGTGCTCGGCGCTCCGCTGCGCGCCGTCTACACGCGCCGGCGCAAGCCCGCCGACGTGGTGACGCTGCCGCGGGTGGACGACACGACCGTGCGCGAGCTGCGCTCGCTGCTCGGGCCGGCCGCGCGGGAGCCGGCGGTGGCGCGGTGACCGTCGCGGCCGGGATGGCCGGCGGCCTCGCCGCCGCCGCGGACGCCGCCGAGCAGGCGTTCCTCGCGGGCGACGCGGCCGCCGCGCGCCGCCTGCTCGAGGAGATCGAGCCGCGCACGCACGGCGACCGGGAGCTGCGCCTGCGGGTGCTGAACGACCTGGCGGTGATCGCGGCCGGCGAGGGCCGCGAGGCGGACGCCGAGTCGCTGCTGCTCGCCGTGCTCGCCCTCGACCCCCGCTACGCGCCCGCGCTCGAGAACCTCGCGGACCTGCGCGAGCGCGCCGGCGACCTCGTGCAGGCGTCGCACTGGCGGCGCCGCGCGGCCGAGGCGAGCCCCGGCGCGCCCGCCGGCTGGCGGGCGCTCGCGAACGCGCTCAACGCCCGCCGACGCTTCGCCGAGGCGCTCGACGCGCTGCGCCGGGCGCAGGCGCTCGATCCGCTCGACCCCCCCGGGGAGGCGCTGCTCGCCGAGCTCGAGCGGCGGGTCGGCGACGCGCGCCGGCCGTCCGCCGGGCCGCTCCCCGAAGGCGGCCGGGCGCTCATCGTGGTCGACTACTTCCACCCCTCGGTCGGCGGGTCCGAGCGGCTTGCCGAGAGCGCCGGCGTGGCGCTCCAGGAGCACGGCTGGGAGGTCGAGGTCGCGACGCGCCGGCTGCCCGAGCGCGACTCCCGCGAGCACCGCGGCATGCGCGTGCACGAGGTGGACGGCGACCCGCGCGCCGCGCTCGCCGCGATCGTCGCCGCCGGCTCCTACGACGCGCTCGCGATCTTCTCCGCCCCCACCTCCTGGCCCCTCGCGGCCGCGCTCCAGCTCCCGCGGCCGCGCCCGCGGCTCGTGCCGGTGCCGTGCATCAACGCGGAGAACCACGGCCTGCTCCAGGCGCAGCCCGGTCTGCTCGCCAGCTACGCGAGCCTGCTCGCCGGCGCGGACGCGGTCGGCTACAGCTCGCTCAGCGGCTACGACGTGCGCCTCTGCGAGCAGCTCGGGATCGAAGGCGTGTACCTGCCGAACGCCTCGAACCCCCCGCCGCCGGCCGCCCCGTTCAGGGAGTCGCTCGGGATCGACGACGCCCGGCCGCTGCTGCTCGCCGTGGGCAACATGTGGCCCGAGAAGAACCACGCCGGGCTGCTGCGCGCGCTGGCGGCGCACTGGGGCGACTGGCGGCTCGTGCTGATCGGCAGCCCCTCGCCGAAGGCGCCGCACGTCGCCGACGAGGTGCGCGCGCTCGCGCAGGCCGACCCGCGCGTGGTGCTCCTCGGCGGAGCGCCGCCCGCCACCGTCGCGGCGGCGATGCGCGAGGCCGACGCGCTGCTGCTGCCCTCGCTCGCCGAGGCCACGCCGCTCGTGCTGCTCGAGGCGATGGCGTGCGGCACCCCGTGGATCGCGACCCCCACCTGCGGCTCGGCCCACGACCACGCGGGCGGCCTGATCCTGCCGCTCGAGCTGTTCGGCGAGGGCGTCGACTTCCTGCTCGAGGACAGCCGCGCAGCGCGCGAGCTCGGCGAGGCGGGGAGACGGCACTGGCGCGCGTCCTACACCTGGGAGGTGATGGGCCCGCGCTACGCGCGCGTGCTCGCGGGCGTCGAGCCCGGGCCGCTCGAGGCGCCCAGCGACGCGCTCGCGGCGACAGACGAGATCCGCGCGCGCTTCTACGACGGCCGCGCAGGCGCGTAGCGCCTCGGCCGGCACGCGCCGGAGCGCGCCCGCCGCCGCCTAAAGGCGCCGGCGCGCATGCCGATTGACCGGGGCGACCCCGTCCAGCGACGCCCTCCCGCCCATGCTCGATCTCGTCATCTTCTCGAAGGACCGGGCCTGCCAGCTCGACCTGCTCCTGCGGAGCTACAAGACCTTCTTCCGCGACCAGGACGCGGTCAGGCTCCAGGTCATCTACACCTACGAGGGCGAGGACTTCGGGCGCGCCTACCAGGTCGTGCGCGAGCTGCACCCCGAGCCGCGCTGGGTGTGCGAGCTCGACTCGGCCGTCGGGTTCCGCCAGCTCGCGCTGGACGCGGTCGGCCACAGCCCCTACGTGATGTTCCTCGTCGACGACGACGTCTTCAAGGAGCCGTTCACGCTCTCCTCGCCCGAGTTCGAGCGCTTCGCGCAGGATCCCCAGATCGCCGCCCTCTCCCTGCGCATGTGCCCGCGCATGAACTACGCCTACACGCTCGCGCGGCTCACCCCGATCCCCGAGCTCGAGCCCGGCAACGTCTGGGACTGGACGCGCGCCGACGGCGACTGGGCCTACCCGATGTCCGTCGACGGCAACGTCTTCCGCAGCGACGAGCTCGTGCCGCTGATGGCCGAGCTCGACTTCCGCAACCCCAACACCCTCGAGGCGGCGCTGGCGCGCAACCCGCTGCGCAACCCCAAGATGGTCTGCTTCGACGAGTCGAGGGTCATCAACCTGCCGCTCAACCGCGTGCAGGAGGTGGTGAGGAACCGCCACGGCCAGGTCACCGCCGAGTGGCTGAACGAGCAGTTCCTCGCGGGCCGGCGCCTCTCGCTCGCCACCGTCGCGGGCGTGCGCAACCCCTCGCCCCACCACGAGCTCGACCTGCGCTGGGAGGACGACCCGCCGGCCGAGGCGCCGCCCGCCGGGCCGCGCGTGTCCGTGGTGATCCCCTGCTTCAACTACGGGCGCCACCTCGAGGAGACGGTCGAGAGCGTGCTCGCCCAGACGTTCGCCGAGCTCGAGGTCGTGATCGTCGACGACGGCTCGACCGACGACACCGCCGCGGTGGCGGAGGCGTTGATCGCGCGGCACCCCGAGGCCGAGATCGCGCTGATCCGCCAGGAGCGCTCGGGCCACCCGGCGCACGCCCGCAACGCCGGGATCGCCGCCTCGCGCGGCGAGTACGTGCTCTGCCTCGACGCCGACGACCGCCTCCACGACCGCCGCTTCATCGGGGCGCTCGTGAACGCGCTCGACGTGACGCCCGAGGCCGGCGTTGCCTACAGCGACCTCGACGAGTTCGGGGCGCGCGAGCGCCGGCACGTCTACCCCGAGTACGACCTGCGCCGGCTCAGCCGCCGCAACGAGATCGGCATCTGCTCGCTCTTCCGGCGCGAGGCCTGGGAGGCGGTCGGCGGCTTCGAGGAGCGCGGCTACGAGGACTGGAGCTTCTGGCTCGCGCTCGGCGAGCGCGGCTTCACGGGCGTCAAGGTGCCGGGCGTGACGTGGGGCTACCGCGTGCACGACGAGGGCCGTCACGCCGCCGACCTCGCCTCCGACGCCGAGATCAAGGCGCGCCTCGTGCTCGACAGGCCCTCGCTCTACACCGAGGCGCAGCGGGAGTGGGCGGAGCGCCTGCTCGCCGGCGATCCGGTCGCGCTCGCCGTGCCGCACGCGCCCGGCGAGATCCCCGAGGTGTCGTCGCTGCCGCCGGCCGGGGCCGCGGGCGCGGACGACGACGGCGTGCGCTCGTTCACGACGGTCGTGCTCGCCGACGAGGCGGTCTCCGCCCCCGATCTGATCGGCGCCTACGCGAGCGCCTTCGGGCCGAACGACGACGCCACGCTCGTGATCTACGCCCCGGACGCCGATCCCGAGGCGGTCGGCGAGCGGCTCATGCCGGTGCTCTCCTCGCTCGGGCTCGACGGGCCCGGCGCGCCCGACATGATGGCGCTCGCGGTCCCGGGCGTCGAGGGGGACAGCGCGATCTCCGCGCGCGCGGACGCGTTCCTGACGCGCGGCCCCGCGCCCGCGGCGCTCGCCGGCCTGCGCCGCTTCGAGCCGGGCTCGATCGCGCAGCTGCGCGCCCACGCCGAGGCCGCGTGGGGCCTCGCCGCCCCGGCCGCCGCGGACGGCGCGCCCGCCGTCGCGCCCGAGCCCGGCATGCGCGGCTTCTACGCGCAGTTCATCCGCCCGGGGGACCTCGTCTTCGACGTCGGCGCCAACGTCGGCGATCGCACCGAGGCGTTCCTCGCGCTCGGCGCGACGAAGGTCGTCGCGGTCGAGCCGCAGGAGCGCTGCGCGGAGTCGCTGCGCGAGCGCTTCGGGGCGTCGTGCGCCGTGACGGTGGTGGACAAGGCCCTCGGCCCCGAGGAGGGCCGGCGCGAGATCTACGTCTGCGAGACGAGCACGATCACGAGCATGTCGCCGGAGTGGATCGAGAAGGTGCGCGCGAGCGGCCGCTTCGCGGAGTTCGAGTGGGCGCCGCCGACGCTCGTGGAGGTGACGACGCTCGACCGCCTGATCGAGGCGCACGGGGTGCCAGCGTTCTGCAAGATCGACGTCGAGGGCTTCGAGGAGGAGGTCCTCGCCGGCCTCAGCCGCCCGTTGCCCGCGCTCTCGATCGAGTTCACCAAGGAGACGCTCGACAAGACCTGCGCCTGCGTGCGCCGGCTCGCCGAGCTCGGGATGTCCGAGCTCAACTACTCCGTCGGCGAGTCGATGGAGTGGGGCTCACCGACGTGGCTCGACGCGGACACGCTGATCGAGCGGCTCAGCGCGCTGCCCGACGCGGAGCTGCCGTGGGGCGACGTCTACGCCCGCACGCCGCAGCGGGACGGGCTGCCGGCGATCGCCTCCGCGCCCGCGGCGGCCGTGGCGCCGGCGCCCGCCGAGAGCGACCCGATCCCCGCCGCCGCGGCGGAGCTCGCCCGCCGCAAGCCGAAGCAGCGCGAGCGCTTCGAGAAGCTCGCCCGCCGCGCCGGTGAGCTCTGGCTCGGAGCGCCCGACCGCCCCGCGTTCTCCACCGCCGCCTGGCGCGACTTCGTGCAGTCGCTCGCAGCCGACGTCCTCCCCACCCCGCCGTTCGACTTCCTCAACCACGGCGTGATCCGCCGGACGATGTTCGTCGACTACGGCGGCGCGCAGCTCGAGCTGCAACTGCGCAGGCTCGAGGAGCACTACGGGGAGCTGCGCATGCGCGAGCTCGTGGAGGAGGACCCCGTCGGCGCGCCCCTGCTCCAGGCCCCTGCGCACCTGACCTCCCACAACGCCGTGATGCACCTCTACCACCTCGCCCGCTACGAGCGGACGAGCGGGGTGGACTGGAGCCGGATCGAGCGCGTGGTCGAATGGGGCGGCGGCTACGGCAGCATGGCGCG
Organism: Thermoleophilaceae bacterium; assembly: GCA_019683805.1. Taxonomy (GTDB): domain Bacteria; phylum Actinomycetota; class Thermoleophilia; order Solirubrobacterales; family Thermoleophilaceae; genus JADGHQ01. The sequence goes on from JADGHQ010000022.1 coordinate 5,662, forward strand.
CCTGCTGCACCGCGTGTGCGGGCACGACCTCACCTACGTGGTCGTGGACCTGCCGCTCTTCTCGGTCCTCCAGTGGCTCTACCTCGGCAGCGTGCTCGGCGAGGACCGCGTGACCTTCCTCACCGTGACCTCGCCGGAGGTGCGCGAGGGACGGGTGAGCATCGCCCCGGTGGGCCTCGTCGACGCCGTCGACCTCCGCGCGGACCTGTTCGTGTCGACCTGGGCGCTCAGCGAGTGCGAGCGCGCGGCGCAGGACTACGTCGCAGAGCGCCGCCGCTGGTTCGGCGCCGAGCGGCTCCTGCTCGGCTACCAGCAGGCGGGGCCGCTGTTCCCCGACGCCGAGCGCGTCGGCGAGCTGGCGCGCGCCGAGGGCGCCGCGATCGAGGATCTCGACGAGGTCCTCGAAGGCCAGCGCTACGCCTTCCGCTAGCCCGGCGCCGGCCCGCCGGCGACCCGCCAGGCGCTACGATCCGCGGGCTTCCGAGCTCCTGGACTACTGGAGGGACGTACCGACCGATGTCGCAAGTGGACCTGACGAACGTGGCCGAGGTGGGAACGCCGCCTGGCGAGCTGCCGAAGACGATGGCCGCCTGGGTGATCCGCCAGGACCGCGAGGGCGAGCCGATCGACGCCTTCCAGCTCGAGGAGATAGAGGTTCCCGAGCCCGGCGCGTTCGAGGTGATCGTGCGCGTGATGGCCGCCGGCGTGAACTACAACAACGTCTGGGCGGCGCTCGGCAAGCCCGTGTCGGTGTTCCGCTACCACCCGGAGGAGGACCACCACATCGGCGGCTCGGACGCCTCCGGCATCGTCTGGAAGGTCGGTCCCGGCGTCACCCGCTGGAAGCCCGGCGACGAGGTGGTGATCCACTGCAACCAGGCGTCCTACGAGGATCCCGAGGTGCACGGGCTCGACCCGCTCGCCGCGCCCTCCCAGAAGATCTGGGGGTACGAGACCTCCTGGGGCTCCTTCGCCCAGTTCACCAAGGTCCAGGCCCAGCAGCTCCTCCCCAAGCCGCGCAACCTGACCTGGGAGGAGGCGGCGAGCTACGGCCTCACGTACTTCACCGCCTACCGCATGCTGGTCGACCAGTGCGGGCTCCAGGCCGGGCACAAGGTGCTGATCTGGGGCGCCGCGGGCGGCCTCGGCGTGTTCGCGATCCAGCTCTGCAAGCTGGCGGGCGCGAAGTGCGTAGGCGTCGTCTCCTCCAAGGAGAAGGGCGAGCTCGTGATGCAGCTCGGCGCGGACGGCTACATCGACCGCAACGAGTTCAAGGGCATGATGCGCCGCGGCGGCGAGACGCCCGAGGAGGAGAAGGCGCGCTTCGCCGAGTCGCGCCGCTTCGCCAAGGCGGTGAAGGAGATCCTCGGCGACGCGCCCGACATCGTGTTCGAGCACGTCGGGCAGGCCACCTTCCCGACGTCGGTGTTCGTGGTCAAGCCGTTCGGCAAGGTGGTCATCTGCGCGGGGACCACCGGGTACAACCTCGACTTCGATGTCCGCTACCTCTGGATGCGGCAGAAGCAGATCATCGGCTCGCACTTCGCCAACGCCTGGGAGTGCAACAAGGCGAACGAGCTGATCGAGCAGGGTCACATCCGCCCCGTGCTGTGGCGCACGATGGGCTTCGACGGCGTCGCGGAGGCGCACCAGCTGATGAGAGAGAACAAGCACTTGGGCAAGATCGCCATCCTGGTCGGCGCCGCCGAGCCCGGCCAGGGCAAGACAGAGGAAGGCCCCGGCGCGATCTACGCGGAGGTGGGCGCATGATCGGCACGCCGGGCAAGCCGTTCGTGCGTATCGTCTGGGCAGCCAACCCCTTCCGCGGCGACAAGGTCGAGGAGTGGGGCCGCCGCCTGGCCGAGCTCGCGCTCGACTACGGCGCCAGCGCCTGGGCGTGGGTGCGCTCGCAGGAGGACCCGCTCACCTTCGAGCAGTACGCGGTCTTCCCCTCGAAGCTCGACTTCGAGCGGTACTGGTACTCGGAGGAGGTCTCGGCCCTCCGCACCGAGGCGCAGGGCTGGTTCCACGTCCCGGTGCTGCCGGAGTGGTTCACCCTGGTCGACGCCGGCGAGGCGCTCACCCTCGAGGAGCTGCAGGGGCCCGCGAAGCGGTAGGGCGCGCGCCGCGCCCTACCCCTGCTCGAGCGGCGCCATCGTCAGTCCGGCGTCGTTGAGCTGCTCCCAGTACAGCTCGGCCGGCTCGCGCGGGCCCGACCAGACGATCGCCTGCCCGGTGTTGTGGATCCGGTTGGCGATCTCCATCCCCTGCTCGTAGGTGACCCCCGGGATCACGCGCGCCAGCGCGCGCGCGACGCCCTCGAAGGTGTTGTGATCGTCGTTGAGCACGATCACGCGCCAGTTGCCGCCGAGGCCCTCCCCCGGCCCGGCCTGGCGAGGTCGCTCGATCGTCTGCGTCGCACTCATCTCGCCGAAGTCGTCTCCTCCTGCTTCTTCCAGTAACGCGCGAGACCGGCGTAGAGCTGATCCGGCGGAGCGGCCTGGAAGAACCTGACCGCGGTGTCGGGGTCGGCCGACTCGAGGATCTCCTCCTCCACCTCGCGCACGAACTCGTCCCTGCCCGCCGCGCGCGCGAGCTCGCCCCAGTTGCGGAGCCGCTCGCGCACCTGGAGGATCTGCTCCTCCACGTCGCCCACGTAGCCGAAGTGCGTGAGCCGGAGAGCGGCGGGACGCCAGCGCTCGACCGCGTCGAGCGAGAGCTGCCAGCGCTCGAGGTCGATGTCGGGCGGCGGCGTCGGCGCGATCGCGTAGCCGGACGGCGGGATGATCACGCCGCACACGTCCCCCACGAACGCCTCGCCCGTCTCCTCGTGCAGATAGGCGACGTGGTGCCAGGCGTGGCCCGGCGTGTACTCCACGCGGAAGCCCTCCACCCGCTCGCCGCCCGAGAGCGCGCGGATGCTCGCCTCGGGCACGGGGAGCACCTCGCCCCACAGCCGCTCCATCTCGCCGCCGTAGAGCCGCGTGGCGCTGGCGAGCAGCTTCGAGGGATCGGCCAGGTGGGGCGCGCCCCGCTCGTGGACGTAGACCCGCAGGTGCGGGAAGCGGCGCACCAGCGCGCCGGTCGCGCCCGCGTGGTCGAGGTGGATGTGCGTGAGCAGGATCGCCCGCGGCTCGGCGTCGCCGAGCCCCTCGAGCAGGGTCTCGAGCGTGCTCTCCGGCCCCGGGTCCACTATCAGGCCGTCGACCTCGTGCGCCGCGATCACCCGGTCGCGGCCGAGGTGCATCACGTCGATCTCGCGGATCATCGGGCCAGGGACCATACAATTCCGGCCGTGCCGAGCTTCGACCCACGCCTCCCCGAGCGCGATCGCCCCTGGGTGATGCGCACCTACGCAGGGCACTCGAACGCGCGCGAGTCGAACGCCCTCTACCGCAAGAACCTCGAGAAGGGCCAGACCGGCCTCTCGATCGCCTTCGACCTGCCCACCCAGACGGGCTACGACCCCGACCACGAGCTCGCGCGCGGCGAGGTCGGCAAGGTGGGGGTCTCGATCGCCCACAAGGGCGACATGCACACGCTGCTCGACGGCATCCCCCTCGGGGAGATGAACACGTCGATGACGATCAACGCGACGGCGGCGTGGCTGCTGGCGCTCTACATGACCGTGGCGGAGGAGAACGGCGTCGACCGCAAGCTCCTCCAGGGCACGACCCAGAACGACATCATCAAGGAGTTCCTCTCGCGCGGGACCTACGCGTTCCCGCCCGGCCCCTCGATGCGCCTGATCGCGGACATGATCGCGTTCACCGTCGACGAGGTCCCGAAGTGGAACCCGATCAACATCTGCAGCTACCACCTGCAGGAGGCGGGCGCCACGCCGGTGCAGGAGATCGCCTACTCGCTGTCCACGGCGCAGGCGGTGCTCGACGCGGCGCGCGAGCGCGTGGACGAGGCGACGTTCCCGCGCGTGTTCGGCCGCATCTCGTTCTTCGTCAACGCCGGGATCCGCTTCATCGAGGAGCACGCGAAGCTGCGCGCGATGTCGGCGCTGTGGCGGGAGATCGGGCGCGAGCGCTACGGCGTGACCGACGAGCGCCACCTGCGCTTCCGCTACGGCGTGCAGGTCAACTCGCTCGGCCTCACCGAGTCGCAGCCCGAGAACAACGTGATCCGCATCGTGCTGGAGGCGCTCGCGGTCACGCTCGGCCGCGACGCGCGTGCCCGCGCGATCCAGCTCCCGGCCTGGAACGAGGCGCTCGGCCTGCCGCGCCCCTGGGACCAGCAGTGGTCGCTGCGGATCCAGCAGATTCTCGCCTACGAGACCGACCTGCTCGAGTACCCGGACATCTTCGAGGGCTCGAAGGTCGTGGAGGCGCTCGTCGAGGAGCTGATCGAGGGCGCCCGGCGCGAGATGGCCGTCGTCGAGGAGCACGGCGGCGCGGTCGAGGCCGTGGGCTACATGAAGACGCAGCTCGTGGAGTCGCACCGCGCGCGCGTGCAGCGGATCGAGCGCGGCGAGCTCAAGGTGGTGGGCCAGAACGTCTTCACGAGCACCGAGCCCTCTCCGCTCCAGCAGGGCGACGACGGCGGCATCCTCACCGTCGATCCGGAGGTCGAGCGCGAGCAGGTCGAGGCGGTGAGGCGCTGGCGCTCGGAGCGCGACCAGGCGGCTGTCGACGCGGCGCTCGCGCGGCTCGCCGAGGCGGCGCGCGACGAGTCGAGGAACATCATGGGCCCCACGCTCGAGGCCGCGCGCGCGGGCGCGACGACCGGCGAGTGGGCGGCCGTGCTGCGCGAGGTCTTCGGCGAGTACCGCGCGCCCACGGGCGTGGCGGACGCCGCCGCGAGCCCCGACGACGACTCGCTCGAGCAGCTCCGCGAGCGGGTCGACCGCGTGTCCGAGGCGCTCGGGCGGCGGATCAAGATCCTGGTCGGCAAGCCCGGGCTCGACGGCCACTCGAACGGCGCCGAGCAGATCGCCGTGCGCGCCCGCGACGCGGGCATGGACGTGGTCTACGAGGGCATCCGCCTGACCCCCGCGCGCATCGCCACGACGGCGGTCCAGGAGGGCGTGCACGTGGTGGGGCTCTCGATCCTGTCCGGGTCGCACCGCGAGCTGATCCCCGCCGTGCTCGAGGCGCTGCGCGGGGCCGGCGCGGACGTGCCGGTCGTCGTCGGCGGGATCATCCCCGCGGCCGACGCCGAGCAGCTCCGCGAGCAGGGCGTCGCCCGCGTCTACACGCCGAAGGACTTCGAGATCACGCGCATCATGGGCGACATCGTCGATCTCGTGGCGGAGCGGCACGGCGTGGCTGCCGGTGCCGCCTGAGGGCGCCGCGACGCTCGGCCGGCGGCTGCGCGAGCGCGATCGCTCCGCGGCCCCGCAGGCGCTGAACCTGATCGAGGACCGCACGCCCGCGGGCCGTGAGCGGACGCGCGAGCTCCTGGCCGAGGTGTCCCCGGCGGCGCTCGGCGGCGAGGCGCCGGGGCACCTCGTCGGGCTCACCGGCCCGCCGGGCGCCGGCAAGTCGACCCTGCTCTCGGCGCTCGTCGCCGAGTGGCGCTCGCGCGGGCGCACCGTGGCGGTGCTGGCAGTCGATCCGTCCTCGAAGCGCTCGGGCGGATCACTGCTCGGGGACCGCGCGCGCATCGCGCACGACCCCGCCGACGACGGCGTCCTGATCCGCTCCACCGCGGCCGGCACGCGGCTCGGCGGGCTGGCGGCCCCCACGCGCGAGGCCGCCGCCGCGCTCGCGGCCGCGTTCGACATGGTGGTGGTGGAGACGGTCGGCGTCGGCCAGTCGGAGACCGACGTCGAGGAGCTCTGCGACACCGTCGCGGTGGTGGTGCAGCCGGGATCGGGGGACACCCTCCAGTTCCTCAAGGCGGGGATCATGGAGGTGCCGGACGTGCTCGTCGTGACCAAGGCGGATCTCGGCGAGGTGGCGCTGCGCGCCCGCCGAGACCTCGCCTCGGCGCTGCGCTCGCTCGGGCGGCGGGACACGCCCGTGGTGGCCGTCTCCTCGCTCCCGCCGACCTCCGGGATCGACGCGCTCGCGGACGCGATCGACGCGCATCGCGAGCGCATCGACCTCCCGGCGCGGCGCCTGCGCTCGCGCAGGCTGTCGGCGCTCGCCGACTTCACGGTCGAGCACGGCGAGAGCGCGCTGCGCGCGCTCGGCGGGCGCAGGGCGGCTGAGCGGCTGCTCGCCGAGCAGGACCCCGCGCTCGGGGTGCCCGAGCTGACGGCGCTGCTGGCAGCGCGCGCGGGCTTGCGCTAGCGCCGGAGTGGCGCGGGCACGGCTCAGAGCTCGTCGGCCTCGATCGCGTCCTCGGTGATCGCGATTGCGACCGCGTGCGCGCGGGTGCGGGCGCCGAGCTTGCGCATGATGTTCTTGACGTGGGTGCGGACCGTGTGCGGGCTCACGTGCAGCCGCTCGGCGATCTCGTCCGTCGAGATGCCGCGCGCAAGCTCGGCGAGGACGCGCCGCTCGCGGCCGGAGAGCAGGGCGGAGCGGAGCCGCTTCGGGGCGGCGCCGGCGGGGCGCTCGGTCAGCGCGTCTCCGGCCTGCGCACGCCGCGGCGCGATCGCCCGGGCGCGCCCATCCCCCAGCACCTCGCGAGCCTCTGCCGGGCCGGCCGGGGCTGCCCGCAGCAGCCCGTCGATGTGCGACGGCCCGCGGTCGGCATCGAGCTGTCTGGATGTGATCTCAACCAAGGCGCACGAAGCCTATTGCTTCGGTCGGTCGGTGAGACCTGCGCGCGACCCGGTCGGACGAGTTCCCCTCGATCGTCTGGAGCGTGCCATCCGGGCTTACGGCCTCGACCAGCCCCACGTGCTCGTGGAACACGACCAGGTCGCCCGGCTGCGGCTGCAGCCCGCTCCCCGGCGCGAAGGCGCGGCCCGACCGCTGCGCCCAGGCCCAGAGGGCGTCCACCGACCCGAAGCCCTGCCCCTGCTCGCCGAGCGGCACGCCCGCCTGGCGCGCCACCCACGAGACGAAGTACGCGCACCACGGGCCGGGGCCGGGAGCGCCCGCGGTGGCGGCGCGGTACTGCGCGATCCGCGGCGAGTCGTTCGAGCCGGGCGGCTGCTCGGCCACGCCCAGCTCGCCCTGCGCGATCGCCACCATGCGCGCGCCCACCCCGCCGCCGGGCGCGATCGCCCCCAGGGCGGCGCTCGCCTTCGCGGCGACCGCGCCCTGGAGCGCGCCCGCGAACGAGCCGGGCGCCGTGCTCGGCGATGCTGGGACGGGTGCGGGTGGAAGCGACGACGCGAGCGCGGACTGGATCTCCGCGACGCGCGCGAGCGCCGACTCGATGCTCACGAACAGTTACTCGGAGGGAACCGCCGGGACTTGAGCCGGCATCGCCGAGTCGTCCCGATCCGCTCGACCGTGCAGTTTTCCCCCTGTGTCGTGGCGAACTGCGGGTTTCGTCGCGGAGAGAGAAAGGAGACGGGCGGCCCGAAGGCCGCCCGTCTCGACCCGTCCCTCGAGGTATGCGCCTCGATGGTTATGTCGCAGATCCGGGCCGTGCGGCCCAAACCCGGTTCTTGCTGCCCGCCTTAGCGGAGCAGTGAGAGAACCGACTGCGGCTCCGTGTTGGCCTGCGCGAGCATGCTCGTGCCGGCCTGCTGGAGGATCTGCAGCTTGGAGAACTCGACCATCGCCGCGGCCATGTCGACGTCGCGGATGCGGCTCTCCGACGCCGTCAGGTTCTCCTGATACGTCGAGAGGTTGTTCAGCGTGTGCTCGAGACGGTTCTGAACCGCGCCGAACGTGGCACGCTGGGCCGACACGGCGTTGATCGCCGCATCGATCTCCGAGATGTCGGCGGAGCCGCCCAGCGCGAACACCGACGCCCCGACCACGCTGCCGAGGCTGATCGTCGACACCGAGATCGAGTCCCCGTCGTTCGCGCCCACCTGGAACGTGATCGACGTGGCAGCGGACAGCAGGTTGATCCCGTTGAAGGTCGAGCTCGAGCCGATCCGCTCGATCTCCGAGCCGAGCTGGTTGACCTCCGACTGGATCGCAGAGCGGTCCTCGGCCGACAGCGTGCCGTTGTTGTACTGCACGGCGAGCTCACGGACGCGCTGCAGCATCGCGTGGACCTCGTTCAGCGCGCCCTCCGCGGTCTGCACGAGCGAGACCGCGTCCTGGGCGTTGCGGCTGGCCTGGGAGAGACCGCCGATCTGCCCGCGGAGCTTCTCGCTGATCGCGAGGCCGGCGGCGTCGTCAGCCGCGCGGTTGATCCGGTAGCCCGACGACAGCTGCTCCATCACCTTGGAGATCCTGCCGCTCGTGCCCGCGAGCTGACGCTGGGCGTTGAACGCCTCGATGTTGTGCTGGATGCGAAGGGACATCGATCATCCTCCTTGATGACGTGTCGGTCCCAAGGGGGCCACTCCGTGTGGCCCAGTTCGACTGTTCGGCCCGGTTGATCGACCGCGAGCGGCGGACCTTTAGCTCAACGCGCGAGCGCGCCCACGACCTCCTGCCACCAGCCGCGCTGAGAGTCGTCGCGCGCGAGCGCGATCCGCCGGCGCGCGTATTGCTGCAGCGCCTGCCGCCCGCCGACCGCGAGCACCGGGCCGGTGACCGCGTAGCGCCCGTCCTCGAGCAGCACGAGCGCGCCACGCTGGTCGCGCCGCGTGCGCAGGTGCTCGATCACGTGCACGCCGCCCAGCTCGCGCGGCCGCCCCGGGTCGCCGTCGCCGTCCCGCCAGCGCCGCGTGCTGAACACCGACGGGTGGCCGCGCGGCGGCCGCCGCTCGCCGGCCGCGTAGCCGATCGGGCCCTCGCGCCAGCGGCGCTGGAGGTCGTCGAGCTCCGAGGCGAACTCCGAGCGCACCAGGACGTGGAGCTGGTCGCCCGCCTCGATCGCGGTGGAGCCGCGCGGCGGGATCGCCTCGGAGCCGCGGACGATCACGTTGACCACGGCCTCGCGCGGGAGGCCGAGCTCGCGCACCCTGCGCCCCACGATCGCGTCGCCCGGGCCGACCGGGAACTCGAGCACCTCCGCCCCGAGGCGCCGGATCGTGCCGCTCTCGGCGAGCGGCCGGGGCAGGGCAGGCTCGCTCGTGGTCACCCCGAGCGTCCGCGCGAGCGGCTCGAACACGACGCCCTGCAGCACCGTGGACACGAGCACCACGAAGAAGGCGATGTTGAAGAAGTCGACGCTGTGCGGCACCTGGTCGATCACGGGGAAGGTGGCGAGCACGACCGGCACCGCGCCGCGCAACCCTGCCCAGCCGAGCACGACGCGCTCGGCGTTCGTGAAGCGCGCGGGGAGCGTGACGAGGAAGGCGGCGAGCGGCCTCGAGACGAGGACCAGCGCGAGCGCGAGCGCGACGGACTCGGCCGCCACCGAGCCGAGCTGGCTCGGGAAGACGAGCACGCCGAGGGTGAAGAACAGCGCGAGCTGCGCGAGCCAGGCGAGCCCGTCGTGGAAGGCGGCGACTGTCCGCCGGGCCGGGATGCGGTGCCCGCCGAGCGCGAGCCCGGTCATGTACACGGCGAGGAAGCCCGAGCCGTGCAGGGTGTCCGCGGCGCCGTAGGCCAGCGCTGCCGAGGCGATCGAGACGACCGGGTAGAGCCCGCTGGTCGCGAGCCGTGCCCGCCTGAACGCCTGCACCGCGAGCCAGCCGGTCGCGAGCCCGACCGCGCCGCCGACGGCGAGCTGCCGCAGGAACAGCCCGACCATGTCCGCCAGGCCGTAGCCCGGCTGCTCGATCCAGTCGACGAAGCCGAGCACGAGCAGCACGGCCACGGGGTCGTTGAAGCCGGCCTCCCCCTCCAGCGTGCGAGCCACGCGGCGCCGCAGGGTCGAGCCGCGCAGGATGCCGAAGATCGCCGCGGCGTCCGTCGTCGCGAGGATCGAGCCGACGAGCAGGCTCTCGAGCAGCGAGAAGTCGAACAGGAGCGCGGCGGCGAGCCCCGTGACGAGCGCGGTCAGGAGCGTGCCGGGCAGGGCGAGCGCGAGCGAGGGCCAGATCACGGGGCGCACCTCGGGCCAGCCGGCGGCGAGCCCGCCCTCGAAGAGGATCAGCGCGAGCGCGATGACGCCCACCCGGCGCGCGAGCTCGTAGTCGTCGAGGCTCACCCAGCCGACGCCGTCCGAGCCGACCGCCATCCCGAGCCCGAGCACGAGCACGAGCCCGGGCAGCCGCAGCCGTCCCGCGAGCAGCGAGACGCCGAGGCCGGCCGCGAGCAGAGCGCCCACGGCAAGCAGCAGGTGACCGTCAGCCATACGCGACTTATGACAGGAGCGCGCCGGCACTGCCTGCGCGCCCGCGCCAAGCGCGGACGCCTCGCAGGCTACCCGGCCGGCACGAGCCCCCGTAGACCGCTAGGCGAGCACGTCCACGTGGCCCTCGCCGCGATCCGGCCCGCCGCCGCCGGGGTCGCGCCGCTGCTCGGGCCTGCCGCGCCTGCGGCGGCGCTCAGGCTCCCCGCGCTCGCGCCGCTCCTCGACCTCGCGGCGGATCCGCTCCACCGGCGGCGCCTCGGGCAGCCGCGGCTCGATCCGGCCGATCGGGTCCACCGCCGCTCAGCCGCTACGTCGCGGCCTGCCCCTCCGCCGGCGCGCCCGACTCGGCGCCCGGCTTCATGATCGCGGTCTGCTCGAGCTCGCCCGCGGCCCCCGCGCGCTCGCGCAGCCACTCGCGCTCCCGCTTGCGCACCTCCGCGATCGTGAGCTGGCGCCACACCTGCAGCGCCACGATCCACGCCACGAGCCAGCCGATCGACCCGCCGACGATGGCGCGCAGCGCCAGGTCGGCGAGCGGCACGCCGGCGGAGTGGGAGAAGAGCGCCACGAGCCCGAACCCCGCGAGCCCGCCCCAGCCCTTCGCGCGCCTTATCTGCTCCCGCGCGCGGGGGTGGGCGGCGATGCTCGGTGTCGTGCCCTCGCTCACGAGTTACGCACCTGGCGCTCGCGGCGCTGGCGCTCGAACACGAGCGCGACCAGGCGGTCCTGGTCGCGCTCCGAGATCGACTCGATGCGCACTCCCTTGTACCCCTCCTCGGTCACGCGCATGACGCGGCCGCGGGCCTCGATGGGCGGATCTCCCTCGGCGATCTGGATCGCGAGCCACAGCTCGTCGCCGACCTCGAGATCCTCCGGCCCTGCGAGCAGCACGCCGCTGCCGCTCACGTTCAGCGTGTTGGTGTGCCGGAGCTCGCCGCCCTCGCCGCGCGACACGGTCACAGGGATGTACGCGTCCACGCGCGCGTAGTCGCGGCGCTGGACGAGCCTCGGCTCCCCGGCGAGGTCGAAGCGCGCCACCGACGCCCCGACGCCCTGCCAGCGCATGCGGCCGGCGACCTCGTAGACGCCGCGCGGCACGGCGACGCGCAGCAGCGCCTCGGGCCCCTCGGGGAGCGTGGGCGGGTTGTCGGGGTCGATGTAGAGGGCGAGCACGAGCGAGCCCTCCCCCACCTTCTCGACGCTCGCCTGGATCGGCTCGTGCCCCGGGAGCTCCAGCGTGACGATCTGCCTCTCCTCGACGCCCCGGATCATGCGACCACCGCCGCGGCGAGCTCGTGCGCGTCCGCCGCCGCGAGGCCGCCGGGGACCGCGCCGCCGGAGCTGACGTAGGAGAACGGGATCCTGGCCCTCAGGCTGAGGTCGACGGCGGCGCCGACGTGGCGCGTCTCGTCGGCGTGCGTGAGGGCGAGGCGCGAGATGCCGAGCGGCTCGAGCTCGGCGACGAGCTCGGCCGCCGCCGCAGCCCCCGCCGTGGCAGGGAGCGCCAGGTGCACCTCGTACACCGAGATCTCGCCGAGCTCGGCGGCCAGCCGCCCGACGCCCGCAGCGTCGCTCGGCGAGACGGACGGCGTGTCGATCAGGATCAGGGCGTGGTCGCGGATGCCCGCCGCACGGGCGCGGGCCTCGGCCGCGCTGTCGACGGCGTGCACGGGCACGCCGACCGGGTCGAGCAGGCGCGCGAGCGCCGCGCCGCCGTCCCGCGGACGCAGCGTCACGCACACCACCGGCAGGTCGCTGCCGAGCGCGTAGGCCGCGGCGAGCCGCGCCACGCAGGTGGTCTTGCCGGCGCCGCCCGGCCCCACGAAGCCGACGGTTCGGCCGCGGCGCGGCCAGGTCGGCTGGACCTGGATGCGGCGCGCGAGCGCGTCGCGCACCAGCTCGCGCAGCGGCCTCCCCGGCGCGAGCGGGGCGAGGTGCGACACCGCCTCGGTCACGATGCCCTCGGCGATCGCCTGGGTGATGCCGGCCTCGACCATGCCGCGCTCGATCGCGTCGGCCGCGGCGGGCCGCTCGCGGCGCACGAGCAGCGGCACGACCGGCTGCGCCGGCGCCTGCCGCGGCGCGGGCACGGGCGCCGCGCCGTTCTCGTCGTTCAGCGGCTCGAAGCGCCGGACTTCGCGCCCGTCCTGGCTGCGCTGCGCCGCCTCGAGCGCCTGCGCGAAGGGCGCGGCCTGGTCGAGCATCGCGCGGATCGCAGGGGAGCGCAGGCCCTCGGCGAGCGCCTCGTCGCGCGGCGCCGGCGGCGCGGGCGCCTCGTCCCGCCCCGCGGGCGGCTCATGCGCCTCGTCGGCCTCTTCGTCGTAGACGTCGATGCGCGTGCCGCGCGCCCGCTCGCGTCCGGGCCCCGCCTCCTGCGCGGCCGCGCGCCGCGCGCGCGAGAAGGGCGCCGCCAGCGGCGAGTCGCCCGGCACCGCCTCGACCTCCACGAACTGCTTCTGGAAGAACCCGGCGATGCCCCCCGCGAGCCCGTCGCGCTGGCGGGTGATGACCGCGTCGGGGCCGAGCTCCTCGCGGATCCGCGGGATCAGCTCCTCGAGCGAGCGCCCCCTGAACGTGCGCGCGCCCTCGCGCGCGCCCTCGCGCGCGCCCTTGGCGTCCACGACCTCCACGACGCTCACGCCTCGACCACCCCGATCGTCTCCACTCGAATACCAGGCACGATCTCGTTGTAGGAGCAGACCGCGAGCTGCGGCATCGCCTGCTCGCAGAGCCGGCGCAGGTGGCGCCGCACGCGAGCCGAGCACAGCAACACCGGTCTACTGCCCTGCGATATCGCCCTGTCGAACTGCTCCTTGAGCTCCTGGACGAGGCCTTGCGCGCGCTCCGGCTCCATGACGAGGTACTCCCCGTCCGGGGTCTGCGCGATCGACTCGGACACCTCCTGCTCGACCGCGGGGTCGAGCGCGATCGCGGCGAGCCGCTTCTGCGCGTCGAGGTGGGGCGCGGTGATGGTGCGGCCCAGCGCCTGGCGCGCGTACTCGGCGAGCAGCGGGGGATCGCGCGTGACGCGAGCCTTGTCCGCGATCGCCTCGATGATCGTGCCGAGGTCGCGGATCGGCACGCCCTCGGACAGGAGCGCCTGCAGCACGCGCTGGATCTCCCCGACCGTGAGCACGTCGGGCACGACCTCCTCGACCACCGCCTCGTTGACCTCCTTGAGCCGGTCGAGCAGCTGGCGGGTCTCCTGACGGGTGAGCAGCTCGGCGGCGTGGGCGCGGATCGTCTCAGTGAGGTGGGTGACGATCACCGACTCGCGGTCCACAACCGTGTAGCCGAGCGCCTCCGCCTCGGCGCGCGCGGAGTCGGGGATCCAGGTCGCCGGCAGGCCGAAGGCGGGCTCGGTCGTCGGGATGCCCGAGAGCTGGCCGACGGCGTCGCCCGGGTCCATCGCGAGCTGGTGTCCCGCTAGCACCTGCCCGACCGCGACCTCCGCGCCGCGCACCTTGATCGCGTACTCGTGCGAGTCGAGGCCGATCTCGTCGTGGATGCGCACGGGCGGGATCACCATGCCGAGCTCCGAGGCGATCTGGCGCCGGATCGCGCGCACGCGCGAGAGCAGCGAGCCGCCCGCGCTCTCGTCCACGAGCGGGACGAGGCCGAAGCCGATGGCGAGCTCGAGCGGGTCGATCTGGAGCGCCTCGAGCGCGGCGTCCTTCGACTCGCCGGACTCGGCGGGCGCCGCGAGCGCCGCGCGCGCGGCGTCGGCCGCGCGCGCCTCGTCGGCCTCGGCGCGCCTGCGCAGGAGCCACCACAGCCCGAGGAAGCCGCAGCCCATCACGAGGAAGGGGATCTTCGGCAGGCCCGGCACGACCGCGAGCAGGAGCATCGCCGCGCCCGCGACGAGCGGGGCCTTCACCTGGCTCGTTATCTGCCCGGCGATGTCGTTGCCGAGGTCGTTCTCCGACGCGGAGCGCGTGACGATGATGCCGGTGGCGACGGAGATCAGGAGCGCCGGGATCTGCGCGGTGAGGCCGTCGCCGACCGTCAGCAGCGAGAAGTGCCGGCCCGCCTCCCCGAGCGACATCTTGTGCTGGAGCACGCCGATCACGATGCCGCCGAGCAGGTTGATCGTCGTGATCAGCAGGCCGGCCATCGCGTCTCCCTTCACGAACTTCGAGGCGCCGTCCATCGCGCCGTAGAAGTCCGCCTCGCGCGCGATCTCGCGGCGGCGGGCCCGCGCCTCCTCGTCGGTGATCTGGCCCGCGTTGAGGTCGGCGTCGATCGCCATCTGCTTGCCGGGCATCGCGTCGAGCGTGAAGCGCGCCGCCACCTCGGCCACGCGGCCCGCGCCGTTGGTGATCACGACGAACTGGATCACCACGAGGATCAGGAACACGACCAGGCCGACGACCACGTTGCCGCCCACCACGAAGCTCCCGAACGCCTTCACGACGTGGCCCGCGTCGCCGTGCAGCAGCACGAGGCGCGTGACGGACACGTTGATCGCGAGCCGGAAGAGCGTGGTCAGGAGCAGCACGCTCGGGAACGAGGAGAAGTCGAGCGGCCGCGGCATGTAGAGCGTGGTGACCACGATCGCGAGCGCCCCGGAGATGTTCAGCGCGATGCAGAGGTCGACGAGCGCCGGCGGCAGCGGGATGATCATCATCACCACGACGAGCACGACCGCGCCCGCGGCCATCAGGTCGGTCTGCCGCGCGAGGCGCTGCGCCCAGGCCGGCATCAGACGGCCCTCCTACCAGCGACGCGGTAGACGAACGCGAGCAGCTGCGCGACCGCCTGGTAGAGCTCCTCGGGGATCATCTGGCCGACCTCGACGGACGCGTGGAGCGCGCGCGCGAGCGGCGGGTCCTCGATCACGGGCACGCCGTGCTCCTCGGCGATGCGCCGGATCCGGAAGGCGATCAGGTCGGGCCCCTTCGCCACGACCTCGGGCGCGGGCTTGGTTCCGTCGTACCTGAGCGCGACCGCGAAGTGCGTCGGGTTGGTGACGACGACGTCCGCCTCGGGGACCGCCGCCATCATGCGCGCGCGCGCCTGCTCCATCTGGCGGCGGCGGAGGGCGCCGCGCACCTCCGGCGGGAGCTGCTGCGACTTCGCCTCCTCCTTGACCTCGTGCCTGTCCATCCGCAGGCTCTTCTCGTGCTGGCGGCGCTGCCAGAAGTAGTCGGCGATCGCGATCACGAGATAGGCGGCCGCGGCGCGCTTGGCGATCTCGAAGACGCGGCTCGTGAGCTCGGAGAGGAGCTCCTGCGGCGGCATGCCGACCACGCCCCCGAGCTCTGACATGTGCGGCAGCACCGCGGTGGCTGCGATCGCGCCCACGACCGCGACCTTCACGACGCTCTTGCCGCCCTCGAACGCGCCGCGCGGGCTGAGCAGCGTCTTGAGGCCGTTCCTGGGGTCGATCCGCTTGGGGTCGGGCTTCAGGAGCGACAGGTTGAGGCGCGGACGGACCTGGTACCAGTTGATCCCGACGCCGGCGAGGGCGCACACCGCGGCGATCGGCGCGACCGACGCGCCCACCGCCGAGAAGGCCCCGCCGAGCACGGCGCCGACGCCCTCGCGGCTCACCACGTCGGGATTCGCGATCAGCAGCAGGCCGCTCGTCATGCTCTCGCGCAGGCTGTTCAGGACCTTCGGGCCGAAGGCCGACAGCGCCAGGAGCCCAGCGATCGTCACCACCGCCCCGTTGAGGTCCGCCGAGCGGGCGACGTTGCCCTTGCGCTTGGCCTCGTCCCTGCGCTTTGGAGTCGGCTTCTCGGTCTTCTCCGCCATCGCTAGCCGGCCACCTTCAGCGCCTGGAGCGCGGACGAGACGGACTGCTCCACCTGATCGCCGATCCAGCCGCCGACGAACGGGAGCGAGACGCCCATGATCAGGAGCCCCACCGCGATCTTCGCCGGCATGCCGACCGCGAACACGTTGAGCTGCGGCACGACGCGCGACACCAGCCCGAACGCCGCGTCGGTGACGATCACGGCGAGCAGCACCGGCGCGGCGATCTCGAGCGCCGAGCCGAAGATCCCGACGAACGCGTGCTGCGCTCCGCCGACGAGGTCGGGGATCGAGGGCATGGCGTCGAGCGGGACGAGGTCGTAGGTGCGCGCCAGGCCCTGCACCACCCAGGCGTCGCCGCCGATCGCGATGAAGATCAGCACGCCCACGAGCCCGTAGAGCTGGCTGAGCACCTGCGACTGGGCGCCCGTGATCGGGTCGATCACCGAGCCGTAGGAGAAGCCGATGGCGGTGTCGAGGAACGAGCCCGCCGCGCTCACCGCGGCGATCGTCGCCCCGACCGCGAAGGCGAACGCGAGCCCGACGAGGATCTCCTTCACCACGAGGCCGCCGAGGTCGGCGCCGCCGAGCGGCACCGGGCGCCCGCGCGTCGCGAGCGGCGCCATGCCGATCGCGAGCGCCACCGCGGCGATCCCGCGGGCGCGCGCGGGCAGCATGCGCGAGCTGAACACCGGCGCGAGCAGGAACAGCGGGCTGACGCGCGCGAGCACGAGCATGAAGCTCGCGGTCTGCTGCTCCGAGAGCCTTGTGAGGAGCTCGTTCACTAGGACACGATCCCCGGGATGCTCGCCCAGAGCTGCTCGGTGTAGGACAGGAGCTGTCCGAGCATCCAGGGCCCGGCGATGACGAAGACCGCGATCGCGGCGAGGATCTTCGGGATGAAGGTGAGCGTCATCTCCTGGATCTGCGTGATCGCCTGGAAGACGCTCACCAGCAGGCCGACGAGGAGGCCGGCCAGGAGGATCGGCAGCGCGACCTTCAGCGAGACGGTCACGGCCTGCATCACGAGGTTGACGACGACGTCTGGGCTCATCCCGGCCTCTCAGTGGAAGGACTGGACGACGCTCTGGGTGACGAGGTTCCAGCCGTCGACCAGGACGAACAGCAGGATCTTGAAGGGCAGCGAGATGAAGACCGGCGGCAGCATCATCATGCCCATGCTCATCAGCGTCGAGCTGACGACCAGGTCGATGATCAGGAACGGCAGGAAGATCAGGAAGCCGATCTGGAAGGCGGTCTTGAGCTCGCTGACGATGAACGCCGGAATCAGCACCCAGGTGGGCACGTCGGCGCGCGTCTTCGGCTGCTTGACGTGCGCGAGCCTCACGAACAGCGCCAGGTCCTTCTCGCGCGTCTGCTTGAACATGAACTCGCGCAGCGGCTTCTGACCGCGGTCGAGCGCCTGCGCCTGCGTGATCCTGCCGTGGCTGAGCGGCTGGATCGCGTCGTCGTTGATGGCCTTGAAGGTCGGGGCCATCACGAAGATCGTGAGGAACACCGCGATCCCGACGAGCACCTGGTTCGGCGGCGCGCTGGGCGTGCCGAGGCCCGAGCGGATGAAGCCGAGCACGATCAGGATGCGCGTGAAGCCCGTGACCGTGAACAGCAGCGCGGGGACGAGCGAGAGGCCCGCCACGAACAGCAGGATCTGGACCGCGTTCGCCCCGTCGGTCGAGATCTTCACTTGCGCACCGTCCTGCGGCGGAGCTCGTCGATGAGCTCGCCGACCGTGGGGAAGCTCTGGCGCCCCGCGCCGCGGGCCGCGCGCACGCGCGCCCACGGCTGCGGGCGCGCGGCGGGCGGAGCGCCCGTCTCGTCGAGGAAGCCCGCCTGCCGCGCCTCCGCCTCGCTCCAGCTGCGGATCGGGGTGACGCCGTGCTCGGCGACGCCGAGCAGCACCACCTCGGGCCCGGTCTTGACCATGTGCAGCGAGCGGTTCGGCCCGAGCGGCAGCGTGGCGATCGTGGCGAGGCCGGTGCCCGACGCGCGCTCCTCGCGGCTCGCCTTCACCTGCTTGAGCAGCCAGTAGAGCCCGTAGATGACGGCGAGCACGATCGCGAGCCCGACGAACGTGCGCACGAGGCTCCCGCCGCCGCCGGCGGCGGCGTGCACCGGCTGCTGCTCGTCGAGGTGCAGCGGCGTGTCCTCGCCGTAGGTGCGCGCCGCGAAGGCAGGCGAGCTGAGCACCAGCATCGCCGGCACGGCCACGGCAGGGACCATGGAGGGTCGAGGGACTTTCACTTGAGGGACGGGTGACTCGAGGGACTGAGTCGCCCGAGTAGTCGGCCGCGCGGAAGGGGTCTTTAGCGGGCGGGAGGCGCGCCCCGGCTCAGGCGGCCGCGCCGTCGGCGGACCGGGCCGCCTCGCCGTCGGCGGCGTCGGGCGCCGCGGCGTCGGGCGCCGCGGGCTGAGGCTCGGCCGGCTCGGCGATCGGCGGCGCCTCGAAGCTCGCCTCGCCGTCCGCAGCGCCGGAGCCGTCGCCCTCGCCGAGCTGCTGCGCCGGCGTCACGATCTCGGTGACCCGCAGGCCGAACTGCTCGTCGATCACCACCACCTCGCCGCGAGCGATCGCCTTGCCGTTCACGAGCAGGTCGAGCGGCTCGCCCGCCAGGCGGTCGAGCGACACGATCGAGCCCGGGCCGAGCGCGAGCGTCTCGCCGATCGTCATCGTGGCGCGCCCGATCTCGACCGCGACCTCGACGGGCACCTCCGCGAGCCGGCCGATGGCGGCGGGCAGGCTCTTGCCCGCGGGCTGCTGCGCTGCCTCGAACTGGATCTCGCTCATGCCATCGCTCCTACTGGACGGCCACGTCGGTGAAGAGGACCTGCTCCACCTTCACGTCGGTGTGCTTCCTGAGGTCCCTGAGCAGGCGCCGCTTCAGCGCGTCCCGCCTGCGGCGGTCGATCAGGTCGCCGCCCGAGACGTCCGTGAGGTCGTCGGTCACGATGTCGCGGATCACCGCCTCCTGCTCGAGCGTGCCGTAGCCGTCGGGGGGCTTCGCCCCCTCGGCCGCCCCGGCGGTCGCCTGGTCGTGCGCGAGCACGAGCCCGACGCTCAGCTTCGCGAAGCGCCCGTCCGCGAGGTTCAGCAGGAACTCCTTGGGCAGCACGTACACCTGCCCCTCGACCCTCGGCTTCGGCGCCTGCGGCGGCTTGGCGAGCACCGTCTTGTAGACGCCGCCGACGACGAGCAGCAGGGCGACCGGAACGACGATCTTGAGCTTCTTCTTCAATCGGCTTCCCCTCCCTGGCGCTCGTCACCCCGTCGCCGGGGCTCCCGAGCTCTCGTAGGCCTGGTTGAGGCGGAGCAGCACCACCTCGACCCTGCGGTTCCGCGACCGCCCGGCGGCGCTCGCGTTCGACGCCACCGGATGCAGGTACGCGTACCCCGCGGCGCCGAGGCGCCCGGGCTGCACACCCGCGCGTATGAAGTACCGGACCACGGTCGACGCCCTGGCGGTCGAGAGCTCCCAGTTCGTGGGAAAGCGGGCGCTCTCGATCGGCACGTTGTCGGTGTGGCCCTCCACCATGATCGGATGCCTGCGCTCGGCCTTGAGCACTGCGGCGAGGCGGCCGAGGATCGGGCCCGACCGGGGCTTGAGCACCGCCTCGCCGGGGTCGAACAGCACGCGGTCGGTGAGCAGCCTCACGACGAGCCCCCGGCGGGCGATCACGGTCTGGATGTCGCGGGAGAGGCCGTGCCTGCGCGCATAGGCGTCGATCTGCCGCTTCAGCCGCCTGAACTCCTCGTCCTCGCTGCGCGACGGGCGCTCGCGGCTCAGGCTCGTGTCCCCGACCGTCGGCTGGATCGCGGGGATCGGCGGCTCGGGCGCCTGGCGCGTGCTCGTGTCGGTGTCGCTCGCGCCGGTGTCGCGGATGGACTTGCCGCCGGGCAGGATCTTGCCGCTGAAGGCCTCGCGCAGCGACTCCCTGAGCTGCTCGAACTTCGAGGTGTTCACGTTCGCGATGGAGAACATGACGATGAACAGCGCCATCAGCAGCGTGATCATGTCCGAGTAGGTGAGGAGCCAGCGCTCCTCGTTCTCGTGCTCCCCGTGCGCGCCGCCCCTGCGGCGCCGCCTGTTCCCACCGCGGGCGCTCATTGGTGCCCTAGACGCCCGCCGCGACCGGTTGCTCGCTCGCGCTCGCCTGCTCGGCCGCCCGCGCCGGCGCCTCCCTGTCCTCCGGCGGAACGAACGCCATCAGCTTGCTCTCCACGACGCGCGGGTTGTCGCCGGCCTGGATCGAGAGCACGCCCTCGAGCGTGAGCGTGCGCAGCTCCATCTCCTGCGCGGAGAGGTACTTCAGCTTGTTCGCGGTGGGCAGCAGCACCACGTTGGCCGAGCCCACGCCGTACAGCGTCGCGATGAACGCGCCCGAGATCGCCGGGCCGAGCATGTCCGGCTGCGAGAGGTTCTCGAGCACGTGGACGAGCCCCATGACGGTGCCGATGATCCCCATGGTCGGCGCGAAGCCGCCCGCCTTCTCGAAGGGCGCGACGCCCAGCGCGTGGCGGTGCGCCATCGCGTCCATCTCGTTCTCGAGGATCTCGCGGACGAGCTCGGGGTCGGTGCCGTCGACGACGAGCTGGAGCCCCTTCCTCGTGAACTCGTCGTCGATCTCCGAGAGCTGGTCCTCGAGCGCGAGCAACCCCTCCCGGCGCGCCATCTCGGCGTACCTGACCATCAGCTCCACCTGCGCGCGCAGATCCGGCTTCTCGGCCGTGAACGCCTTCGCGTAGAGTTTGGGAACCTTCTTGAAGTTGTCGAAGCCCGTGCCCGCGAGCGACGCGCCGAGCGTGCCGACCACCACGATCAGGAACGCGGGGATGTTGAGGAACGCTGGGAGCTTGTCGCCCTCCATGATCGCGCCGAGCGCGAGGCCGAAGAACGACACGGCGATTCCGATGGCGGTGTTGGCCTTCATGGGGGTCTCCACCGATTGATCGACAAGCAGGAGGGAAACTTTCGCCACGCGAGCGCCCGCGGCGGAAAGCTCCGGGCAGGGACGGGAGCCCCGCCGCGACGGCGCGGAAGGGTCAGCCGTAGAGCTGGTACGCGCCGACGGCCACGCGCGCGCGCCAGGCGCAGACGGCCGAGGCCACCTGCTCGGGGGTCTCGTGCACGAGCATCTTCGCGCCCGTGGCGAGCGTCACCACGGTGTCGGGCGTGGCCTCGACGGTGACGATGATGTCTGGGTTGAGGTGGAACTCCTCTTCGGGATGTCCGAGGCGGTGCAGGGCGATCATGCTTGTCTCCTCTTCGTGGGCCTGCCGCGGGGCGGAACGGC
Source organism: Thermoleophilaceae bacterium (assembly GCA_019683805.1). Classification (GTDB taxonomy): domain Bacteria; phylum Actinomycetota; class Thermoleophilia; order Solirubrobacterales; family Thermoleophilaceae; genus JADGHQ01. Next base: position 26,947 of record JADGHQ010000022.1, read on the forward strand.
GGTCCCTCAACGACCGTTCCGCCCCGCCGGCAGCTCTTGCGCCGCGGGCGCCGCAGGCGCCGCGGCGTCAAGCTCGTCAGCGCTTCATGTTCACCAGGTCCTGGAGCATCTCGTCCGCGGCCGAGATGATCCGGGCGTTCGCCTGGAAGCCGCGCTGAGCGCTGATCATCGTGGTGAACTCCTGGGCGAGGTCGACGTTCGACATCTCGAGCGTGCCCGAGGTGGTCTGGCCGAACTCGGCGCTCGGGGTGCCGATCTGCTCGCCGCCGGACGCCGTCGTGGCGCGCCAGTGCGACGCCGCCGCGCGCTCCAGGCCGTTCGGGTTCGCGAACTTGGCGAGCGAGATGTAGCCAGCGATAACCGGGCTGGTGCCGCCCGCCGGGATGTAGCTGACCGAGCCGTCGGGGCCGATCGAGATGCTCGTCGCGCCCTGCGGGATCTGGATGAAGATGTCGTTGCCCGGGGGCGCGGGCGTCGCGGTGGGGCTCACCGTGTCGCGCCCGACGACGTAGTAGCCGTCTGCCGTCACCAGGAAGCCCTGGTCGTTGCGGCTGAAGTTGCCCGCGCGCGTGTACTCGATGGTGGTGCCGGCCGGCACGTTGAACGGCGGGGCGCCGGGCGGCGTCGCGGCCGCGATGCGGAACCAGCCGTCGCCCTGCACCGCCACGTCGAGCGGCGAGCCGGTCGCCTGCAGCGCGCCCGACCCGATCACCGAGTCGATCGAGCCGAGCTGCACGCCCAGGCCGACCTGGGCCGGGTTCGAGCCGCCGAGCGTGCCGGACTGGCCCGACCCGCCCCTCTGGAGCTGGGCAAGCGAGTCCTTGAAGGTGGTGCGGCTCGCCTTGTAGCCGACCGTGTTGACGTTGGCGATGTCGTTGGCCGCCACGTCGAGCATGATCTGGTGGGCCTTGAGGCCGCTGATCGCGGCGAACATGCTCCGCATCATCGGAACATCACTCCCTTTCGCTGATGCGGCCTCCCCGTCCCTGGGGTCCGGCCGTGATTTCGGATACCGGTCTGCTGTCGGCTCGTGCGGGTCACCGCGGCTCCCCCGTCAGGCGATCACCGCCGAGTCGATGTTCGTGAACACGTGCTCGCGCATGTGCTCCCTGTCCACCGCCGTGATGACGGTGCGGTTGCGGACGGACACGACGAACGCGGTGCCGTCCACGAAGACCACGGACTCGCGCGACCCCTTCGAGGCGGCGCGCTCCACGCCGGCGGTGAGGCGCTCGAGCGTCCCGTGTCCGAGGTCGATGCCGCGACGCTCGATGCGCTGGACGGCGTGGCCCGAGAACTCGAGCTTCCCGGCCTGCTGCCGCAGCAGCTCGTCGAACGACGGCCCGGCGAGCGGACGGGCGCGGCGCGGAGCCTCGGTCGCCCCTGCCCGGCCCGTCCGTTCCGCGGGCGCGAGCCCGGGCGGCACGAGCGCCGGGTTGTGGCTGAAGCCGCTCATCGGACCTCCATGACGTCCGCGGGATCGACCTCGGAGTCGCCCACGATCAGCGTGACCTTGCCCTTGTCGAGCTCGGCCTTCTCCACCACACCGGAGCGCGGCTCGCCGTCGTCGCCGAGCCAGCTCACCGTCTTGCCGACGAGCGCGAGGCTCTCCTCCTGCTGCGCCGTGCTCCGGAGCTGCTCCGCGGTGACCGCGAGGTTTGTGAGCTGCTCGAGGATCGAGAACTGGGTCATCTGAGCCATCGACTGCGCCGGGTCGCTCCCGGACTGGCTCAGCGGGTCCATGTTCTGGAGGGAGGCGACCATCAGCTTCAGGAAGTCGTCCTTCCCGAGCGTGCTGTTGTCGGTCTTCTGGGTAGTCGAGCTCGTCCCGGCGGCCGCCGTGCTCGAGCCGATGGCGTCTGTCGTCGACATCTGCCCTGTTCCTCCCGGTCAGGCGAGCACGTCGATCAGCACGCCGTTCGGCAGCGCGATCTTCGTGTCGGTCGAGGTCTCCTCCAGGGGCTCGGCGTGCGAGCCCTCGCTCGTGCCGTGCGCCCCGCGCCGGCTGCCCGCGCCCTCGTTCTCGAACGCGCCGGGTCGGCGGTCGTCGCCGCCCGCCGTGCCGATGTCGAGCTGGACGAGGTCGATGCCCTGGCCCTCGAGCGAGCGGCGCAGCTCGTCGCCCGCCCTCTCGAGCGCCTGGGCGGCGTCGTGGTGGTCGGCCACGACGTGCGCGACGAGCCCCGCCTGCGTGTGGCGCAGGTGGATCTCGACGCCGCCGAGCTCGCGCGGGCTGAGCGCGAGGCGGGCGTGCGTGACGCCGCGGCTCGCGGACAGGCGGATCGCGGCCTCCACGCTCTCGGCGGCGCGGCTGAGCGGCACGGGCGTGGCGGGCCGCGGGTCAACGACGGCGCGCGACTCGTGCTGCGGGGCGAGCGTCGCCGCGGCGGGCGCGGACGCCTGCTGCTGCGCGGCCTGCCCGGCCGCGGCGGGCCGTGGCGGCCGGGGCTCGCCCATCCCCGCCGGCCGGTCGGCGGCGCGCTCCTTCGGCTGCGCGGCGACGCCGGGCTCCGGGGCGGGCGTCTCGGGACGCCGGGCCGGCTGTACGCCTCTCGGCTCCGCCCGGTCCGCCGCAGCGGCGGCCTGAGCGCCGCCGTCCTGCGGGCGCACGGCGGGCGCGGAAGCCTGAGCCTCGCCCGCCGGGGCCGGGCCGGCCGCCGTCGCACTCGAAGCATCCGTGGCGTCGACGGGCGCGCCGGCCTGGGTGACCGCAGGCGCGGTCTGCGCCTGGGGGGCCGCGCCACCCTGCACAGCGGCCGGCAGGGCCGGCTCGAGCGCCGTCTGCGGCTGGGACGAGGTCGGCCGCGCGCCCTCCTCGCCCACGCCCGCGGCGAGCGCAGCGAGCGGGTCGAGGCTCGACCCGAGCGCGGCCGCGTCCCCCGCGGCGGGCTGCTCGACGGCGCCCACGGGCTGCTGCGGCTGCGCGGCGGCGGCTCGATCGGCGGGCGCCGCGCCGTCCGCGCGCTGCGATGAGTCGCCGTCGGCGCTCGTGCCGCGCTCCTTGCGCGGCTTCGCCTCCGGGCTCTTCGCTGCGCCCTTGCTGTCCTGGCCTTCCGCTCTGGCGGTCCGGGCCTGATGGTCCTCGAGGAGGGTCCCGAAGAGCCCCGGCGGGGCTTTCGCCTCCCTCCTCGTCTCGGCGCTCGGGCTCGGCGTTCCTGCCGGCCGCGCCGCGTCCGCGACGAGAGTCCGTTCTGTCATCTCACGTGGTCCGGTAGGGGGTTGACTGGGAGGTCGGGGTCGTGGCCCGCGCGGCGTTGCGGTACTGCTCCGCGTAGGCCAGGACGCGCTGGACGTACGCCTGCGTCTCGGCGTACGGCGGCACGCCGCCGTAGCGCTCCACGGCGCCCGGGCCGGCGTTGTAGGCCGCCAGCGCCTTGCGCACGTCGCCGCCGAAGCGGTCGAGCTGCATGCGCAGGTAGCGCGCCCCGCCGTCGATCGACTGGGCGGGGTCGTGCAGGTCCTTCACCCCGAGCGAGGCGGCGGTGGCGGGCATGAGCTGGGTCAGGCCCTGCGCCCCCGCCGGGCTGCCGGCGTCGGGGTCGAAGCTCGACTCGGCGCGGATCAGGCCGCGCAGCAGCGCGGGGTCCACCCGGTACCTGGCGGCGGCCGCGTCGATCAGCGACGCGTAGGGCGTGTCGGCTCCGCCGGCGGCGCCGGCGTCCGCTGCGGCCTGCGCGGCGCTCGCGGCGGCGAGCTGCCTGTCGAAGCCGCCCGCGCTCGCCACGGGGGTCGGTCCGCCGAGCCGGGCGGCGAGCGCCTCGAGCTCTGCCATGCGCGACACGGCGGAGGTGACGCTCACGACGAGTGCCCCCTGCGGCAGTGGATCGACAGCGCCATCTCGTCGAGCGCCGCGCACTCGCGGCGGGCGACCCGAAGCTCGTGATCTGCGCGGCGGCGCTCCTCGAGGCGCTCCAGCACCTGGCGCTCGCGCGCGGCGCTTGCGAGCGCGCGCCGGCGCGCCTGCACCTCGGCGTCGCGGCGGTCGAGGTCGAGCGCCGCGGCCTCCCGCTCGCGCTCGGTGCGCTCGAGGTACATCTGCCGCGCCACGAGCTCGCCCGCGGTGACAGCCGCCCCGGCGAGCTCCCGCCGCCTGCGACGGGCGCGCTCGACGGTCGCGCTCGCGGCGCGCAGCCGCGCCTCGCCCTGCGAGCGGTGGGAGAGCGACGCGGCGAGCTGCTCGCGCGCCAGCTCCTCGGTGCGCTCGCGCAGGGCGCGTACGCGCTCGAGGGAGAACTTGAAGGGACGGTCCACGGCCCGCTTAGTCGGACCGATCCCGGGGCGCTGAACGCCGTCTGGACGTGTGTTCTACCCCGCGACCGAGCGGACCTCGTCGCCGCCGACGAGGATCTCCTCGATGCGGACGGCCCACTCGCCGTCGACGAGCTGCAGCCTGCCTGTGCCGAAGCGGAGCCCGTTCACGTACAGCTCGACCGGGTCGTCGGGCCGGCGGTCGAGGTCGACGATCGACCCCGCCTCGAGGGAGGCGGCGTCGCGCACGGGCAGGCGCGCGCGGCCGAGCTCGGCCCAGAAGCGCAGGTCCACGTCGCGCAGCTGCGCGGAGAGCTCCGCCGCGTGAGCGCGCTCGCTCATCGCCCCTTGCTCCACTCCCCGCGCACCTGCACGGCGCGCACGTTGCCGTTGCGGCCGGGCGTCGCCACGTAGGCGGGCCGCCCCTCCACCGTCAGGACGACTCCCTTCGACGCCGGCCGCCGAAGGTTGACGAGGTCTCCGGGCCTGAGCGCGAGGACGCGCTCGAGCGGCATGCTCACGGCGCCCACCTCGGCGCTCACCTCGAGGTCGACCCGCCCGACCGCGGCGAGCATCGCGCTGCGGGTGGCGTCGTCTGCCTGCACGGCGCCGTAGTGGCCCTGCACGAAGCGGTCGAGCACCGGCTCGACCGACGCGTGCGGCACGACGAGGGTGATCGTCGACGCGTGGCCGTCGAGCTGCGCCGAGAGGTCGAGCAGCAGCGCCGGCTCGCTCGGCGAGACGACCTGGACGGTCAGCGGCGAGGTGTGGATCGAGCGCACCTCGAGCGTGACGCCGGCGAGGTCCTGCCAGGTGGCCGAGAGCCGCTCGACCATGCTGTTGACCATCCGCCGCGCCACGGCGATCTCGATCTCGGTGAGCGACGTCCGTCCGAGCGCCGTGGCGCTGTCTCCGGTCCCGCCCAGCAGCCTCGCGACGACCAGGTGGACGAGAGGGAAGTCGAGGATGAAGACGATTTCCGTCTCGAGCTCCACGATTCCGAGCTCGATCGCGAGCGCGTTCCGCGGCGCCTCCTCCGCCATCACGACGGAGTAGGGGAGCTGGTCTGTGCCCCGCACCGCGAGCTGCAGCTCCGCGCGCAGCTCCGCGGACAGGCGGCTGCCCGCCGACTGGCAGAAGTTCTCGTGCGCGACCTCGATGCGGCGCACCTGCTCGCGGCTGAACTTCGAGGGCCGGCGGAAGTCGATCTCCCGCACGCGCGGTTGACGGGCGGCGGTCGCCATTAGGCGCGCCCCGCGGTCGACTCGGAGATGGCCATTTGGCCCCTTAGATCGGCAGGCCCGGGTGGAAGTTCAGCCCGCAGGACGACGGAGGGGCGGCCGTGGCCGCCCCTCCGCTCATCGCTTGCGGCTCGCGCCGCTACTTGCGCGACTTGTGCGTCTTACGCGCCTTGCGCGTCTTCCTGCTCTTGGTGCTCTTGCTGCCCTTGCAGGAGACCGAGAGCGTGACGCTCTTGCTCACGCGCTTGCCGTTGTGCGCGAGGATCGTCTCCTGCGCGCGCCGACTGCTCTTGCACAGGTCGGCCTTCGGCGAGAGCAAGCCCTTCGAGCCCCCGTTGAGCGTGAGCGTGAAGCGGCTCAGCGGCACATCGGGGAGCCCGCTGAAGGTGCTCCGCAGGCCGGACCTGGTGAGCGTGTTGGTGCCGTCAACCTGAATCGACAGCTGGCCGTTCAGGAAGATCGACAGCCCGGGCAGACCCTGCCCGCCGGGGCCCTCGACGAGGTACACCGGCCCCGCCAGCTTGTCCTTCAGCAGCGGGGTGACCGCCTCTGCCGTGCCGACCTGGGCGTCGGCCGGGCAGCTCGCCGCCGCGAGCTGGTCGCGGGTGCAGAGACCCACGCCGGCCGGCGGCTGGACGCCGAGCGACGAGGGCAGCGTCAGCGACACGCTGCGCTGGTTGGCCTGGCCGGAGCGCTGCGTGAGCGTCACCTTGAGGCCGGGATGCCGGCCCGGCTTCGTGTTGGACCGGCCGCCGGTCAGCGACGCCGACAGCTTCGGCGAGAACGCGAGGTCGGCGCACCCGCCGATCTGGAACCGGGTCGAGACCGGCTGGCCGCTCACCGCGCCCGTGACCTGGCGCGCCGTGCACGAGGTCCCGTTGAGCATGAACCCGGCCCGGTCGATCGTCACGTTGACGAAGCGGAGCCGCAGCGGGATCCCCTGGAGGATCGTCGGCAGCGGATCCGACTTGACCGAGAGGTGGGCGTCGTGGCGGTCGACGAAGACCGCGGACCGGACGACCACCGTGCCCAGGTTGAACGGGCCGGCCACCGCGGGCACCACGATCGAGAGCCCGAGCGGCGCCCCGTCGTACGGGCCGGTCAGGTAGACCTTGCCGCCCAGCGTGTACGGGTTCGAGCCCGGGCCGGCCCCGATCGTGACCTTGCCCACGAGGCTCTCGTCGCCGCAGGTGCCGGCGGCCGCCTGGGCCTCGGGGCACAGCGGCACCGACGCCAGCCTGCCGGTCAGGCCCGGCGGCAGGTTCACGTCGATCGAGGTGATCGGCGACCCGCCGTCGGCGCGCCGCGCCGTCAGCGTGAACGGGCTGCTCGCCGCGGCGAGCGGGGTCACCACCCCGGCGGTGAACGACGGGGCCGCGCCGCCGTCGCAGCCCGAGTCGACCGTGAAGCTGCTCGTCGGGGTCGCGAGCTGACCCGCGTACGAGGTGAGCTGCGTGGTCGTCGCCTTCGTGCCGCACGTCTCAGGCAGCGCGAGCGGAGCGCGCGAGCCGCCCTTGAAGTGCAGCTTCAGGTGCGTGAACGGCAGCAGCGGGTTGTTGTCGAACGTGGCCGTGAGCTGGCCGGTGCTCGGGTCGGCGTCGAGCTTGCCCGGCAGCTTGAGGATCATGCCGGGGCCACGCGCCACCAGGTAGATGGCCAGCGTCGACCCGAACGGGTTGTCGTTCTGGGCCGCGAGGTAGATCGGGCCCGTGAGCGGCTCCGTCAGGAGCGGGGTGTCGATCTCGACGGAGCCGATCTTCGACGCCTGCGGACAGGTCGGGTCGGCGTTCGAGCCGAGCGCGATCTGCGCCTGCGAGCAGGCGGCGAGCCCGTCGGCCGCGGACGGCGACACCGAGACGCCCTCGGGCAGCGTCACCACGGCCTTCTGCAGCGGCGGGGTGGCGAGGCTGTCGGGGTTCTCGTTCTGCGGGATCGCGAGGTCGACGCTGAGGCCGCTCGGGGCGCCCGCCTGCGTGAGGTCGGGCTGGACGTCGATTGTCGGCCGGAACGTCTGCCTGTCGCAGCCCGTCAGCGTCTGCGGGTCGGACGTGTAGGTGAGCCACGTGTCGGGGTCCTGCCACGAGCGCACCCGCAGCTTCGTGACGCCCTGCACGCCGCAGACCGACGGGAGCGTCATGAACGGCTTCCGCGGCGCGTCCGTGGACGCCCCGAAGCTGAACGAGCTCGGGTCGTACCGATCCGGGTCGTGCGCGGGGTCGGCCGGCACGCCCCAGAAGGTGAGCGTCGAGCCCGTGAGCGCGACCAGCGAGGAGACCTTCGAGATCGTCGTGACGAGCGAGTACTGGTCGACGCCGAAGGTCCCGTCCGTCTTCACGGCCGCCCGGATGTGCACGGGCGCGATGCCGAGCGCCTTGAAGGCGAAGTCGGCCGCGACCCCGTCCGGCGGGACCATGTTGTAGACGGGCCGCTTGTCGTTGATCACGAACGGCCCGTTGCGGAGCTCGAGCACGGTGACGCCCACCTGGCTCGAGATCGGGCAGCGCGCGTTCTGAAGCTGCTGGCCGGTGCACTTGGGCGTCGCCTGGGGGTTCCCGATCATGCCCGGCGGGAGCGTCACCTCGATGTCGCGGACGTTCCCGTCAGCCTCCTCGAAGCCGTTCGGCGACTTCGTGTTGAACTGGAAGCTGGTGGTTGCCGTGAACGGGTGCGCGCCCGCCTGGTTCACGGGGTCGCCGTTGGCGTCGAGGGCCTCCGCCCTGAAGGTCCCCGGCTTGACGCCGAAGTCCGCACGCGCGGGCCTCGCGGCCACCGCGGCGAACAGCAGCGCCGCCAGCACGCAGGCGCCGATCAGGAGCGCCCGCGTGAGGGACCGCCGGCTCCTCACCGTCGTGGTCATCCTCATCCCTTCCGTAGTCGTGGTCGGGCCGGTGGCGATGAGAGTCGTGCTCATGACCGCCTCACCGGCCCTTCCGCGTAGCCGTGTGCCGTGCGTTCGCCGAGCTCCTGGCCTGGCGGAGCGTGACGGTCGCCGTCGCGCTGCCAGGCAGCTCCGAGAAGCGCACCACGAACCGCACCGTCAGCCGGTGCCTGCGGGCGAGCTCCCGCCTCGCGGCCGTGGAGAGCTTCAGCGTCACGTGGACCGTCGAGGCCCTCGAGGCGTGGCGCGAGGCCCGCGCGACCCGGGCGAGAAGCCCCTTCACGCGCGCGCTGGCGGTCGCCTCGACCGTGCCCTCGTCGGGGACGCGGACGGAGAGCGTGATCCGGCCGGTGCGCGCGAGCCTGCGCTGCGCCGAGCCGCTGATCCTCGCCACGCGGAACGTGGGCGTCCCGGCAGCCGAGACGTCGCCCGGGCCCGCGAACGACACGCTCGCGGGGACCGGCAGCTCGGGCTGCGGGCTCGCCGGGCCCTGGCAGCCGTCGTCCCTGCACTCGGCGGGCGGAGTCGGGACGGGGAAGCCGCCGCCGATGCGGGCGTCGTAGATCGCGCCCGTGTGGCTGATCTCCTGCGGCGCCAGCTTGTCGAAGCTGTACAGGAAGACGTCACGGCCGTCGGGCGTGATGTTGGTGAACACGTTGTCGCTCGAGCTGGTGCTCGGGGTCGTGCCGTCGGTAAGCAGCGACAGCGTCCCGTCGTGCCACTCGTACACGTCCCAGCCCTGTGGCGAGAAGGTCCCAGGGGCGAAGTTGGTGTCCTCCGTGACGAGCGGGTCCGGGGTCTGGAACACGATGGTCCGGCCGTCGGCCGTCATCGCGCTTGGATCGAGCCCAGCCAGGGTGGATCCGCCG
>JADGHQ010000072.1 GCA_019683805.1 Thermoleophilaceae bacterium
GCCCGCCCGGCTACGCTCCCCGTCGTGCCGCTCGAGCGCCTGTTCCCGGACGGACCCGCGCAGACGACGCCCGACGAGGCGGTCTCCGGCCTCGAGCTCGCGGACCGGGTACCCGCCGGCAGGCCCTATCTCGCGCTCAACATGGTCTCGACCGCAGACGGGAAGGCGGCGGTCGACGGCCGGACGCGCGCCATCTCGAGCGACGCGGACCGCCAGATGTTCCACCACCTCCGCACCCAGTTCGACGCGGTGATGGTCGGCGCGGGCACGGTGCGCGCCGAGCGCTATGGGGCGCTCACGAAGAGCGCGGAGCTGCGCGCGAAGCGCGAGCGCGAGGGCGTCCTGCCCGAGGCCCTGGCGGTGATCGTGAGCGGCTCGCTGAGCCTCCCGCCCGACGTGCCGCTGCTCCAGGATCCCGCGGCGCGCGTCGTCATCATGACCCGCGAGCGCGGCGAGCTCGCCGGCGTGCGGGCCGAGGTCGACTACATGCGCTCGCCGGCCGGGCCGCTCGACCTGGGCGCGCTGCTCGCCGGCCTGCGGCGCGAGCACGGCGTGCGCTCGGTGCTCTGCGAGGGCGGCCCGACCCTGAACGCCTCGCTGCTCTCGCAAGGGCTCGTGGACGAGCTCTTCCTCACCCTCTCCCCCTCGATCGCGGGAGGGAAGGACGCGCTGACGATCGTCGAGGGCGCGCCGCTGCCCCGGCTCACCGGGCTCGAGCTGCTCTCGGCGCTGCGAGCGGGGGACGAGCTGTTCTTGCGCTACCGCCTGTCCCGCTAGGTGCACAAACCCTTGCACCTATCCCAAGCGGCCGCCGGACCCGCTACAAAGCAGAGGTTCCATGGCGGCCACGGAGACGGAGATCCGAGCACGCGACCGCGCCGGTGCGCGCGCCGCGGGCGCGCCGCGCCCGGACGTTCCGGTCGTCGAGCTCAAGGACGTGACGAAGGTCTACGACGGGGGCTCCGTCGGCCTCGACCACGTCTCGCTGCGGATCGGCCGCGGCGAGTTCGTCTTCCTCGTGGGGCCGACCGGCTGCGGCAAGTCCACCTGCATCCGGCTGCTGATGCGCGAGCTCCTTCCGAGCTCGGGCGAGGTCTTCATCGCCGGCCGCGACATCGGCCGGATCCCGAGCAAGCGCGTCCCGCACCTGCGCCGCAACATCGGCGTCGTGTTCCAGGACTACAAGCTGCTGCCCAACCGCACGGTGTACGCGAACGTCGCGTACTCGCTCGAGGTGATCGGTGAGAGCAGGCAGTCGATCCGCCGCAAGGTCCCGGACATCCTGCGGCTCGTGGGGCTCTCCACCAAGCTGCACGCCTACCCCGACGAGCTGTCCGGCGGCGAGCAGCAGCGCGTCTCGATCGCGCGCGCGTTCGTGAACCACCCGCCGCTGCTGCTCGCGGACGAGCCGACGGGCAACCTCGATCCGGAGACCTCGATCGGGATCATGCAGCTCATCTACCGCATCAACCGCACCGGCACGACCGTGATCGTCGCGACCCACGACAAGGAGATGGTCGACAAGATGCGGCGGCGCGTGATCGAGCTCGACGGCGGCCGGATCGTCCGCGACGAGCTCTCCGGCCTCTACCGCCCCGACGAGTCCACCAGGGAGTTCGCGATCCGCCTGCGCGGCGAGATGGGCGTCGGGGACGAGGGCAATCCGAACTGATGCGGCTCGGCTTCTTCGTGAAGGAGGCCTACCGGGCGCTCTCGCGCAACGCGGCGCCGTCGCTTGCCGCGATGCTCACGATCCTCCTGACGGCGCTCGTGCTCGGCGTCTTCATCCCGATCGTGCAGGCCACGACCAGCGCCGCCGACCAGGTGCGCAGCCGCGTGATCGTGAACGTCTACCTGGCGAGCGACGTCAGCCCGGCCGACAAGCTCGCGCTGCGGCAGCGGATCGAGCGGACGCCGAACGTCGAGCGCGTCGAGTACGTCTCGAAGGAGGAGGCGCTCGCGCAGGAGAGGCGACGCCACCCCAAGGCGGGCTGGGAGCTGCTCGGGTCGAACCCGCTGCCCGACACCTTCCGCGTCACGCCGGTCGACCCCGACCGCGTCCAGGAGATCGTCGACGCGCTCTACCCCGTGGGCGCGGACGGCAGGCGCCACGGCGCCGTGCCGGCGATCGACGAGGTGCGCAACCGCGAGCAGGACACTAAGAAGATCCTCTCGGCCACCAGCATCGTGAAGGTGCTCGCCGCGGGCCTCGCCGGCTTGCTCGTGTTCGCGTCGATCGCGCTCGTCGCGAACACGATCCGCCTCTCGATCTTCGCCCGCCGACGGGAGGTCGAGGTGATGCGCCTCGTGGGCGCGACCAACTGGTTCATCCGCTGGCCGTTCGTGATCGAGGGGATGCTCGTCGGGCTGATGGGCGGCGTGCTCGCGGTGCTGCTGCTGTGGATCGTCAAGGACACCTTCCTCGACCCGCTCTCCGACCGCTTCGCGCTCGTCTCGCTCCCGCACACGATCAGCTTCCCCGCGCTCGCCGCCGTCCTGCTCGGCTCCTGCGTGGCCGTGTCAGCGATCGGCTCGGGCGTGACGCTGCGCCGCTTCCTGCGCGTCTGACGCCCGCCGCGGCCCGCCGTGCGCGGCGCAGCGGCCTACTACGCTGAGACCGGCCGCATGCACCGCAACGCACTCTCCCTCGCCGCGCTCGCCGCCGCCCTCGCGATCTTCTGCGGAGGCCTGTGGCTCGGCGGCCACCCGTCCGAGCTCCCGGCCTTCATCCGCGACCCCTTCACCGACGGCGGCTTCGCGCTCCGCAGCGAGGTGATCGACGCGCTCGAGGAGCGCTACTACAGGGACGTCCCTCGCAGCCGGCTCGAGCAGGCGTCGCTCGAGGGGATGGTGCGCTCGCTGAACGACCCGTACTCGCACTACTTCACGCCTGCCGAGGCGAAGCAGTTCAGCGAGGACGTGAACGGCGAGTTCGAGGGCGTGGGCCTGTCCGTGCGCAAGGCGAGGCAGGGCCTGCTCGTGGTGACCGCCTATCCGAAGGCGCCGGCCGCGAGGGCGGGCATCCGCGCGGGCGACGTGATCGTGGCGGTGGACGGGCGCTCGATCGCCGGCGAGGAGACGGACGTGGCCACGGCGAAGATCAAGGGCCGCGCGGGGACGAGCGTGTCGCTGACCTACCGCAAGGCGGGGAAGGGGCCGCGGCGGACCGTGACCGTGAAGCGGGAGAGGATCGACCTCCCGGTGGCGAGTGGCCGCATGGTGGCGACCGGCGGGCCGAAGGTGGGCTACGTCGCGCTGAGGCAGTTCACCGACGGCGCGCACGGCGCGCTGCGCGCGAGGATCGACTCGCTGCTGCGCGGCGGCGCCCGGGGGCTCGTGCTCGACCTGCGCGGCAACGGCGGCGGCCTGCTCCAGGAGGGGCGGCTTGTGGCGTCGATCTTCGTGCCGAAGGGGCTGATCGTGTCGACGCGCGGACGCGGCGTCCCAGAGACGAAGCTGAACGCGACCGGGAACGCGATCCCCTCCCGGATCCCGGTCGTCGTGCTCGTGGACCGAGGCACCGCGAGCGCCGCGGAGATCGTGACGGGCGCGCTGCGCGACCACGGCCGCGCCACCGTCGTCGGCACGCGCACGTTCGGGAAGGGCGTCTTCCAGGAGATCGAGCCGCTCTCGAACGGGGGCGCGCTCGACCTGACCGTGGGGAGGTACTACCTCCCCGACGGCGAGAACATCCAGGAGACGGGCATCGAGCCGGCGGTGAAGGCGCGGGACGACCCGGGGACGAAGCGCGACGAGGGCCTCGACGCCGCCCTGCGCGCACTTCGCAGGAAGCTCGCGCGCTCGTGAGGACCGGCACCCGGGCCCATGGCCGCGCGCCCGTGCTCGAGCCGGTCGTCGCGGTGCTCGCGCGGCGCGGTCGCCTGACGGTCGCCGAGCCGCTGTTCGACGCCGGCCGGCGGATCACGCTGCCGCCGAGGGCGCTGGGCGGGGCGCACGCCGGTCAGATCGTGCTGGTGGGCGGCGGGAAGCGCGGCGCCCGGGTCGTGCGCGTGCTGGGCCGGCCGGACGTGGCGCGCGACGTGCTCGAGGCGCTCATGCTCGACCGCGGGCTGCGGCGGTCGTTCCCGCGCGCGGTCGCGCTCGAGGCCGAGGAGCGCGCGAGCGGGATCGGCCCCTGGCGCGAGCCCGGCGCCTCGCGCGGGCGGCGCGACCTCACCGACCTGCCCACCTTCACGATCGACCCGCTCCATGCGAAGGACTTCGACGACGCGATCTCGGCGCGTCGCGAGCAGGGCGGCCGCGTGCGCGTGTGGGTGCACATCGCGGACGTCTCAGCGTACGTCGAGCCCTCCGGGGCGACCGAGGGCGAGGCCTACCGGCGCGGGACGAGCGTGTACGTCCCGGGGGCCGTCGAGCCGATGCTCCCCGAGGCGCTCTCGAACCGCGCCTGCTCGCTCGTCCCCGGGGAGCCGCGGCTCGCGGTGACCGTCGAGATGGAGATGGACGGCGCCGACCCCGTGTCCGTCGCCTTCTACCGCTCGATCGTGCGCAGCGACGCGCGGCTCACCTACGAGCGCGTCGACCGCATCTTCGCCGGGGAGGAGCGCGCCGAGGAGCCGTGGGCCGGGCCGCTCGAGGCGGCGCGCGAGGTGGCGTCGGCGCTGCGGGACCGGCGCGGGCACGTCGGCGCCCTGGAGGTCGACGCCCGCGAGCCCGTGTTCGAGTTCGACGATGGCGGGGACGTCGTCGGCGTCGTGCACGAGGAGCAGACCGAGTCGCACGAGCTGATCGAGCACCTGATGATCCTCGCGAACGAGCGGGTGGCGAGCTACCTGCACGAGCGCGGCGTGCCGACGCTCTACCGGGTGCACGAGCGGCCCGCGCCGCAGTCGATCCAGGCGCTCGCGGAGAAGCTCGAGTCGCTCGAGGTGCCGACGCCGCCGCTGCCCGACCCGATGTCGCCGCAGCAGGCCTCCGACGCCGCGGGCGAGATGAGCAGGCTCGTGGCCCGGCACGTCCGCCGCACGGGCCGCGGGCGGCAGGCGCTCACAGCGCTCGTGCTGCGCTCGCTCAAGCAGGCGTACTACTCGCCGGTGAACATCGGCCACGCCGGCCTCGCGAGCGCCTGTTACTGCCATTTCACCTCCCCGATCCGGCGCTATCCCGACCTCGTCGTCCACCGCGGCCTGCTCGCCTCGCTCGGCTGGGAGGAGCACGCTCCGCGCGCCGAGGACATGGAGGAGGCGGGGCTCGCGAGCTCCGCCGCCGAGCGCCACGCGATGGACATCGAGCGCGCCGCTCAGGACGTCTGCCTCGCCTTCCTGCTCGAGCGCGAGCTGTCGGAGCGCGGCCGGGAGACCGTCTTCGAGGGTGAGGTCGTGGGCCTGATCGGCGCCGGCGCCTTCGTGTCGTTCGGGGAAGCGGGCTTCGAGGGCTTCCTCCCCGTGAGGCGGCTGCGCGGCGACTGGTGGGACCTCAACGAGGAGGGCACTGCGCTGATCGGCGCGCGCAGCGGATCGACGCTGCGCCTCGGGGACCCGCTGCGCGTCGTGGTCGAGCGGGTCGACACCGCGCGCGGGCGGGTGGACCTGAGCGCGGCGGCGTCCGAATAGAGTCAGTCCCCCGATGGCGAAGAAGGGAAAGCGCAAGGCCGCGCCCGGCGACGTGGCCACGAACCGCCAGGCCTCCTACCGCTACGAGCTCCTCGACAAGCTCGAGGCGGGGCTCCAGCTCCAGGGCTCCGAGGTCAAGTCGCTGCGCGACGGCAAGGTGCAGCTCAAGGACGCCTACGCGACGGTGCGCGACGGCGAGGTGTGGCTGATGAGCATGCACATCGCGCCCTATCCCGCAGCCTCGCGCGAGAATCACGACCCCGAGCGCCCGCGCAAGCTCCTGCTCCACCGGCGCGAGATCGAGCGGCTGATGGGGAAGACGCAGGAGCGCGGGCTCACGCTCGTGCCCACGCGCGTGTACTTCAAGGGCCGCAACGCGAAGGTCGAGCTCGCGCTCGCGCGCGGCAAGGACGTGCGCGACAAGCGCCGCGACATCAAGGCGCGCGAGCAGCGGCGCGAGATCGAGCGCGCGCTGCGCGAACGCTACTAGCCGCCGGCGCAGTCGGGGCGGCGGTCGCGTGTCGCCGCCGCGCGTCGCCGTGCCGCAGGACCTCCGCCGCGCCAGGGGGCGCCGTCGGCGCGAGGCCCCACGGGCGCAGGTAGTTGTCTGCGCAAGTACCTTGCTAGGATGGTTGCGTAGTCAACGAGCGGCCGCGAGAGCGGTCCGGCAAAGGGGGCAGATCAGCATGAGCACGATCGAAGGCACGCAACCTGCCATCGCCCAGGGCAAGTGGAACGTCGACCCGTCCCACTCGAGTGTCGAGTTCCAGGTCAAGCACATGGGGCTTGCCACCGTGAAGGGCTTCTTCGGCGAGTTCGAGGGCGGCCTCGAGGTGGCCGAGGACGGGTCGGTGACCGCCGGCGGCCGGGTGAAGGCGGCGAGCATCAACACGCGCAACGACCAGCGCGACGAGCATCTGCGCTCGGCGGACTTCTTCGACGTCGAGAACCACCCGGAGATCAGCTTCCGCTCGACGAAGGTCGAGCAGCTCGACGAGGAGACCTACCGCATCACCGGCGACCTCACCATGCGCGGCACGACCAAGGAGATCGTGCTCGAGGCCACCGTCACGGGCACCGACCAGGACCCGTGGGGCAACACGCGCGTGGGGCTCGAGGCGTCCGGCCAGCTCGACCGCACCGAGTGGGGGCTCACCTGGAACCAGGCGCTCGAGAGCGGCGGCGTGCTGGTGGGCAAGAGGGTGAAGATCCTGCTCGACATCTCGGCCGTGAAGGCCTGAGCCGCTGCGGGTAGACCAGATCGGAGCGGGCCGGACTCGGCGTCGGCCCGTGAGAGCCTTGAACGCGACGGGAGTGTGAGATGCGAATCGAAGACCGCACGGTGCGAGTGCTCGCCGCGGCGGTACGGGCGCGCTCGAGCGGCCTCGATGCGGTGGCCGCGTGACGATCGCTCCCGACACGACCGTCGGCGCTGTTCACCTGACGGTGGCCGACCTCGCCCGCTCGCTCGAGTGGTACCGGACGGCGCTCGGCCTCGAGGCCCTCGAGCGGGCGGGCGCCCGCGCGACGCTCGGAGCGGGAGGGCATGAGCTGCTCGCGCTCTACGAGGAGCCCGGCGCGCAGCCGGTGCGCGGGCACACGGGGCTCTACCACTACGCGCTGCTCGTCCCGACGCGCGCCGACCTCGCGCGCTGGCTCATGCACGCGGCCGCCGCGCGGATCCCGCTTTCGGGCCTCTCGGACCACCTCGTCAGCGAGGCGATCTACCTGCGCGATCCCGACGGTCACGGCATCGAGATCTACCGCGACCGGCCGCGCTCGGAGTGGCGTTGGGACGGCGACCGCGTGAGCATGGACACGATCCCGCTAGACACGCACGCGCTGCTCGGCGCCCTCGACGACCCCGGGTCCGAGCCCTACTCCGGCCTGCCGAGCGGCACGCGCATGGGGCACGTCCACCTGCACGTGGCGGACATCCCCTCGACCGAGGAGTTCTACGGCGGCGTGCTCGGCTTCGAGGTGGTGGCGCGCTTCGGCAGCGAGGCGACGTTCATGTCCGCGGGCCGCTACCACCACCACATCGGCGCGAACGTGTGGGCGGGCCGTGGCGCGACGCCCCCGCCCCCGGGCTCCGCGGCGCTCCGCCACGCGACGATCGTGCTGCCCGATCGTGCCGAGCTCGATGCCGTGACCGGCCGCGTGGCCGACGCGGGGCAGGAGCCCGAGCCGGTCGACGGCGGCGTGATCGTGCTCGACCCCTCGCGCAACCGCCTGCTTCTCACGTCCGCCCGCTAGGTTCGGGGCCCCCGACCGCGGAAGGAGGAACACGCATGCGGTTTTGCCTGATGATCGAGGGGCAGGAGGACGTCACCTGGGACCAGTGGCGCGCGCTCGCCGCGGCCTGCGAGTCCCACGGCATCGAGGCGCTGCTCCGCTCCGACCACTACCTCTCGGTGGAGATGCGCGTCGAGCGCGGCTCGCTCGATGCCTGGGCGACGCTCTCCGCGCTCGCGGCCGTGACCTCGCGGATCCGCCTCGGCACGCTCGTCTCGCCTGCGACCTTCCGGCACCCCTCGGTGCTCGCGAAGCTCGTCACGACGGTCGACCACGTGTCGGGCGGGCGGGCCGAGCTCGGCATCGGCGCCGGCTGGCACGAGGCCGAGCACCGGGCGTACGGGATCCCGTTCCCCGACACGCGCACGCGCATGGACGTGCTCGAGGAGCAGCTCGAGATCGTCACGCGCTCGTGGCAGGACGGCGCCTTCTCGTTCTCTGGGCGGCACTACCGCGTCGAGGTGCTCGACGCCCTCCCGAAGCCGCTCCAGCGTCCGCGGCCGAACCTGATCGTCGGCAGCCGCGGCGGGCCCCGCAGCGCGCGCCTCGCGGCTCGCTTCGCGGACGAGTTCAACACCTTCCACGCGCCGCCCGCCGAGATCGGCGAGCGCTTCGAGCGCGTCGCCGCGGCCTGCGAGGACGCCGGCCGGGACCGTTCGACCATGACCTTCTCCGCGATGCTCACGACGCTCGTCGGCCGCGACCGGGCGGACTTCGAGCGCCGCCTCGACGCGCTCGCCGAGCGCCGCGGAGCAGCGTCCTCGGTCGAGGTCGGCGACGACTGGGTGGCGGGCACGGTGGACGAGGCGGCCGATCGGCTGCGCGAGTTCGAGCGCGCGGGAGTGGAGCGGGTGATGCTCCAGCATCACCTGCACGACGACGTCGAGATGGTGGAGCTGATCGGCCGCGAGCTCGTGCCCCGCTTCCGCTGAGTCGGGCGCGGCGGCCCGCGAAAGGCCGCGCCGCGCTCCCTCAGACCGAGCGCGGCAGGTGCGAGAAGTGCATGCCGAGCACGAGCCCGGCCGCAAGCCCGATGTAGACGATCGCGACGCCCACGCGGGTGAGCGGCTCGACCCGGTGGTAGCGGCGGCCCTCCGGCGTGTGGCGCAGCCGCAGCCGCCGCCAGGTCTCGGCGGCGCCCACCAGGAGGATCAGCAGGATGATCGGGTTCGGGAAGTAGAGCGCGAGCGCGATCAGCCCCGCGAACCCCACGAGCCACACCCAGGGCGACAGGGCCGCCATCGCGCGGCCGCCGTCGAGCGGCAGCACCGGCAGCAGGTTGAAGAGGTTGAGGAAGAAGCCGGTGAACGCGAGCGCGCGGAAGAGGTCGCTGTCGGTGGCGCCGTAGATCGCGAGCGCCGCGAGCGCGCCGAGCGACCCGAGCACCGGGCCGGCGAGCCCGACGCGAGCCTCTGCCGCGGCGTCGTCGCCGAGCGACTTCGAGCCGATCACGGCGCCCAGGAAGGGGATGAACACGGGCGCGCTCGCCTTCACGCCCTCCCGCCGGAGCTGGAGCACGTGGCCGAGCTCGTGCACGAGCAGCAGCAGCACGAACCCGAGCCCGAACTGCCAACCCCAGATCAGCGCATAGGCCGCGATCGAGACGAGCATCGTCCCGGCGGTCGTGAGGACCTTGGCCTTGGGCAGCAGGAGCAGCAGCCACTTGAGGCCCGCGCCGAACTTGGCGAGCAGCGCGACGAGCGCAGCGGCGCCCGCGGCGAGGCGCTTCGGCAGCGAGCGGTCCTCGCGGATCGGGGAAGGCTGGGGTGGATCGGTCGCGGGGTCCGGGTCGATTCCGACGAGCGGGTGTATCTCGGGGGTTGCCGGTCCCACGCTTCGATTGTGGCAGGGCGCTGCACGGCCGTCCCAGGCCCCGAGCGCCGCAGCCCCTGTACGGCCGCGCCGGGTGGCTCTAGAATCGATCTCGCACACGGGGACGACAGGCTTCGACGTGGACGTTTTCGTGTGATCAGTTGCGAGTCGAGGTCCCCGGTCGGCCTCGTTAAACAACCGGGACAACCAATAAGTGCGGACAATCACACGTTCGCCCTCGCCGCCTGATCCAGCTTCTAGGTGAGTGAGGTGCCGGCCCGCCCTCGGCCCGTGGGGCGGGACCCGGTATCAGAAACGGGCTACAGCCCCCGGCGAGCGCCCTCGGCGGCGGGGGGACACCCAAGAGGGCTGGCTTCCCCGAACCCCGCCGGCGCGGCGAAGGGGAGGCGAGACACAGAGCGCCGGCTACGCTCGTAGACGCTGTTC
>JADGHQ010000073.1 GCA_019683805.1 Thermoleophilaceae bacterium
CGCGCGCGCCGGCGCGCCCCTGGGCCGACCGCTGGCCGCAGCCCGCGGCGGCGTAGCGGCTACGCGCCGCGGGTCCACCCTGGGCGGGCCTCCGGCCGCGGCCGGAGGCGCGGCTAGCCGTCCGGGAACACGGCGAGCGTCGCCGTGAACCCGTGGACGAAGTTGCGCTTGCCCACGGGCCCGATCTCGCCCGCGCAGAAGAACCCCGCGGCCGGGGCTCCGCCGAGCGCCAGCTCGACGGCCGCCGCGTCGTGGTCGGGCTCGGTGAACATCTGGCTCCCCCGGCCGTTGCAGGTGAAGAGCAGCGCGCCCGCCGGCGGCCGGCCGAGCCGCGTGAGCTCGGCCTCGAGCACCTGCCGCAGGTCCTCGTCCGCCGACTCGCCGTCGCGCACCTGGAGGCGCACGGTCTGCCCGACGCGCACGCGCTCGCTGACGACCACCGTCGCCTCGCTCTCGTCGGCGCCGACGATCTGACGGATCAGGAAGTCGCCGCGCTCGTACTCCGGCTTGTTCTCGTCGATGACGATGCCGAGCAGCAGGCCGCGCGCCGCGAGCGCCCGCTCGAGCGGGTCGAGGTCCTCGATCGCCTCCTGCAGCCGCAACAGCGCCGGGCGGCTCGCGAGCTCGTGGATCACGTTGCCCTCGCAAGCGGTGACCACCATCTCCGGCCCGATCGGGCGCGCGCCCTGCGACACGCACGTGTGCACGTCGACCCCCGCGAGCGTGAAGCCAAGCGCGCCGCCCCGCTCCACGCCGCCCGAGTGGAAGAGCGTCGTCGTGCCCGGCTCCTCCCCCGCACTCGCCAGCCCGCCCACGATCCGCAGGCCGGGCTCGTCCTCCGAGAGGCGGTCGAGCAGCGGCTCGACCGGGAAGGTGTAGGGGTCGGCGATCATCACGGCAGCCTCGACGCCGTCGAAGTCCGGCAGGCCCGCCACCGCCATCTCCCCCTCGCCGGTCGGCACCGCGTCGAGCTGGAACGGCTCCACGGCCACGCCCGGCATCGACGCGGCCCACACCGCCACTCCCCCACTCTCGAGCTCGCGGCCGCTCGCGACGACGCCCTGCGCGCCGCAGCCCATCAGCGCGGCGTGCGCCCCGAGGCGGTCGCGCACGGCGTCGAGCCCCTGCTCGACGTGCGCGAGGTTCGGCGCGCCCGCGAAGACGACGGCGACGTCGGCGCGCGCGCCGCCGAGCCCCAGGGCGGCCCGGCCCGCAGCCTCGGCGAACGAATCGACGCCCGCGTCGGCGGCGGAGAGGCCCGTGGCGATCCGGACGGCCATAGTTCTATGTTCGCTCATTGACCCGACCGGCCACGTGACGCAGCCCCGCAAGCTCGACCCCGACCGCCTCGGCGACCACATCGACCGTCTCTACCGGGCGGCGTGGGCGCTGTGCGGCTCCCGCGAGGGCGCCGAGGACCTGGTGCAGGACACCTTCGCCCGCGTGCTCGCGCGACCGCGCTTCCTGCGCAACGAGGACGACATCGGCTACCTGCTCAGGGTGCTGCGCAACACGTTCGTGAGCCAGGTCCGCAAGCGGCGCGCCCAGCAGGTACCGATCGGCGACGAGGTCGAGGTGGCGGACCGCTCGGGCGCGACGCGGCCCGACGAGGCGGCCGAGCAGCGGCTCGTGCTCGGGGCCATCGCCGCGCTGCCGCAGCCGTTCCGCGAGGCCGTCGTCGCCGTCGACGTCGCGGGCCTCTCGTACGCCGAGGCGGCGAAGGCCCTGAAGCTGCCCGAGGGCACGCTCACGAGCCGCGTGTTCCGCGCCCGGCGCCAGCTCGCGCGGGCGCTCGAGCCGAGCCGGGGCGAGACGCTCGGCCGGCGTCAGTAGGGCAGCTCGCCGCTCGCCCGCCAGGCGGCGAGCGGGACGAGCCGGCCGGCCGGCACGCCCACGCCCGAGAGCACGCACGTGTGCCCCTCCCGTCGCCACGTCACGACGCTGCGCCCGCCCAGGCGCAGGCTCGCGATCTCCACCCCGTCGACGGTGGCGCGCCGGGCGGAGCGCGGGACCTCGAGCGGGCGGCCCGAGACGATCGAGTAGGCGATGCGGTGGCCGTCGCGCTCGTAGTAGACGGTCGTCAGCTCGCGGCCGCGCAGGCGGTCGCGGCGCACGCCCGCGGCGCGCCAGCCGAACGCCTCGGACCAGTCCGGGAAGGGGATCCCCGCCGCCGCCTGGTCGAGGAGGGCGTGCGAGTCGTGGTAGCGCGCGGGCGGCGGGTCGGTTGGCTCGCGCGCTGCGATCGCGGCCGCCTGGGGGAGCGTGGGATCGCCGGGCCCGCCCGAGGGAAGCGCGAAGAGCAGACCCGCCACGACGAGCGCGGCGGCGGTGGCGAGCGCGAGGGCGGCGTAGCGGCGCCGGCGGGCCGGCGCCCGCCTGCGGCCCTCGAGCCCCGCCGCGACACGCGCGCGCAGGCCCGCGGGCGCGGCGACCGACGTCGCCGCCGTCCGCACCGCGGTCGCGACCCGCCCCTGCTCGGCCAGCCGAGCGCGCAGCTCCGGCGACTCAGTGAGCGCGCGCTCGACGAGCTCGCGCCGGTCGTCGGGCAGCGTGCCGTCGGCGAGCCGCGCGAGCTCCGCCTCGTCGATGCCGGGTTGCGGTCGTTTCGCGGCCATCTCTCTACGGCTCGAAGACGCTCATCGGCGGGCGAATCGTCCTCATGCGATGCGGAGCTGCGCCTCCTCGGGAGGAGGCCCAGGGTCCTGCCCCATGATCTCGCGGAAGCGCCGCGCGGCGCTCGGCGCGTCGTCGTCGCGGTTGTTGTTGAAGGCGACGTGGACCTCGTCGGCCTGCTCGGCGAGCGCGCGCACGCGCCCCGCCACCTCCTCGAGCTCCTCGTCGGCGTAGACCCACCCGAAGCGCTCCGCGACCGTCCGGCCGGTGAGGTAGCCGCGCGCGTTGCGCCCGTGCAGCCGCATGTATGCGAGCTCGTCGCAGGTGACCGCGTCGACCGGGGGCATGATCGGCGCGTGCTCCCCGGGCGGCGCGTCGACCGTGACGAAAGCCGCCCCGATCTCCGAGAGGAACGCGAAGGTGCGCTCGGCCCGCCTGGGATCGACCCAGCTTCGGTGGCGGAGCTCCACCGCCACCCGGTGCGGCCGCAGGCGCTCGACGAGCGGCGCGAGCTCCTCGAGCTCGTGGTCGAACGGAGAGAACGCTGGGGTGAGCTGCAGGAGGAACGCGCCGAGCTTGCCCGCCTCGACCAGCGGCTCGACCGCGTCCCGCGTGCGGTCGACGAGCTCGTCCTCGAGCTCACGGGTGAGCCGCACGCGGCCGCGCCGGTCGACCTCGACCTCATCGCGCATGTCCCGCGGCAGCGAGTCGGGCGCCGCGGCGTGGCGCGACAGCAGCCGGTGCAGCTTGTAGTCGAAGGTGAAGCCGGCGGGTGTGGCGGCGGCCCAGCGCCGCACCGTCGCCGGGTCGGGGAGCGCGTAGAAGCTCGAGTTCACCTCGACGTACTCGAAGCGCTGCGCGTACCAGGGCAGGCGCTCGCGCGCCGGCATGCCCCTGGGGTACCAGCGCTCGACAAAGCCGGGGTCCGCCCAGCTCGAGGTGCCTATCAGGACGCGACCCGCCATGCGCCCGACTCTAGAGCGCTACGGCGCGAGCCGCTCGATCCTCCAGCCGTCGCCCTCGCGGCGGTAGCGCAGCCGGTCGTGCAGGCGGTCCTCGCGGTTCTGCCAGAACTCGAGCTCATCGGGCACGAGACGGAAGCCGCCCCAGTTGTCCGCGACCGGCAGCTCGCCGTCGCCGTAGCGCTCGGCCAGCTCGGCGACGGCCCGCTCGAGCGCCTCGCGGCTCTCCACCACCTCGCTCTGGGGAGAGGCGAGCGCGCTCAGGCGGCTGCCGCGCGGCCGCGTGCGCACGTAGGCGGCGCTCTCCTCCGGCGAGGTGCGCTCGACCCGCCCCTCGATCCTCACCTGCCGCCCGAGCTGGTCCCAGTAGAGCAGCAGCGCGGCGCGCGGGTTGGCCGCGAGCTCGCGCCCCTTGCGGCTGTCGTAGTTGGTGAAGAAGACGAAGCCGCGCTCGTCGAAGCCCTTGAGCAGCACCATGCGCGCCGACGGGCGCCCGTCGGGCGTGGCGGTGGCGAGCGCCATGCCCTCGGGCATCCGCAGGCCGATCCCGCTCGCGTCCTCGAACCAGGACGCGAACTGTCGGATGGGGTCGGGGTCCAGGTCGCTCTCGCGCAGCGGCCGCGTGTAGTCGGTGTCCATTCAGCTCCCGATATGGGCGAGCGCGTCGTCGCGGGTCGGGTGGTCGCGCACGCTCACCGCCTTCTCATCTCGTATCCGATAGACCGTCCACACGGCCGCGTCGAGCGCGAGCCCAGTCGCCCGCCCGCGGCCGTGGCAGCGACAGTGGACGATCGCCCGACCCGGCTCGGGCTCCTCGGCGCCGAGCACCTCGAGGCGAAAGCCGTCTAAGCCGTCGCTCGCCATAGGCGGCAACCTACCCTGCGCGCCTGCCGAAGCTGTGCGCCCGCGGCGCCACCGCGCGCAGCTCCCCCGCCTCGCTCGACCAGGTGCGCGACGGCTCGATGTGGCGCACCTCGCCCTGGGGCATGTCGGGCGTGTCGAGCCGCCGCACGGCGTCCACGACGATGTTCGTCACGCCCTCGCGCCGCTCGAGCCGGCCTTCGGCGGTCACGATCGGCTCGGCGCGCACGGCGAGCCGGCAGCGGTCGTACACGGGCGGCGGCACGATCAGGTTGACGGTGCCGTGCTCGTCCTCCAGCAGCATGAAGGTGACGCCCCTGGCGGTGGCCGGACGCTGCCGCGCCACCACGAGCCCGGCGACCTTCACGCGCGCGCCGCTGCGCATGCGCTCGAGGTCCGCGCTCGACACGACGTCGTCCGGGAGCCCCGGGCGCATCAGCTCGATCGGGTGCTCGCGCAGGGTGATGTCCGTCGAGCCGTAGTCGGCCACCATCCGCTCCCAGGGCGTGAGCTCGGGCAGCGCGGGAGCGTCGCCCGTCTCGAGCGGCAGCGCAAGCTGCACCCCGCCCCGCACCCTCACCCCGGGCGCCGACACGCCGAGCCGCCAGAGCGCCTCACGCCGCCCGCCTGCGCAGAGCGAGTCGCAGGCGCCCGCCCAGGCGAGCCGCTCGAGCGAGTCGCGCTGGGCGGCGCAGCGGCCCGCGAGATCCTCCAGCGACGCGAACGGGCCGCCGCGGTCGCGCTCCACGACCATCGCGCGCACCTCCGCCTCCTTCACGCCCACCACGTAGCCGAGCCCGATCCGCACGGCGAGCGACCCCTCCTCGACCGTGCACACCTCCCGGCTCGCGCACACGTCGGGGGGCAGTATCTCGATCCCGCGCCGCTGCGCCTCGTGCACGAGCGCGTCCGGCGGGTAGAAGCCCATCGGCTGCTCGTTGAGCAGGGCGCACAGGAACTCCGGCCCGTAGTGGGCGCGCAGCCAGGCCGACTGGTAGGCGAGCAGACCGAAGGCGGCGGAGTGCGCCTTCGGGAAGCCGAACCCGGAGAACCCGACGATCTGCGCGTAGACGCGCTCCGCGCAGGCGCGGTCCACCCCGTGCTTCGCCATCGCGCCCTCGATGAACCTGCGCTCGTACGCGCGCATCGCCTCCTCGGAGCGCTTGCGGCTCATCGCGCGCCGCAGCCCCTCCGCCTCGCCCTGCGAGAAGCCCGCGAACGCCATCGACACCTCGATCACCTGGTCCTGGAAGACGATCGCCCCGAGCGTGTCGCGCAGCACCGGCTCGAGCGAGGGGTGCTCGTACGGCACCCGGTAGGCGGGGTCGGCGCGCAGCGCCTTGCGCCGCTCGATGTAGGGGTGCACGGCGCCGCCCTGGATCGGCCCGGGCCGCACGAGCGCCACCTGCACGGTGAGGTCGTCGAGCGTCTCGGGCCTCGTCCGCCTCAGCATCTGCATCTGCGCTCGGCTCTCGATCTGGAACACGCCAGTGGTCTCCGCCCGCTGGATCTCCGCGTACACCTCCGGGTCGTCGTAGGGGATGCGCGAGAGGTCGATCCGCTCGCCGCGCACGCGCGCGATCTCCTCCACGCAGCGCTCGACCGCGGACAGCATCCCGAGCCCGAGCAGGTCGATCTTCAGGAAGCCGGCGTCGGCGCAGGAGTCCTTGTCCCACTGCACGAGCTGGCGGCCCTCCATGGCGGCAGGCTGGATCGGGCAGATCTCGCACAGCGGCTCGGTGGCGATCACCATCCCGCCCGAGTGCTGCGAGACGTGCCGCGGCAGACCGTGCGCCTCCCGCACCAGCCGCACGAGCGCCTGCCAGCGCGGCGAGCGCGCGCGCCGCTCGCCGACCGCCTCGCCCACGTCGCGGTCGAGCGCGGCCGCCTCGAAGGGGTGCGACGAGCGCGCCACCCGCTCCACCTCCCCGGGGGCGAGGCCGAGCGCCTTGCCGAAGTCGCGCACGGCGGAGCGCACGCGGTAGGTGGCGAACGCCGCCACGAGCGCAGAGCGGTCGCGCCCGTAGCGCTCGTGCACGCGCGGGATCAGCGCCTCGCGGATGTCGCGCGGGAAGTCGAGGTCGATGTCGGGCATCGAGGAGAGCTCCTCGTTGAGGAAGCGGCCCATGAGGAGCTTGTTCTCGATCGGGTCGATGTGCGAGAGGCCGGTGAGGTAGCAGACGATCGACGACACGCTGGAGCCGCGCCCGCGCCCCGGCGGCAGGAGCGCCCGCGCGCTGTCCGGCCCCCGCACCTCCGCCGCCACCTCGCGCGCCAGCTCGAGCAGGTCGCGGTGGAGGAGGAAGAACCCCGACAGCCCGAGCGCGCGGATGACGCGCAGCTCCTCCTCGAGCCGCGCCCGCGCCTCCGCGAGGCGCCCGCCCGCGTAGCGCTCCACGAGCCGCTCCGCGCAGATCTCGGCGAGCCTGCGGTCGGCAGAGCCGTCATCCGAGCCCGGGTAGCGGTAGCCGAGGTCGCGCGTGAGGTCGAACTCGAGCCGCTCCGCCAGTCGGCCCGACTCCTCCACGGCGTCGGCGTGCTCGCCGAAGCGCCCCGCCATCGCCTCCGGCGGCGCGAGCGCGTGCGAGCGGTTGGCGCGCCGCTCCGGCTCCGACTCGTCGAGCGTGAGCCCGAGCCGCGTGGCCACCATCACGTCCTGGAGCGCGGCCCGCGAGCGGTCGTGCGCGTGCACGTTGCCGGTGGCGACGCACGGCACGCCGAGCCGCTCGGCGAGCTGGGAGAGCAGGCGGTTGCGGCGGCGGTCGCCCCGCTCGAACGGCCGCTGCAGCTCGACGCGGAAGCGCTCGCGCCCGAACGCGGCGAGCAGTCGCTTCGCCATGCGCGCCGCGCCGGCGTGGTCGCCGCGCTCCATGCGCGCGGCCAGCGCGCCGTCGCGCGCGCAGCCCGACAGGCACACGAGCCCCTCCGCGTGGCGCTCGAGGTCCTCGACGCGCGTGCGCGGAGCGCCCGCCTCCCGCCCCGGGTTGTCGCGCGTGCCCGCGTGCGCGAGCGTGATCAGCCGGCAGAGGTTGCGGTAGCCCTCCGCGCTCTCGCACAGCAGCGTGACGTGGTGGCCGTCCTCGAGCGTCAGCTCGGCGCCCGTGATCGGGCGGACGCCGAGCCCCTTGCACGCGCGCGCGAACTCCATGGCGCCGTGCAGACCGTCGTGGTCGGTGAGCGCGAGCGCGGCGTGCCCCTGCTCGGCGGCCGCGCCCGCCAGCTCGAGCGGATGCGACGCGCCGTCGAGGAACGAGAAGGCGGAGTGGCAGTGGAGCTCTACGTACATCGCCCGCCGCGCCGATCAACCGCGCTGGCTGAACCAGCGGCCGCTCGCTATGTCGCGGAAGACCACGGCGTTGCGCCCGTCGCGCAGGACGAGCTCGAAGTAGCGGCGGCGGAGCGGCCGGCCGGTCCACCAGCGGTCCTCGACCACCCAGTCCTCCGCCACCGACTCCACCGGCACGTTGTCCACGGCGGCCGGCACGCCGCCCGGGCCGACGCGCACGCCGACGCGACGCGGGGCGGCGAGCCGCCTCATCCCCGGCGTCACCGCTCGCCTCCTTCGTCGGGATAGGGCGCGAGCACCGCCCGTCGCTCGGGGAGGCGCGAGCGCGGGTCGAGCTCGAGCACGCGCAGCGCCGCGTCCTCGCCCGCCGCCTGGCGCACCTGGCGCACCGCCTCGCCGATGCGCGCCCGGCGCGCCTCCACCGGGTCGCGCTCCGCGAGCAGCCGGGCCTGCTCGCGCGCGGGAGGGCCGAACGCCTCCACCTCGAGCGCGATCCAGTCCGCCGGCGCCGGCAGCTCGGCGAGCCGGGGCGAGAGCACGATCCGCAGCCGCGCCGGGTCGGCGCTCGCCCGGCGCAGCGTCACGCGCGTCCGCCAGGTGCCGCCCTCCACGAAGCGCGCCGACAGCGACAGCGAGCGGAGCGTGCGCCCGCGCCGCTCGGGCCGCGCGAGCAGGCGCGAGACGAGCAGCTCGAGCGCGTGCTCGAGCTGCGGCCCGGACGCCGCCTCCGGCAGCTCGAGCCGCTCGTCCACCGGCTCGGGCGGGCGGCGCGGCTCGAGCGGCGTGTCGCGCCCCTGGGCGAGCTCGAGCGCGAGCAGGCCCGGATGCCCGAAGCGCTCTGCCACCGCCGCCGGCGGGAGCGCCGCCAGCTCCCCGAGCGTGCGGATCCCGAGCCGCGCCAGGATGCGCTCCATCTCGAGCAGCTCGGGGCGCGAGCGCAGGAGCGACACCGGCTGCCGCGCGAGGAACTCGCGTGCGCGGCTCTCCGGCACCACCACCTCCGAGTCGCGCCGCGGGCGCGCGCGCAGGGCCGCCACGTAGGCGCAGAAGCGGCTGGGCGCGGCGCCGATCCGCACCCCGCGCCCGAGCGCCGGCGCGAGCGCGCGCCGCGCGGCCGCGAGCACGCCCTCGAGCCGCCCGCCGTGGATCCCGGAGAGGCCGCGCGACTCGAAGAAGCCCTGGCCCGGCCGGTCCGACTCCACGCCGGCCCCGATGTCCTCGAGTGCCGCGAGCGCCGAGCTCCAGAGCGAGCGCACGCCGTCCGGGTCGGGCGGGACGAGCTTCAGCCCGGGGCAGCGCGCGAGCGCCTCCCCCAGCCGCATTCCGCGCGCCACGCCGAACGCCTCCGCCGCCGCCGTGACCTCCCCTACGATCTGCGGCCTGCCCGCCTCGGGCGCGAGCGCCACCGGCTCGGACAGCAGCGCGCGGCGGTCGCCCACCGCGGCGAGCAGCTCGAGCCTCGGGTAGAGGAAGCAGACGATCATGCGAACGTATGTTCGCATCTGGTGGAGGCGGATTCAAGACGGTCGCTGCGCCAGCCCGAGCCGGCGAAGCCGATGAGAAGCCGGGCGGCGCCACGTCATATGTCGCGGACAGGCCGACGGCGGAAGGAGCACGATGCGGAAGCTGATCTACTCGATGGGAGTCTCGCTCGACGGGTTCATCGCCGGGCGAGGCGGCGAGATCGACTGGTCGGTGCCGGACGAGGAGCTGCACCGGTTCCACAACCAGCAGACTCGGGAGCTCGGGGCGCACCTCTGCGGACGGCGTCTCTACGAGGAGATGCTGTACTGGGAGACAGCCGACCGGGACCCGTCGGCCGGGGAGGTCGAGCTCGAGTTCGCGCGCATCTGGCAGGGACTGCCGAAGATCGTGTTCTCGACGACGCTCGAGCGGGTCGAGGGCAACGCGCGGCTCGCCACGGGCGGCGTGGCCGAGGAGGTGGCGAGGCTCAAGGAGCAGCCGGGCAGGGACGTGGGCGTGGGCGGCGCCGGCCTGGCCTCCACCCTGGCCGAGCTCGACCTGATCGACGAGTACCGCCTCTTCGTCAGCCCGGTCGTGCTCGGCGGCGGCACGCCGTACTTCCCCCCGCTCGACCGCCGGCTCAAGCTCGAGCTCGCCGAGACGCGGACGTTCGGCGATCGAGTCGTCTACCTGCGCTACCGGCGCGCCGCAGAGGCTGGCTGAGGGGTCGGCAACAGACTTTTTACGCCCGCTTCATCTGGGCTGGGCATCCTGATCCTCGACTCACTCCTCGCCCCGCGACCCGGCTCCGGACGCAAGTCGGGTCGCGGGCCCTCCCCCAGGATGGCGCCCCCGCCCGGCCCCCCCCCCCCCGGCGGATCCCAAAACCAGCGAAAACCCCCCC
>JADGHQ010000023.1 GCA_019683805.1 Thermoleophilaceae bacterium
AACGGGGTGGACATCGCTGACGGCGCGGTCACCGGCGCCGACATCGCCGACGGAACGGTCGGGGCCGCCGAGATCGCGGACGGCGCCGTGACGAGCGCGAAGATCGCCGACCAGACGATCGCGAGCGCGGACCTTGCGAGCGACGCCGTGCAGAGCGCGAACATCCTCGACGGCACGATCGCGACCGCCGACATCGCGACCGGCGGCGTGACCAGCGCCAACATCCTCGACGGCACCGTCGCGGGCGCCGACCTCGCAAGCGACGCCGTCACCTCCGCGAAGATCCTCGACGGCACGATCGCAAGCGCCGACATCCTCGACGGCACGATCGCGACCGCCGACATCGCGACCGGCGGCGTCACGAGCGCGAACATCCTCGACGGGACGGTCGCGGGCGCCGACCTCGCAAGCGACGCCGTCACCTCGGCGAAGATCCTCGACGGCACGATCGCCGCGGGCGATCTCGCGCCGAACGCGATCACGAGCAGCTCGCTCGGCACGGGCTCCGTAACCTCGGCCGCGATCCTCGACGGCACGATCACGGGCGCCGACATCGCGGTCGGCACGATCCCCGAGTCGCGGCTCGTGCCCGACTCGATCGACGCGGTCGCGCTCGCGAGCGGCGCGGTCGGGGCGAGCGAGCTGGCACCCGACGCGGTGACGAACTCGAAGCTCGCGGACGGCGCCGTGGACACGGCGGAGATCGCCGACAGCGCTGTGACCGCGGCGAAGATCTCAGCCGGAGCGGTGGACAACGCGAAGCTCGCGACCGACGCCGTGACCGGCGCGAAGGTCAGGAACGGGTCGCTCACGGCGGCCGACATCGCGGCGCCCGACGGCGGCGGCGGCGCGCTCGTCGGCTCGGTCTCGATCAACCCGGGCACGATCAACCCGAACGCCTGCGTCACGCCGCAGGTCAGCGTGCCGGGGGTGCTGCCGGGCGACCACGTGATCCTCAACGTCGACCCCTCGCTCGAGGACGGCCTGGTCGCGCAGGCGGTCTCGCCGACCGCGGCCGACTACCTGCGCGTGCGGATCTGCAACACCACCGAGTCCGCGATCACGGCGTCCGCCCGCAGCTACGGCTACGTGGTGATCCGCTGATGGCAGACGCCCTCGCGATCCCGCGCCCGAAGCGCTCGCCGCGCCGGCTGCTCGTGCTCGCCGCGATCGCGGCGGTGCCGGCCGCCGCGCTGGCGGTCGCGCTCGTGCTCGCGCTCGACGGCGGGAGCGACCGGCCCGCCGTCAAGACCTTCGTAGGCGCCGGCCGGCGCTTCGCGATCAGCTACCCCGCGCGCGGCTGGGAGGCGCTGCCCGCCGGCCGACTCGCGAAGCTGGCGGGCCGCCCCGACGCGGTGCTGCGCTCGCGCGACGGCGCCGCCACCGTCGTCGTGCGCGCCCAGCCCCCGATCCACGCGAGCCTGGAGAGGCTCGGCCGCGCGCTCACGCCCCAGCTGCGGCGCCGCTTCGAGGGCTTCCGCCCGCTCGGCGCCCGCGTCACGCGGCTCGTGACCGGCCCCGCGCTCGTGTACACGTTCGTGCGGGGCGGGACGCAGGCCGTGCAGAGCGTCGTGCTGGTGCCCGCGGCGAGGCGCAGCTACGAGCTCGACGTCGTCACGCGCGCGGGCGCGCCGGCCGCGGCCGCCCAGGCGGGCGCAATCGTGCGTTCATTCGTCGCCTCGCGCTAAAGGTCGGCGCGCTCCTGCCGACCACCGGGGCCGAGCGTTCCCGTCCCTCCCGCTCGCCTTGATCGACAGGATCGAAACCGAGGGTCCCGCGACCCCCAAGACCAGCCCCAAGGCCGCCCACGCAAGCCCCACCGGCGGCGCGGACTTCGCGGAGCTGCACTCGAAGGCGGTCGCGGCCGACACCACGCCCAACGGCGCGGGGAAGGTCCTGCCCGGCGTCGAGACATCGCTCAGGCCGCCCAAGGGCGAGACCTGGGGACCGGTCGAGGGCCACCGCGACTACGCGGACATCCTCGACGGCCCGCGCAACGGCTTCTACGTGAACCTCGCCCCGGGCAAGCGGCAGGGACAGGTCTTCGTGATCGTCCACAAGGGCGGCAAGACCTACCACGTCTACGGCGAGGGCAAGAACCGCAAGGCGATCGAGGTGCACGAGCCGCGCAAGCCGCCGCCGGGCGAGAGGTGGCACAAGGTCGGCCGGCACCGCGACTACCGCCTCGTCGAGGGCGGCCCCCACGACGGCACCTACATCAACCTCTCGCACAACGAGCGCGACGGCCGCCACTTCAGGATCGTCGAGCGCAACGGCGAGCGCTACCACGTCTACGGCGAGGGCAAGAACCGGATCGAGATCCGGGTGGGCTGGCACGAGCGCCGCGACCGGCACGGCGCGCGCGACTAGCCCCGCCGCTCCACGAGCTCGCGCAGTGCCTCGCGTCCGTTGCCGATGAGCGGCAGCCCGTGCGCCAGCAGCAGGTGCTCGAAGTCGAGCTCGAGCAGTCGCGCGTAGCTTGCGAGCAGGCCGGCTTTCGTCCGCTCCGGGTCGTCCATGAGCTGGTCTGGGACGAAGCCGAGCCCGTCGTCCGCGGCGAGCCCGCGCACGACGCCGTCGGCGACCGCCAGCGCGCGCACGCCCGCGATGTGGATCGCGGTCTCGTCGGGGCAGATCGCGCCGACCTCGTGGGCGACGACCCCGGGCAGCAGCTCGTCCCCGTAGTCGAACGGCACGACCTGCTGCTCGGGGGCGAACTCGTGCATCCCCGGCCGGCTCGCCCTGACCGTCACGCCGTAGCGGTCGCGCAGCTTCGCGCACGAGCGCCAGTGGTGGCGGTTGGTGAGCAGCACCGTCTCGGGCGCTCCCCCGCCCTCGGCCTCGAACCAGTCGATCCCCTCGGCGGGCGCGACCGGGTCGATCAGGACCCGCAGCTCGGGGAGCCAGTAAGAGCTGACGTCGATCCCGATCCTGGGATGGCGCGCGGTCCAGTGCCAGATGCCCGGCGCGAGCTCTCCGATCGGCTCCCCCACAGGGCGCGAGGCTACCGCGTCCACGGCCTCGTCGCATAGCCTCCCTGTGAGAGCCATGCCCGTCCTCCACACCGCCGCCGACCCGACAGCGGGCGGCCTGCTCCCCGAGAGCGCCGACCCGCCGGAGACGATTCCGCCCGAGATCTTCGAGGCCGCGCTCGCGACCTTTCTCGACCGGCGGCGGATCGACATGCGCTCGCTGGCGGCGGAGCTCGGCATCGGGCGCGCGACGCTCTACCGCAAGGCGGGCCCCCGCGACCGGCTGCTCGGCGAGGTGCTCTGGTTCCTCACGCGCCGCCAGATCGTGCGCGCCGCGCCCGCGGGCGACGGCCTGCGGGGGACCGAGCGCGTCGTCGCGATCGTGCGTGCCTTCATGGAGCGCATCCGCAGCCAGCCCGCCTTCCAGCGGCTGCTCGACGCCGAGCCGGAGATCGCGCTGCGAGTGCTCACCTCGAAGCACGGGCCGGTGCAGCGCGGCGTGGTCGCGGCGATCGAGCGCCTGCTCGACCAGGAGCGGAGGGACGGCGGGCTCGAGCTCACGATCGACGCCGGCGTGCTCGCCTACGCGATCGTCAGGATCGGCGAGAGCTTCCTGTACGCGGACGTGATCGCAGACCACGAGGCCGACGTCGAGGCGGCCGTCGAGGTCATCGCGCGGCTGCTCGAGGGCAGCGCGCGCTAGGCGGGCCGCCGCGCGGCAGCGCGCGGCCCTTGTACGGGTGTCGAAACGGCCCGGCCGAATCTTCGCCATCCGGCCACTGCCCAGGGGCCTGCCCGCGCATAGATTTTCCCCGTGCCGCGCACGGCGGAAGGCGCGTCTGCGCCCAGGGCCGCCCCCGCGCGAACTTCACGCAAAAGCAGAGGAGCGACACTTGCCGAGGACTCGAGAGAAGAACGTCACCGCCGCGCAGTGGAGCGCGGACGGAAGGGCGCTCGGCGCCGCAGATCTCACCGAGCCGGGGAACTACCCGTACGCGACCAACGTCTTCACGCAGGCGGTCCAGCGCCAGATGCTCCCCAAGCACGTCTACCGGCAGCTCCAGCTCACGGTGGAGCACGGCGAGCCGCTCGACTCGACGCTCGCAGACCAGGTGGCGCTCGCGATGAAGGAGTGGGCGATGAGCCGCGGCGCGACTCACTTCACGCACTGGTTCCAGCCGCTCACCGGCTCGACCGCCGAGAAGCACGACTCCTTCTACGGGCCGTCGACCGATGGGAGCACCGCCATCGCCGAGTTCTCGGGCAAGGAGCTGATCCAGGGCGAGCCGGACGCCTCGAGCTTCCCCACCGGGGGCATCCGCGCGACGTTCGAGGCGCGCGGCTACACGGCGTGGGACCCCACCTCGCCGGCCTTCCTGCTCGAGAACCCGAACGGCACGCTGCTGTGCATCCCGACGGCGTTCGTCTCCTGGACCGGCGAGGCGCTCGACCACAAGACGCCGCTGCTGCGCTCGATGGACGCCCTCTCGAAGGCGGCGGTGCGGGCGCTGCGCCTGCTCGGCGACCGCACCACGCGGCGTGTCTTCACGACGATGGGTCCCGAGCAGGAGTACTTCCTGATCGACCAGCAGTACTACTACGAGCGGCCCGACCTCGTGCACTGCGGGCGCACGCTGTTCGGCGCCAAGCCGCCGAAGGGCCACGAGCTCGACGACCACTACTTCGGCTCGATCCCCGAGCGCATCCTCGCCTACATGCTCGAGGTCGAGCAGGAGCTCGCCAAGCTCGGCGTGCCGGTGAAGACGCGGCACAACGAGGTCGCGCCGAGCCAGTACGAGATCGCTCCGGTGTTCGAGGGCACGAACGTCGGCTGCGACCACCAGATGATCACCATGCAGGTGCTCCAGAACGTGGCGCGCCGCTACGGGCTCGTGTGCCTGCTCCACGAGAAGCCGTTCGCGGGCGTGAACGGCTCGGGCAAGCACAACAACTGGTCGATGAGCACCGACGGGGGCGTGAACCTGCTCGACCCGGGCGACACGCCGGAGGACAACCTCCACTTCCTGTTCTTCTGCGCGGCCGTGATCCGGGCGGTCGACAAGCACCAGGGCCTGCTGCGCGCCTCGATCGCGAGCCCGGGGCAGGACCACCGGCTCGGGGCCAACGAGGCGCCGCCGGCGATCATGTCGATCTTCCTCGGCAGCGAGCTCGAGCGCGTGTTCGACGCGATCGTCGAGGAGCGGACCGAGCCCTCGGAGCCGGGCTCGTTCCTCGGCCTCGGAACCCCGGTCCTGCCGGCGCTGCCGCGCCACTCGGGCGACCGCAACCGCACCAGCCCGTTCGCGTTCACCGGCAACAAGTTCGAGTTCCGCGCGCTTGGCTCGAGCATGTCGCCGAGCCTCCCGAACACGGTGCTGAACACGATCGCGGCGGACGCGATCGACGAGCTGGCGGACCGGCTCGACGCGGAGCTCGACGCCGGCAAGGACCTCGAGCAGGCGGTGGTCGGCGTGATCCGCGACGCCTACAGCGAGAGCAGGCGGATCGTCTTCAACGGCGACGGCTACTCGCAGGAGTGGCACGCGGAGGCGGAGGCGCGCGGCCTGCTGAACCTGCGCACGACGCCGGACGCGCTGCCGGAGCTCGTCAGCGAGCAGACCAAGGCGGTCTTCTCCAGGTACGAGGTGCTCAGCGAGCGCGAGCTCGAGTCGCGCTACGACGTCTTCACCGAGCAGTACACGGTGAAGATCAACATCGAGGCGGAGATCGCGGCCTCGATCGCCCGCACGATGATCCTCCCCGCGGCCGCGCGTCACCTCGCGCAGCTGCGCGCGGCGGGCATCGAGACGCTCGTGACCGAGACCGAGGGGCTGATCGACGAGCTCGTGGCCGCGCTCGGCGAGCTGGAGCGGGTCAACGCCAAGCACCCCGACGTCGAGGGGCTCGAGCACGCGAAGTACATGCGCGACACCGTCATCCCGGCGATGGAGCGCACCCGCGCCGCGGCAGACAAGCTCGAGCGCATCGTGGCAGACGACCTCTGGCCGCTTCCGAAGTACCAGGAGATGCTGTTCATCAAGTAGCGCCCGCGGCTTCCCCGCCGGCTCTGAGGCGAGTGTCGCGGGCGCCCTCGAGGCGCCCGCGCCTCTTTCCCGCTCAGCCAAACTCGGGCGGCCCCACCGGGCCCGAGCCCGTGGGCCGCGGCTCAGCCGACGACCATCAGCGTGTTGCCCTCGGGGTCGCGCAGCCAGAACAGCGGCGGCACCGGGTCGCCCATGCGGCTGACCTCGGGGTCGACGTCGACGCCGGCGGCCTTCAGCTCGGCGTGGTAGGCGTCGATGTCGTCGGCGTGCAGGCTGATGCCGGTCTCGCGGCCGCCGCTCGAGCCGCCGGGACCCGGCGGGGCCAGCGCGATCGTCGTCTCGGCGTCACCGGGCCCCACCTCGACCCAGCGGTGGCCGTCACCGAAGGGCACCTCCATGCGCTTGTTGAACCCGAGCTTCTCGACGTAGAACTCGATCTGGCGCTCCTGATCGGCCACCGGAATGATGACCGTCGCGATCTTGTCGACGCGGGTCTGGGTGTTGGTCACGAGACCCTCCTAGCGGTTGGGGACACACACCGCTAAGACGGACGAGCCGTCGACGACTCATCGGTGTGCCGACGGGATCGTGTCACGCGCGGCGGGGCCGCGGGGTCGCTCTTGGGGCCCGCTTCGGCGCGCGCCACCCCGCACCGCCCCGCACGATCGCCGTGCGGGGCTATGCGGAGCGCTGCGGTCCTTCTCATCGAGTCGGGGCGACTGGATTCGAACCAGCGACCGCTCGGCCCCCAGCCGAGTGCGCTACCAGACTGCGCCACGCCCCGAAGCGGGCGACGGGAATCGAACCCGCCCTAGGAGCTTGGAAGGCTCCCGTGCAGCCACAACACTTCGCCCGCCTGTCACGGCCCCCATTTTAGTTGCGCTCGCGCTGGCGCGACAGCGCCTCGGGCCGCCGCCGGCGGTCCGGCGCCGCGACCGCCTCGGGCGCGACGCAGCGCCTGTGGAAGACGAACCCGTGCACCCGCGCGAAGTCGTCGTCGAAGCCCACGGACGAGCCGCAGGCCGGGCACTGCCCGAGCCGTCGGCTGCGCCTCAGCGACAGCTCGTCGCGCACGCGCTCCTCGAGGCTGCGACCGGCCGGGTCGGGGGCGCGCTCGTCCCAGCCGGTCGGCCTGCCGAACTGCTCGAGTACCGGGCCTCTCGTCATCGAATCCTCAGGAATCCCACTAGGCCCCCGAGGCGGCGCGTCAACCCTCGACCGCGCCGGATCGGCCCGAAGCCGAGCGGATGCGGCCGGAGTGCGCGGCCTAGCCCAGTACGGCGAGCGCCCGGTCGAGCCGCGTCAGGTTGCCCGACTCGTCCGCCACCACGACGCGCAGATCGAGCTGGACGCGGCGCCGGTGGGCGAGCGCGCGGCCCAACGCCGGGACCACGCTGCGAGCGAGCCGCAGCCTCAGCGTCGCCGTCCCGGCGCGCGCCAGGCGCGCCTGGGCGCTGCCCAGCACCGACGAGCGGATCGCCGTGCGCCTGCGCTCCTCGCGACCCATAAGGAGCTGCGCCTTGCAGCTCCCGCCCTCGCCGCTGCGGCAACGCGCGCGGATGCCGCGGAGCAGCTGGCGCAGGTGGGCGGACGACGGGGCGCGCAGGGACGCCTCAGGCGCGCGGCTGTCGCGGCTCGCGGGTGCGGAGGGTCCGCGCTGAGCAGGCCCCTGCTGCGGGTCGCCGTAGGTGACCGCGTTGTAGGCGTCGAGGCGGCCGCGGCTCGCTACGGGCGCGCCCAGCGGCACGCGATCCGCTCCGCCCAGGATCGCTGCGCGCACCTGCTGCGCGCTCCAGTCGGGATGCCGCTCGAGCACGAGCGCGGCCACGCCAGACACCTCGGGCGCGGCCATCGAGGTGCCGTCCATGTAGTCGTAGCCGCCGTCGTTCCAGGTGCTCGCGATCCCGACGCCGGGCGCGGCGATGTCGACCGCGCCGGCGCCGTAGTTCGAGAACGGCGCGAGCCGGTCGTTCGGGTCGCTCGCCGCGACGCAGATGATGTTCGGCTCGGGGTAGGCGCAGGGATACTGGGGATCGCGGTCGGTGCTCTCCCCGTTGTTGCCGGCCGCCACGACGAACAGGGTGTCCGGCGCATCCGCGATCGCCTGCTCGAGCAGCGGGTCGTCGCGCGGGCCGCCGAGGCTCGCGTTCACCACCCGCGCCCCGTGCGTGGCGGCGTAGACGAACGCCTGGGCGATGTCGGACGTCCAGCCCGAGCCGTTCGAGTCGAGCACGCGCAGCGGCATCACGGTGCCGTCGAATGCCACGCCCACCACGCCGACGCCGTTGTTGCCGCGCGCGGCGATCGTGCCCGCCACGTGCGTGCCGTGCCCCTCCTCGTCGGCCGGATCGGCGTCGCCATAGACCCAGTCCCAGCCGTGCACGTCGTCGACGAAGCCGTCGTGGTCGTCGTCCTTGCCGTTCG
This sequence comes from Thermoleophilaceae bacterium, assembly GCA_019683805.1. Classification (GTDB taxonomy): domain Bacteria; phylum Actinomycetota; class Thermoleophilia; order Solirubrobacterales; family Thermoleophilaceae; genus JADGHQ01. The sequence goes on from JADGHQ010000023.1 coordinate 8,441, forward strand.
CCGCACGCCCCGCGCCGGCCTCGCCCGGGTTGGTCCAGGCGGCGCCGGCGAGGTCCGGGTGCGACAGGTCGACGCCCGTGTCGACCACCGCGACAGGCGGGGCGCCGCGCCCGGTCGCGAGGTCCCATGCGCGAGTGGCGCCGATGTCCGCGCCGGCCCGACCGCCCAGCCCGAGCACGTCCTGCCCGTCGTTCTCGAGCCCCCAGAGCACGCGGAAGTAGGGGTCGTCGGGAACGAACGACGCCGTGTAGCGGAAGTTCGGCTGAGCCTGCTCCACGCCGTTGTGGCGCGAGAGCTCATCGATGGCGTCATCCACGGTGCCCGCCGGCACGCGCAGGAGCTGCCAGCCGGGGATGTCGAGCACCTGCTCGAGCTCCGCCCTCGCGACCCGGCGCAGGGCGAGGCGCTCGTGCGCGCTCGCGCCGGGCGCGAACTTCACGAGCACCTGATCGTCCGCGGCGAGCGGCGTCTCGCCCGCGCACGTGGACGGCGCCCCCAGCGCCACCAGGCACGCTGCGAGCACGGCTGTCCGGGTGACGTTCACACCCGCGGTAGTCGGCCGGGCGGGCAGGGCGCAGGCCCAGGCTCGACGGACCTACTACCCCAGCCGGGAGTGGCTGGCGTGCGCGCGCCAAGCGCGGGAGTTGGCGCGCGCACGATCGAAAGCGGCGCTCGGCGAGCCGATCCGATCACCGATGCTCGTCGAGTCGATCGTCCTCGCCACGCTCCTGCTCGCCACCGCGGCCGCCGTGCCGCTCGCCCGGCGGCGGGTGCGGCTCTGCGTGGACCACGTGCTCCTGCTCATCCCCGCGCCGCCGCTCCTGCTCATCGCGGTCGCGCTCGCAGCCTGCGAGCACCTCCCGGCGGCGATCGCGGTCGCTTACGCCGGGCTGCAGGCGGCCGTGATCGCGTGCTGGTTCCCTACCGGCAACGCGCGCTGGTCGCGCTTCGAGCGCGACTTCTGGGCGTACGTGCGCGAGGCCGAGAGGGTCGGCGACTAGCTCGGGGCGCTCGCTGCGCCCCGAGCCGGTCTAGGCGACCGTCGCCGCCGGCGCCGGCTCGAGCGCGAGCTCGAGCACCTCGCCGATCGTCATGACCGGGTGGAAGGTCATCTGCGCGCGGATCTCCTCCGGGACGTCGTCGAGGTCCCCGCGGTTGCGCTCGGGCAGGATCACGTCGGTGAGGCCCGCCGCGTGCGCGGCGAGCACCTTCTGCTTGACCCCGCCGATCGGAAGCACACGCCCCTGAAGCGTCACCTCGCCGGTCATGCCGACCGTGTGGCGCACCGGCCGCCCAGTGAGCAGCGACGCGAGCGCGGTGGCCATCGTGATGCCCGCGCTCGGGCCGTCCTTCGGCGTCGCGCCGGCGGGCACGTGCAGGTGGAACTCGCGGTTCTCGAACGCCTCGGGCTCGATGCCGAGCTCGCCGGCGTGCGAGCGCACGTAGGAGAGCGCGATGCGCGCGGACTCCTTCATCACGTCGCCGAGCTGCCCGGTCAGGACGAGGCCCTCCTTGCCGCCCATCGCGGCGGCCTCGACGAACAGCACCTCGCCGCCCGCCCCAGTCACCGCGAGGCCCGTGGCCACGCCCGGCACCGCGGTGCGCTCGGCGGCCTCCTGGTGGAAGCGCTGGCGCCCGAGGGCGTCGCGGATCTCCTCTGGGCCGATCTCCACCGGCGGCTCGAGCTCGCCCGAGGCGATGCGCGTCGCGGTCTTGCGCAGCACCCGTCCGAGCTCGCGCTCCAGGTTGCGCACGCCGGCCTCGCGCGTGTACTCGGTCACGACCTGGCGCAGCACCTCGTCGGAGACGCGCACCTCGTCCTCGCGCAGGCCGTTGCGCTCCCGCTGGCGCGGCCACAGGTAGCCCCTCGCGATCGCGACCTTCTCCTCGGTGGTGTAGCCGTCGAAGCGGATCACCTCCATGCGGTCGAGCAGCGGCGCGGGGATCGTGTCCGCCACGTTCGCCGTCGCGATGAAGAGGACCTGCGAGAGGTCGATCTCGACGTCGAGGTAGTGGTCGCGGAAGGAGTGGTTCTGCGCGGGGTCGAGCACCTCGAGCAGGGCCGCCGAGGGGTCGCCGCGCCAGTCCGCGCCGACCTTGTCGACCTCGTCGAGCATGATGACCGGGTTCATCGTCCCGGCGTCGCGGAGGGCGCGGACGAGCCGGCCCGGGAGCGCGCCGATGTAGGTCCGCCGATGGCCGCGGATCTCGGCCTCGTCGCGCACGCCGCCGAGCGACATGCGCACGAACTCGCGCCCGGTCGCGCGCGCGATCGACTCGCCGATCGAGGTCTTGCCCGTGCCGGGCGGCCCGATCAGCGTCAGGATCGCGCCGGAGCGCTTGTCCTCCGCGATCCCGCGCTCCTCGCGCAGCTTCTTGACGGCGATGTACTCGACGATGCGCTCCTTCACGTCCTCGAGCCCGGCGTGGTCGGCGTCGAGGACCTCGCGCGCGTGCACGGGGTCGAGGCGCTCGTCGGAGCGCTTGGACCAGGGCAGCGCGATCAGCCAGTCGAGGTAGCCGCGGATCGTCGAGGCCTCGGGCGACTGCTCGCCCATGCGCTCGAGCCGGCCGAGCTCCTTCTCGGCCTGCTCGCGCACCGCGTCGGGCATGCCGGCCTCGGCGATCTTCTCGCGGTACTCGTCGACGACCGAGGCCTCGTCCTCGCCGAGCTCCTTGCGGATCGACTCGAGCTGCTTGCGCAGGAAGTACTCGCGCTGCTGCTTCTCCGCGCCCGAGCGCACGTCCTCGCGGATGCGGTCGCGCACCTGCTGCTCGGCGAGACGCTCGCGCTGGAAGCGCACGGCGAGCGCGAGCCTGGCGGTCACGTCGAGCGTCTCGAGCAGCTCGCGCTTCTGCTCGAAGGTGAGGTCGGGCGAGTAGCCGGCGGTGTCGGCAAGCGCGCCCGGGTCGGTGATCGAGCGCAGGAACGAAGCGATGCGACCGTCGTCGCCGCGCAGCTCGAGCAGCTCCTCCACGACGGCGCGGTACTCGCGCTCGAGCTCGCGCGTGCGGCCGTCGACGGGGTGGTCGTCGGGGTGCGCCTCGACCTGGACGCGCAGGCTGCCGTCGGGGCCGGTGTGGGCGGCGCCGAGGCTGCCGCGGTGCAGCCCGAACAGCGACACGGCGTGCGCGCCCCCGGGCAGGCGCACCTCCCCCTGCACCTCGGCGACCGTGCCGATCCTGGCGAACTCGGTGCCGTGGCGCGGGACGAGCAGCACGCGCTCGTCGTCGCCGGTGTCGACCGCCAGGGTCACGTTCATGTTCGGGAAGACGACCGTGTCTTCCAGCGGTATCAGTCTCAGCGTCTCCAAGGGTTCACTTCCCGCGGCTCTTACGTTGCGTAAGCGAGTATATAACCAGTCGGGAGAGAAGACCTAAGCGGAAGCGACTGAGATCGGCGGGCGGGTCAGGCTGCGCCGAGCGCGGTCAGGCGACCGTCGCGCGCGATCGCTTGACCGCGTACATCCGCTTGTCGGCGGCGCGGTGGAGCTCGTCGGCCGTGCGGCCGTCGCGCGGGAAGAGCGCGATGCCGATGCTCGCCTGGCTCGGCGCGATCGAGCGCCCGACGCGCTGCGCGAGCGCCCTCCCGACCCGCTCGTCGGCCCTGAGTGCCACGACGGCGAACTCGTCGCCGCCCATGCGACCGAGCACGTCCCCCTCCCGCAGCGTCGCGCGCATGCGGCGCACCGCCTCCACGAGCAGCGCGTCGCCGGCGGCGTGGCCGTGCGTGTCGTTCACCGACTTGAAGTCGTCGAAGTCAAGGTGGATCAGCGCCAGGGTCTCGCGCCGGTCCGCAGCCTGCTCGAGCGCGAGCGCGAGCCGCTCCTCCAGCCCGCGTCGGTTCAGGCAGCCGGTCAGCGGGTCGGTGCGGGAGGCGAGCGCGAGCTCCCGGCGCTGGCGCCGGCCCCTGCTCGCCTGCCAGACGCACGTCCCGGCCACGATCGTGAGCGTGCAGAGGAAGAGCGTCATGTACGGCCAGGGCACCCCTCCGAGGAGCAATGCGACGAGCAGGAACGAGGCCAGGTCCGAGACGGCGATCGCGGCGACGAGCAGCGTGATCGAGTACGAGACGCTCGCGAACACGACGGGCACGAAGCCGAGGTACGAGAGCGGGCTTCGCACGCCCCCATCGAGCGCGGCGCCGACCGCGATCAGCACGACGACGCCGGTGTTCCACGCGGCCGCGAACGCGATCTCGCGGCGGCGGCTTCCGGCGATCATCCTGCGGAACGGCAGCAGGGCCGCGAACGCCCCGAACGCCGCGCCGCCGCAGGTGAGCGCCACGAGCGCGGCGCGGTGCGGCTGGTGCCAGGTCGTCGCTACGTAGACGAGCGTCACGGCGCAGGACAGCAGCGTGCACCAGATACCGCCCCAGACGCTCGAGACGACACGCTCTCGTCCGAGTCCCTCCATCTCTTACCCCCCGGGTTGATCGCTCGCGGTGCGGGCGCGCTTGAGTCGTGCAAGCGCTGCCGGTAAGCCCTCGGACCCCGCGCGGACAGGTGTCCGGTCAAGGGCGGCTCGGGCTTCAGTCGCGCCGTTTGCGCGGCCCGGTCGAGGGGCTGCTCGAGTCCCCCCCTGCCCGTCTCGCGCGCAACCGCGTAACCTGGGCACGCGGCGGCGCGCGCCGTCGCGAGCCGGGCGGCGAAAGATGCGAATCCCGACCCGGTATTCTGAGTTTCCGCGATGAGCTACGAGCTCTCACATCTGCGCGCCCTCGAGGCCGAGGCAGTCCACGTGATGCGCGAGGTGGCGGCCGAGTTCGAGCGGCCCGTGCTGCTCTTCTCGGGCGGCAAGGACTCCGCGGTGCTCGTGCGCCTGGCCGAGAAGGCGTTCCGCCCGGGCCGCTTCCCGTTCCCGCTCATGCACGTGGACACGGGCCACAACTTCCCCGAGGTGATCGAGTACCGCGACCGCCTCGTCGAGCGGATCGGCGAGCGCCTGATCGTCGCCTCAGTCGAGGAGTCGATTCGCCAGGGCCGCGTCGTCGAGGAGACCGGGCCGCGCGCGTCGCGCAACCGCCTCCAGACCGTGACGCTGCTCGACGCCATCGCCGAGCACCGCTTCGACGCCGCCTTCGGCGGCGCCCGCCGCGACGAGGAGCGGGCCCGCGCGAAGGAGCGCGTGCTCTCGTTCCGCAACGAGGCCGGCCAGTGGGACCCGAAGTCGCAGCGGCCCGAGCCCTGGGCGCTCTACAACACGCGCATCCGGCGGGGCGAGCACGTGCGCGTGTTCCCGCTCTCGAACTGGACCGAGCTCGACGTCTGGCAGTACATCGCCGAGGAGGGGATCGAGCTGCCGTCGATCTACTTCGCGCACAGGCGGCAGGTGTTCCGGCGCGACGGGATGCTCTACGCGGTCTCCCCCTTCGTCGAGCTGATGGACGGGGAGGAGCCGTTCGAGGCGAGCGTCCGCTACCGCACCGTGGGCGACATGACCTGCACCGGGGGCGTCGAGTCGAAGGCCGCGACGCTCGAGGAGGTCGTGGCGGAGATCGCGGCCACGCGCGTGACCGAGCGCGGCGAGACGCGCGCCGACGACCGCGTCAGCGAGGCCGCGATGGAGGACCGCAAGCGGGTGGGCTACTTCTGATGGACCGCTCCGTCGAGCCAGAGCCCGGCGCGGGCCCGGGCGGGCACGCCACCGCCCCCACGCGGGCGAGTACCCTGCGGATCGCCACCGCGGGCTCGGTCGACGATGGCAAGAGCACGCTGATCGGGCGCCTGCTGCTCGACTCGAAGCAGGTGTTCGCGGACCAGCTCCGGCACGTCGAGGAGGCGAGCCGCCGGCGCGGCGACGGCTACGTGGACCTGGCGCTGCTCACCGACGGCCTGCGCGCGGAGCGCGAGCAGGGCATAACGATCGACGTCGCCTACCGCTACTTCGCCACCCCGCGCCGCCGCTTCATCGTCGCCGACACGCCGGGCCACGCCCGCTACACGCGCAACATGGTGACCGGCGCCTCCACCGCCGACGTCTCGCTGATCCTGCTCGACGCGCGCAAGGGCGTGGTGGAGCAGACCAAGCGCCACGCCTTCGTGAGCGCGCTCGTGGGCGTCCGCCACCTCGTCATCTGCGTCAACAAGCTGGACCTCGTCGACTGGAGCGAGCGCGTCTTCGACGAGATCGTGTCCGACTTCGGGGACTTCGCCGCGAAGCTCGAGCTCGGCGAGGTGACCTTCATCCCGATCTCGGCGCTCCACGGCGACAACGTCGTCGAGCGCTCGGGCAACACCCCCTGGTACGACGGGCCGCCGCTGCTCTACCACCTCGAGCACCTGCACGTGGCGTCCGACCGCAACCTCGTCGACTGCCGGTTCCCGGTGCAGTGGGTGATCCGCCCGCTCGACGACGAGCACAGCGGCTACCGCGGCTACGCCGGGCAGGTCGCGAGCGGCGTGTTCCGGGCGGGCGACGAGGTGGTGGTGCTGCCCTCGGGCGAGCGCACGCGGATCGCCGGCATCGACGGGCCGGAGGGGGAGCTCGAGGAGGCGTTCCCGCCGATGTCGGTGGCGCTGCGGCTCGCCGACGACGTGGACGTCTCGCGCGGGGACGTGATCTGCAGGCCCGACAACCGCCCCACGCGCGCCCGCGACATCGAGGCGATGGTGTGCTGGATGTCGGAGCGCCCGCTGCGGCCCGGCCAGCGGCTGCACCTCAAGCACACGACCCGCTGGACGCAGGTGACGGTCGAGGACGTGCGCTACCGGGTGGACGTCGAGACGCTCCACCGCGACCGCGGCGCCGACCGGCTCGAGCTCAACGACATCGGCCGCGTGCACCTGCGGACGAGCTCGCTGCTGCTCGTCGACGACTACCGCCGCAACCGCCAGATGGGCAGCTTCATCCTCGTCGACGAGGCCACGAACGACACGGTCGCGGCCGGCATGATCTCGGCGATCGTCACCGGCGACGGCGCGCGCGAGGCGGGGCGCAGCCCCAACGTGGTGTGGCAGCCCTCCGCGATCGAGCGGCCGGAGCGCTGGCGGGCGCTCGGCGCCTGCGGCGCGACGGTGTGGCTCACCGGGCTCCCCGCATCGGGCAAGTCGACGATCGGCGCGGCGCTCGAGCGCGCGCTCGTGGAGCGCGGGGCGCACGCCTACATGCTCGACGGCGACAACCTGCGCCACGGCCTCAACGGCAACCTCGGCTTCTCGGCCGAGGACCGCTCCGAGAACATCCGGCGCACGGCCGAGGTCGCGCGCCTGTTCGCCGACGCCGGGAGCATCGCGATCGTGACCCTCGTGAGCCCCTACCGCAGCGACCGCGAGCGCGCCCGCGAGCTGCACGCCCGCGACGGCCTCGAGTTCGTCGAGGTGCACGTGGACACCCCGCTCGAGGAGTGCGAGCGCCGCGACCCGAAGGGCCTCTACGCGCGCGCCCGCCGCGGCGAGCTGACCGGCATGACCGGCGTCGACGACCCCTACGAGCCGCCCGAGCAGCCCGACCTCACGATCGCGGGCGGCGAGCCGGGGGAGGCCGTGGCTCGGATCCTCGAGGAGCTCGAGCGGCGCGGGATCGTCGCGCCGTAGGCGCGGCGCCCTCGCGTACTTCCCCCGGACCGGGGTATCTCCCAGCCATCCCCCGCGCACCGACGAGTCTCGAGCGCGTCTCAGGCGTGGGCTCGAGACCGGCGGCGCGCCGGCACCGAGAGGAGGCAGCATGGGACAGCAGGTGGTCCATTTCGAGGTCGTCGGGAAGGACGGCGAGAGGCTGCGGAGCTACTACTCCGAGCTGTTCGGCTGGGAGTTCGACACGAACAACCCGATGAACTACGGGATCGTCCGGCGTGACGAGAGCGCTGGCAGCTCGAACATCGGCGGAGGCGTAGGCGAGGGCCCCGACGGCTACGCGGGGCACGTCACGTTCTACGTCGGGGTGCCCGACGTGGAGGCCGCGCTCGCGAAGGCCGAGAGCCTCGGCGGGACGCGCGTCATGGGCCCGGAGCGGGTGACCGAGGACGTCGAGCTCGGCCACTTCACGGACCCCGAGGGGCACCTGATCGGGCTCGTGAGGGCCTAGCAAGCGGCCGCAAACGCTCCCGCCCCCGCGCGGCGCCGCTCGCGCGGGGGCGGGGCGCCGGGCGCGATCACTCGGGAGTGAGGTATGCCGCGGTGATGCCGCCGTCGACCAGGAAGTTCGCGGCGTTCACGTAGGACGACTCGTCGCTCGCCAGGAAGAGCGCCGCGTTCGCGATCTCCTCTGCCTCGGCGAAGCGGCCCATGGGCAGGTGGACGCGCCGGCGCTCCGCCTGCTCGGGGTCCTTCGCGAACAGCTCCTGCAGCAGCGGCGTGTTCACCGGCCCCGGGCAGAGCGCGTTCACGCGCACGCCGCGGCGCGCGAACTCCACCCCCAGCTCGCGCGAGAGGGCGAGCACGCCGCCCTTCGAGGCGGTGTAGGAGATCTGCGAGGTGGCGGCGCCCATGCTCGCCACGAACGAGGCGGTGTTGATGACCGAGCCGCCGCCGCGCTCGAGCAGGTGCGGGATGCCGTGCTTGCAGCAGAGGAACACGCTCTTGAGGTTCACGTCCTGCACGCGCTGCCACGCCTCGAGGGGGGTCTCGAGCGCGGAGCGGTCGTCGGGCGGCGCGATGCCCGCGTTGTTGAAGAGCACGTCGATTCCGCCGAGCTCCGCGGCGACGCGCTCGTAGAGCGCGCGCACCTGCCCCTCGTCGGTGACGTCCGCCCGCAGCGACAGCTCCCCCGGAGCGCCCTCCTGCAGATCGACGCCGACCACGATCGCGCCCTCGCGGGCGAAGAGGTCGGCGCTTGCGCGGCCGATGCCACCGCAGGCGCCCGTGATCACGCACACCTTTCCGTCGAGCCTGCCCATCCCACCTCCTCTGGTCGTGCGCAGCGCTACAGCCGCTCGAACCCGCGGTAGCGTTCCCAATCGGTCACCGCCGCGTCGAACGCCTCGAGCTCGACGCGCGCGGCGTTGAGGTAGTGGTCCACCACCTCGTCGCCGAACGCCTCGCGCGCGACGCGGCTCTGGCCGAAGAGCTCCCGCGCATCCCGCAGCGTGCTCGGCACGTGCGGCTTGTCCGACTCGTAGGCGTTGCCCTCGAACGCCGGCTCGAGCTCGAGACCGCGGTCTATGCCGTGCATCCCCGCGGCGATCATCGCCGCGATCGCGAGATACGGGTTGACGTCCGCGCCCGGCAGCCGGTTTTCCACGCGCCGCGACGCGCCGTGACCGACCACGCGCAGCGCGCAGGTGCGGTTGTCGTGCCCCCACGCGACCGCGGTCGGGGCGAACGAGCCCTTCGCGAAGCGCTTGTACGAGTTGACGTTCGGCGCGTAGAGGAGCGTCAGCTCGCGCAGGCAGGCGAGCTGCCCCGCGAGGAAGCCCTCGAACACGCGCTCATCCTCGGCGAGCAGCGGCCTGCCGTCAGCCCCCACGAGCGAGCAGTGGACGTGGCACGAGTTGCCCTCGCGCTCGTTGAACTTCGCCATGAAGGTGAGCGCCATGCCCTCCTGGGCGGCGATCTCCTTCGCGCCGTTCTTGTAGATGACGTGCTGGTCCGCGGTGGTGAGCGCGTCGGCGCAGCGGAAGTTGATCTCGTGCTGGCCGAGGTTGCACTCCCCCTTCGAGCTCTCGACGCGCATGCCGGCGCCCGCCATCGAGTTGCGGATGCGGCGGATCAGCGGCTCGACGCGCGAGGTGCCGAGGATCGAGTAGTCGACGTTGTAGAGGTTCGCCGGGTCGAGGTCGCGGTAGCCGCTGCGCCACGCCTCCTCGTAGCTCTGGCGGAAGAGGAGGAACTCGAGCTCCGTGGCGACGAGCGCCGACCAGCCCCGCTCCGCGAGCCGCTCGAGCTGGCGGCGGAGGATCTGCCGCGGCGAGACCGCGACCGGCTCGCCGTCCTCCCACTCGACGTCCGCCATGCACAGGACCGTGCCCTCGAGCCACGGCAGCGGCCGCAGCGTGTCGAGGTCCGGCTTCATCACGAAGTCGCCGTAGCCCTTCTCCCAGCCGGTCATCGCGTAGCCGTCGACCGGCGTGTTCTCCACGTCGTTCGCGAGCAGGTAGTCGCAGCCCTCGGCGGCGTGCGGCACCACCTCGTCGAGGAAGTGCTCCGCCGTGAGGCGCTTGCCCATCAGGCGCCCGGGCATGTCCGCGATCGCGAGCAGCACGGTGTCGACCGCGCCGAGCGCCACCTGCTCCCTCAGCTCGCCGAGGGTCATGTTGGCTTCCACGGGCGGATCAGTAGAGCTCGAGGTATTCCTCGGTCTCCCAGTCGGTCACGTGATCGGCGAAGCGCTGCAGCTCGTAGCGGCGCATCACGCAGTACGCCTTCACGAACTCCTCGCCGAGCAGGTCGACGATCTCCTCGTCGGCCTTGAGCAGGGCGAGCCCCTCCTCGACCGTGGACGGCAGCTTGGGCTTCGACTCGTCCTCCTCGGCAGGCGGCCGCGCAGGCGGCTCGAGCTCGAGCTCGTCGGCGATGCCGAGCAGCCCCGCGCCGAGCAGCGCGGCGCACGCGAGGTAGGGGTTCGAGAGCCCCGTGGGGGCGCGGTTCTCGACGTGCCGGCTCTCGGGCGAGCCGCCCTTGATCCGCACGAAGGCGCTGCGGTCCTCCGGCCCCCAGGACACGTTCGTCGGGCTGAAGGTGTGAGGGCGCCGGCGCTTGAGGCAGTTGACCGTGGGCGCGAGCAGGGTGTAGATCGAGCGCGCGTGGCGGAGCTGGCCGGCGATGAAGGCGCGCCCCACCGTCGACAGCCCGTACTCGCCGTGCTCGTCGGACATCGCGTTCGCCCCGCTCTCGAGGTCGAGCAGGCCGATGTGGTTGTGGGCGCCGCAGCCCGCGGAGTCGGCGAACGGCTTCGACATGAAGGTGGCGATGTAGCCCTCGAGGTGGGCGATCTCCTTCACGCCGTTCTTGAACGTGAACGCCACGTCGGGCCCCGCCATCCCGCTCGAGGGCGCGTAGTTGATCTCCCACTGCGACCCCGCGTACTCGCAGTTGGTCGTGATGATGTCGATCCCGAGCGCCCGCATCTCGTTCACGATCCGCTCGATCGCCGGCACGTAGGTGTTCCGGACCGTGTTGAAGATGTGGTAGCCGTGGAACAGCGGCCTCCTGGTCTCGGCGTCGAGCAGGTAGAACTCGGGCTCGATGCCGATCAGCGGCTCGAAGCCCATCTCGTGGCAGCGGTCGAGCACGCGCCGGAAGACGTGCCGCGGCGCGGCGGCGAGCGGGCGGCCGTCGTCCCAGGAGGTGTCGCAGATCATCCGGCCGGTGGCCTCGGCCCACGGGATCACCGCCGCGGTCGACGGATCGGGGCGCAGCCGCTGGTCGGCGTACGCCACCTCCTCGTTGTAGAGCGTCCCCGGCACCACGTCGGAGCGGCTGTCGAGCACCACCGTGCCGCCGTACATGTTCAGCCCGCTCTCGGCGTACGAGGCTGCGTGCTCGATCGGGACGAGCTTCGAGCGGCTCGTGCCGTGCATGTCCGGCAGCTCGAAGCGCACGTGCCGGATCCCCTGGTCGCGCCAGCGCGCGAGTACCTGCTCGACCGACGTCGCCTGCTCCTCCGCGGTCGCCACTTTCCTACCTCCTAGTCCCGTTGTCCCAGATCCCGATCTCGAGCCCGAGCCGCCGCGCGAGGCCCTCGGCCTCGCCCGCGGCCCCGGCTCCGATCACGACGAGCACGCCGCCCTCGCGCCCGTCGCCGCGCTCGAGCGCGGCTGCCACCGCCTCCGGCGGCTGCAGATGGTGCGCCGCCCAGCCGAGCGACGGATACGAGTCGCGCAACAGCACGAGCGCGCGGCGCGCGCCGCGCACGAGCGAGCGGAGCTCGACGAAGTGGCCGACGTCCCAGTCGGCCGCGGGCGGCTCCACGTCCTCGCCGTCGAGGTGCGCGAGCAGCGCCTCGAGCGGCGGCCGGCTGCCCCACAGCCGCCCGGTGCGCAGGTTCGCGATCAGGCGGGCGCCGCCGGGCAGCTCGCGCGCCGACTCGACCAGGCGCTCGACCGCGGCGCCGCTCCAGGCCCCGCGCACGGGCACGCAGCGCAGCGCGCCGCCGGCGGCCTCCTCGATCGCCTCGGCGAGCGCGCCGGCGGCCGTGCCGGCCTGCTCCGGCGGAGCGAGCGGGAGCTCGTGCTCGTAGTCGCGCTTGCTCTGCGCGCCGGGCGGCACGCTGCCCGCCGGGTCGTCCGGGAGCAGCGTGCCGGCGCGGAGCGCGAGCAGGTCCTGCGTGACCGGCGCGCCGTCCCACTCGACGACGCCCGCGTCGCGAAGGACGCGGGCCGCCTGGAACGGCCCGCACAGGCTGTCCTTCTGCTGAGGGGCCGTGCGCCCCTCGCCCGGGTGGGCGAGGGGGCTCGGCCCGCCTGCAGCGTGGGGAGAGACGGCCACCAGGCTCAGTCGATCCCTTCGTTGATCATGCGGCCGACCACCTGGTAGCGCCGCGGGTCGCGGGCCTTCAGGTAGAGGGCGAGGATCAGGCCGACCACGAACCAGGCGAGGACGATCCAGGGGACCGCCTTGATGAAGCTCGCCGAGCCCCCGATGTCCTGGAGGTGCGAGATCAGCAGGAACAGCACGGCACCCATGCCGAGCCCGCCGAGCAACGGCGCGAGCCGCGTCCGCCACCAGTGCGCCTCATCCCTGTGGAAGCGCTCGAAGTAGGCGATCGACGCGATGGCCGTCAGCGTCTGCACGAGCAGGATCCCGAACGTCCCGAGCACGGCCATCCAGCCGTACAGCGACGCGTACGGGTCCTCGTCGAGGACGATGAAGATCGCGACGATGATCGCCGCCATCAGCGACTGGAAGATCGACCCGGCGTACGGGCTGCGCCACTTCGGATGCGTGCGGCCGAGGACGGCGGGGAACACCCGCTCGCGCCCGAGGTTGTAGAAGTAGCGCGACGCCGCGTTGTGGAACGCCATGCCGCAGGCGAACGAGCCGGTGACGATCAGCCACTGCATCAGGTCCTTCGCGAACGTCCCGATCCTGTCCTGGGTGACCATGTAGAAGAAGTTGACCGGGTCGTTCTGCGCGACCTTCACCGACTCGTCGAAGCCGTGCCCTGAGATCGCCATCCACGACGTGAACGTGTAGAAGATCCCGAGCGCGACGACCGCGATGTAGGTCGCCCGGGGCACGATCTTCTTCGGGTTGCGTGACTCCTCGCCGTAGTTCACGGTCGCCTCGAACCCGACCCAGGACCAGAAGGCGAAGAAGATGCCGACCACGGCGGCGCCGCCGGCGACCGAGCTGAAGGCCTCCGAGGGGCTCAGGGGCTTGGGGCTGAGGCCGTCGGGGCCACCGCCGGAGAACAGCACCCCGAAGTCCATCAGCAGGAGGATGATGACCTCGGTGACGAGCGCGACGCCGAGGATCTTCGCGGAGACGCGCACGTCGAAGTAGGTGAGCACGGAGATCAGGACGATCCCGAAGAACGCGTACCAGCCCCAGCCGATGTCGACGTGCAGGTACTGGTTGATCGTGTCCTTCGCGAAGAAGGCGAAGATCCCCATCAGCGACGCCTCGAACACCATGTACGCGGCCATCGCGGTCCAGCCGGAGGCGAGGCCGAGCGGACGGCCGAGGCCGTGCGAGATGAAGCTGTAGAAGCCGCCCGACGCGGTCAGCTTGCGGGCCATCGCCACGTAGCCGACCGAGAAGACCGTGAGCACCACGGTCGCGATCAAGAAGCCCGCCGGCGCGCCGATGCCGTTGCCGGCGCCGATGGCGTAGGGCACGTTCCCGAGCATCGCCGTGAGCGGGGCTGCGCCCGTCACGGCGAGGAACAGCACGCCCACGAGGCCGACCGCGCCGGCATGGAGCTTGTGGACGTCGTCGCGGCTCGAGACGTCCACGGACTCGATGACGAGGTCGCCCTCGTGGCGGAAATGGACCGCCTGCTCAGCAGCCGCTGCCCCGCCGCCAAGCGGGTTGGACTCCGTTGCCATTCATCCTCCCTCGTTGGATGTAGAGCCTGGTTGGAGCTGCGGGGGTTCATATCGCAGGTTCGGCGCGTGGTGTCAAGTCTGGTCCTTTGGTCCTCAGACCCGCCTGCGCCCGCGCAGCGTCGGCGAAGGCGGCGAACACGCGCGAGCGCTCGTCGGCCTCGGGATGCCACTGGACCCCGAGCACCCAGCTGCCGCCGCTCGTCTCGATCGCCTCGGGGAGGCCGTCCGCCGCGCGCCCGCTGACGACGAGCCCCTCGCCGACGACGTCGATGGCCTGGTGGTGGTGGCAGCGCGCCACGTGCACCTCCTCCCCGCTCGCGCGCGCCGCGAGCGAGCCGGGCTCGAGCCGCACCTCGTGCTCGGTGCCCTCGAAAGAGCCGAGCGCGCGCCGGTGGAGGTTCGAGCCGTCCGGGCCCGTGAGGTCCTGGAGCAGCGTGCCGCCCAGCGCTACGTTGAGCAGCTGCATGCCGCGGCAGATCGCGAGCACGGGGAGCCCACGCTCGAGCGCGCCGCCCAGCAACGCGAGCTCGAAGCGGTCCCGGTCGGGGTAGGTCGCCTCCGTGGCCGGATCGCGCTCGGCGCCGTACATCGCGGGGTCTATGTCCGCGCCCCCGATCAGGAGCAGCCCGTCGATGCGGTCGAGCAGCGCCTCTGGGGCGCGCGAGTCGACGGGCAGGAGCAGCGCGATCGCGCCCGTCCGCTGGACCGACGAGACGTACGAGTCGGCGACCAGGTGCGCCTGCTGGTCCCAGAAGCTCCAGCGCGCGCGCTCGTACACCGCGCAGATCCCGATGACCGGCTCCTCCACCTGCTGGGTCTGCGGGCGCTCGGTCATCGGCGTCTCCCTAGACCGCGCGCCCGTAGCGCTCGCGCTCCCAGTCGCTCACGGACTCCCGCCACGCCTTGAGCTCCCATTCTCGGGAGACGAGGAAGTAGTCGCTGAACTCCTCGCCGAGCGCGGCGCGCAGCGCGCCGTCCGCCCTGAAGGCCGCGACCGCGCTCTCGAGCGATCCCGGCAGGGGCGGCACGTCGGGGCGGTCCGACACGTCCCCCTCGAGCGGCTCGGGCGGCCGGGCGCCGCGCCGGATCCCGTCGGCGGCCGAGGCGACGAGCGCGGCGAGCGCGAGGTAGGGGTTGGCGTCGGCCCCCGGCCGGCGGCACTCGATGCGGCAGCGCTCGGGGTGCTCGCTGACGATCGCGCGCACGGCCGCGGAGCGGTTCTCCGTCCCCCAGCTCACGTTCACGGGCGCGAACCAGCCCGGCACGAGCCGCTTGTAGGAGTTGATCGTGGGGTTGAGCAGCAGCGACGCGGCGGGCAGGTGCTCGAGCACGCCGGCGATCGCGCCCGCGAGCGCGGGCGCGAGCTCGCCGCCCGGCTCCGAGGCGAACGCGTTCTCGCCGTCGCTCCAGCAGGAGAGGTGGACGTGCCCGCTCGAGCCCTCCTCGCCGGGCCTCGTCTTGGCCAGGAAGCTCGCCTCGAGCCTCATCGAGGCGGCCACCTCCTTCACCGCGAGCTTGAGGTAGGCGGCGTCGTCTGCCGCGCGGAGCCCCGGCCGCGCCGCGACGTTCAGCTCGAGCAGCCCCGGCCCGGCCTCGGTGTGCACAGCGGAGAGCTCGACTCCGAGCGCCTCGAGCGCGGGCCGCAGCCGCGCCACGAACGCGTCGTAGGCGCCGATCTCCGAGAGGCTGTAGCTGATGCCGCTCGAGAGCGGCCTGCCCTCGCCGTCGCGCAGGCGCAGCTCGTACTCGATCGCAGCGCTCACCTCGTAGCCGAGCTCCGCCATGTCCTCGAGCGCGCGCCTCAGCACCTCGCGCGAGGAGAGCTCGCACGGGCGCCCGTCGCGCCAAAGCGGCGTGGCGAGGCAGACGTGCCAGCCCGGGCGCCAGGCGAGCGCGCGCAGCGTGTCGGTGTCGGGGTGCACGATCAGGTCGCCGGCGCCCGAGCGGATGCCGAAGCGCTCGTAGTCGGTGATCGGCTCGTCGGTCGGGTCGAGCGCCAGCAGCAGGTCGGTCATCACCGTGCCGGAGCGGACCGCGCTCTGGAAGGCGTCGGGGCGCAGCGCCTTGCCGCGGATCTGCCCGTGCACGTCGGGGATGCCGAGCAGCACGAACTCGGCGCCGTCGGGTAGCACGGCGGCCGCGCCGCCGCTGCGCGTGACCTGCTCCACGTCCGTCACGCCGCACCTCCCGCCGGCGCCGCGGCGCCGGCCAGCTTCTGCTTCACCGTCCGCTCGACCTCCGCGAGCGCGGCCGCGAAGCGGTCGAGCATGGCGGCCAGCTCGTCGTCGCTTGCGTTGTAAGCGGGCGAGAGTAGCGTCTGGTCGCCCGTGAAGCCGTCCGGGCTGGAGTGCGACGAGGTGACGAGCACGCCGTGGTCGAACGCCACGTCGTCGACGAGAGCCGCCGCGTCGATCGCGGCGGGCAGCGGCGACTCGCCGTCGCGCGGGTCCACCAGCTCGACCCCGAGCAGGAAGCCGCGCCCGCGCACCTCGCGCACCACCTCGAGGCCCGAGAGCGCCTGCTCGAGCTCCTCGCGCAGGCTCGGCCCGCGCTCGGCTACGCGCTCGACGAGCCCCTCCTCGACGAGCACGTCCAGCACGGCGAGGCCCACCGCGCACGGCAGCGGCGCCCCGTCCCAGGTGTGGCCGTGGTCGAAGAGGCGCGAGCCGGAGGCGATCGCGTCGTAGACGTGCTGCCGGCACATCGCGCCGGCGAGCGGCGCGTAGCCCGCGCCGAGGCCCTTGCCGCAGGTCACGATGTCGGGCTCGAAGGGGAGCTGCTGGTAGGCGAACCAGCTCCCGGTGCGGCCCATGCCGGTCACGATCTCGTCGAAGCAGATGAGGAAGCCGTGGCGGTCGCGCCGCTCGACGAGCCCCTCCCAGAAGCCGCTGGGCGGCGAGTACGCCGGCAGCGCGGCGCCGCTGACCGGCTCGCAGAAGAAGGCGGCGACCGTCTCGGGCCCTGCCTCCTCCAGCACGCGGTCGAGCGCCGCGAGCGCCGCCTCGCCGGTCGGGTCGTCGCGCGAGGTGCTCGGCGGGATGTGGAGGTGAGCGGGCAGGTACTCCGCGTAGTGCCCGTGGACGCTGCGGCGGCCGCTCAGCGCGAGCGAGCCCATCGTCGCGCCGTGGTAGGACTGGGCGGGCGAGACGATCCGGAAACGAGCGCTGTCCCCGCGCTCGACGTGGTAGGCCCGCGCGAGCCTCAGCGCCGTCTCGTTGGCCTCCGAGCCGCCCGAGGTGAAGCGCACGCGCGCCATCTCGGGCGCGGCCGTGTCGAGCAGGCGCCGCGCGAGCTCCTCCTGGCGGGCGTTGGTGAAGTGGTGGTTGTAGACATAGGCGATCTCGCGCGCCTGGGCCGCGGCGGCCTCCACGATCCGCTTCATGCCGTGGCCCAGGCTCGCCACCATCGCGCCGCCCGAGCAGGCGTCGAGCACCTCGCGGCCGTCGCGCGTGTAGAGGCGCACCCCCTCGCCGCGCACGACCTCGGGGTAGGCCAGCTCCGCAAAGCGGGGAAACACGCTCGTCTCCGCCGCCCGGATCCCTCGTGCCACGCCTCTCTCCTCCTCGTCGCTCATCTCGACGTCAACTTCCGCGCCTGCCTGCCGATCGCCGCGAGCACGGCGCGCACGCCCTGCTCGCTGTTCGCCACGTGAACGTCCATCGCCTCGTAGGCCGCCTGCTCGTCGCGCGCCTCGATCGCGTCCGCGACGGCCTCGTGCTCGCCCGAGAGCCGCCGGTGCCAGAGATCGGACTCGGGCAGCAGGCTCATCGCGTCGTTCAGCTCCATGCGGATCTGCTCGATCGCCTTGACCGCGAAGCGGTTGCGGGTGCCGCGCGCCACGGCCAGGTGGAACTCGGTGTCGTGGCGCATGTACTCCGGCTCCTCCTCGGCCTCCGCCATCGCCTCGATCGCCCGGCGCATCGCGGTCACGTCGGCCTTGCGGCGGGTGGCGGCCGCGAGCCGCGCGACCGCCGGCTCGACGATGCGCCTGTACACGAGCCGCTCCTCGATCTCCTCGCGGCGGCGCCTCAGCCGCGTGATCAGCTCGTCCATCGCCAGCGAGTCCTCGGTCGGCTCGGACACGAACGTGCCGCCCCCGCGTCCGCGCCGCGCCTCGACGAGGTGGTCGGCCTCGAGCAGCCGCAGCGCGTGCTGGATCGTCGGCCTGCCCACGCCGAACATCTGCGCGAGCTCGCGCTCGGAGGGGAGCGACTCGCCGGGCTGGATCAGCCTCAGGGCAATGTGCCGGCGTATCTGCTCGGCCACGTACTCGTGCGCGCGCAGCTGCTGGATCGGGTCGAACTTCACCTTCGGCCGCCTGGGGCGCTCCCGCGCGCCCGTCTCCGCCTCAACGGCCACCTGCAACCTCCTCCTCGTCCTGCCTGCGGGCGACCCTGTCGAGGAAGGCGCCGAGCAGCCTCCACGCATGGGCGCGCGACGCCTCCGCCCGCTCGTACGTCTCCTCTAGCAGCCTGTCGGGATCCACGCCCTCGGCGTCGAGCTCGTGCCGGTACACGCGGACCCACTCCTCCATGATCTCGGGCGTGACCTCGGGGTGGAACTGGATCCCGAGGCTGCGGCCGATCGTGTAGGCCTGCGGGCCGACCGGGCTGTCGGCGAGCAGGGTTGAGCCCGGCGGCGGCTCGAACACGTCGAAGTGCCACTGGAACCACGGCCCGTGGGGCACGACGTCGGGCTTGCGGCTGCGCACAGGCAGCCAGCCGATCTCCGACTGCTGCGAGCGGTAGACGTCGCCGCCCAGCACGCGCGCGAGCAGCTGACCGCCGAAGCAGACGCCGAGGATCGGCACCTCCGCCGCGTAGGCGTCGCGCATCATCTGCATCTCGCGCCCGAGCCAGGGCAGCGTGTCGTCGTAGGCCGGGAACTCCGACCCGAGCGACACCAGGAGCCCGTATTCGCGGGGGTCCGGGTCGCTCTGCTCGACGTCGATCTGGTGCACGTCGACGTCCGCGCCGAGCTCGTCGAGCCACTGGAAGAGGAGCCCGCCCGGGGTGGCGCGCTCGTGCTCGATGACCAGCGCCCGGAGCGGACGGTCGAGCGCGCTCAACGGCCCTCCCCCGCCGGGGCGGCGGCGCCCGCCGCCCCGTCCTTGCGGCCCTCGAGCTCGCGCTCCACCTCGGCGGCCACGTCGCGGATGACGCCGGCGAAGCGCTCGACCATCTCTGCGAGCTCGGCGTCGGAGGCGATGAACGGCGGCGCGAACAGGCTCTGGTCGCCCGCGTAGCCGTCGCCCGTGGGCTGCGTCGAGAGGATCACCAGCCCGCGCTCGAGCGCGAGGTCGTCGATCCGCCCGGCGACGCCGAGGTCCGCGGGCAGGAGCTCGTCGCGGTTGCGCGGGTCGACGTAGGAGACGCCCAGCAGGTAGCCGTGGCCGCGCACCTCGCGCACCATGGCGACGTCCGCGAGCGCGTCCTCGAGCTCCTGGCGCAGCCGCGGCCCGCGCTCGGCGACCCGCTCGACCAGCCGCTCCTCGCGCAGTACGTCGATCACGGCCGAGCCCACGGCGCAGAGCAGCGGCGCGCCGCCCCAGGTGTGGCCGAGCGGGAAGCGGCCGGACCCCTGGGCGATCGCGTCGTACACGTGCTCGCGGCAGAGCGTGGCGCCGATCGCCGCGTAGCCCGCGCCGAGGCCCTTGGCGGTGGCGATGATGTCCGGCACGAGCGGCAGGTGGTCCGCCGCGAACCAGGCGCCGGTGCGGCCCATGCCGGTGACGACCTCGTCGAAGCAGATCAGGAACCCGTACCGCTCGCGCCGCTCCGCGAGGCCCTCCCAGAAGCGCTTGGGCGGCGTGTACGCGGGCAGCGCCGCGGCGCTGATCGCCTCGCAGAAGAAGGCGGCGACGTTCTCGGGCCCGGCCTGCTCGAGCGCGCGGTCGAGCGCCTCGAGCGCCGCCTCGCCGCTCGGGTCGAAGCGCCAGGTGCTCGGGGGGATGTGGAGGTGGCTTGCGATGTACGGCTCGAGCGACCCCCACAGGCCGGGGCGCCCGGTGAGCGAGAGCGTGGCGGTGGTGGGCCCGTGGTAGGCCTGCGCGGGGGAGACGATCTGCCACCGGCTCGGCTCGCCGCGCTCCACGTGGTAGCTGCGCGCGAGCCGGATCGCGGCCTCGTTCGCCTCGGCTCCGCCGGTCACGAAGTGCACCCTCGTGAAGCCATCCGGCGCGACGCTCACGAGCTCGCGCGCGAGCCGCTCCTGCGCCGGGTTGGTGAGGCGCTCGGTGTGCACGTAGGCGAGCTCCTCCGCCTGCCTGCGCGCTACCTCCACGAGGTCGTGCCTGCTGTGGCCGAGGGTCGACGCCATCGACCCGCCGCTCATCGCGTCGAGGTAGCGGCGGCCGGCGGAGTCCTCGAGCCACACTCCGTCGCCGCGCACGATCACCGGGTAGCGCCTGTCGAGCTCGGGCGGCAGGACGCGGGTCGCTGAACTCTCGACGAGCGTGCCGGTCACGTGCAGATCCTCCCTCTCTCAGAACCGCAATTGGTCCAGTTAGGGGTCCTTATAGCACCATACGCGGCGGCAGTCGAGGGCGGGCGCGGGTTGACTTGCGATCTGGCCGCTGCTAAAGGACTTACCTTCAGACCAAATCGTTCGAGGCGGGTCGTTGAGCGGCCCAGGAGGTCGGCGTGGCCACGAGCACCGAGTCGATGTTGAAGGTCGTCGAGCCTGCCACCGAGCAGGTCCTCGCGGAGATCCCCCAGGCCGGCGTCGAGGAGGCCGACGCCGCGATCGCGCGGGCGAAGGAAGCCTTCCCGGCCTGGAAGCGAATCGCGCCGGGCGAGCGCGCGGCGATCATGCGCGCGATCGCCTCGGCGATCTCCGCCAAGGCGGAGGATCTCGCGCGGCTCGAGGCGCGCAACGTCGGCAAGCCGATCGGCGACGCGCGCGCCGAGGTCGGGCTCGTGGTGGACGTCTTCAACTACTACGCGGGCGCGCCCGAGCGGCTGCTCGGCGAGACGATCCCGGTCGCCGGCGGGGTCGACATGACCTTCCGCGAGCCGCTCGGCGTCGTCGGCCTGATCACGCCCTGGAACTTCCCGCTCCCGATCGCCTCGTGGAAGGTCGCCCCCGCGCTCGCCGCGGGCAACACGGTGGTGCTGAAGCCCGCTGAGCTGACGCCGCTGACGGCGCTCGAGCTCGAGCGGATCGCGCGCGAGGCGGGGCTCCCCGAGGGCGTGCTGAACGTCGTCGTGGGCCCCGGGCGCGTGGTCGGCGAGCGGCTCGTCGAGCACCCCGACGTGGCGAAGGTCGCGTTCACCGGCTCGACGGCGGTCGGGCGCCGCGTGAGCCAGCTCGCCTCGGAGCGGATCAAGCGCGTCACGCTCGAGCTGGGGGGCAAGTCCGCGAACATCGTGTTCGCCGACGCCGACCTCGAGAAGGCCGCCGCCTCCGCGCCGCTCGCCGTGTTCGGCAACGCCGGCCAGGACTGCTGCGCGCGCTCGCGCATCCTGGTGCAGCGCTCGGCGCTCGACGCGTTCATGGGCGCGCTCGAGGACGCCGTCGAGGCGCTGCGCGTGGGCGACCCGCTCGACGAGTCCACGCAGATGGGGCCGCTGATCTCGGCCGACCAGCGCGAGAAGGTGGGCTCGTACGTGGGCGACGGCGCCCCGGTCGCGATCCGCGGCAGCGCGCCCGAGGGACCGGGCTACTGGTTCCCGCCCACGGTGCTCGCGCCCGTCTCGAACGACGACCGCGCCGCGCGCGAGGAGATCTTCGGGCCCGTGGCCTGCGTGATCCCGTTCGACACCGAGGAGGAGGCTGTCGCGATCGCGAACGACACCGAGTACGGCCTCTCCGGCTCGATCTGGACGACGAACGGGGCGCGCGCGCTGCGCGTGGCGCGCGGGCTCGAGACCGGCACGATCTCGGTCAACTCGAACACGTCCGTGCGCGTCACGACGCCGTTCGGCGGCTTCAAGCAGTCGGGCCTCGGCCGCGAGCTCGGGCCGCACGCGCTCGACTACTACACGGAGCTCAAGAACGTCTTCATGAGCACCGAGTGAGCGGCGGGGAGCCTGAGCTCATGCGGGCGGTGCAGGCCGTCCGCTTCGGCGGGCCGGAGGCGCTCGAGCTCGTGGAAGTGGAGCGCCCCTCCCCCATCTCGACGGAGGTGCGGGTCGCGGTGGCGGCCGCGGGCGTGAACCCGGTGGACTGCAAGACGCGCCGCGGCGAGGGCGTGGCGCGCTGGGTCGGGGCGCCGCCTTTCATCCCGGGCTGGGACGTGGCCGGCACGGTCGACGCGACGGGGTACGGCGTGACGCGCCTCGCGGTGGGCGATCGCGTGCTCGGCATGCCGTGGTTCCCGCGCCGGGCGGGCGCCTACGCAGAGCATGTGACGGCGCCGTCGCGCCAGCTCGCCCGCGTGCCCGACGGGATGGACTTGCGCGAGGCCGCGGCCCTGCCGCTAGCGGGGCTCACGGCGTGGCAGTCGCTCGTCGACGCGGCCGACCTGCGAGCCGGCCAGACCGTGCTCGTGCTGGGAGCCGCCGGCGGCGTGGGGCACCTGGCCGTGCAGGTGGCGAAGGCGCGCGGAGCGTCGGTCGTGGCGAGCGCGCGGCCGGAGCGGCACGCCTTCCTCCGCGAGCTGGGCGCGGACGAGCTGGTGGACCGGACGAGCGTGCCCACGGCGCAGGCGGCGCGCGAGGTCGACGTGGCGCTCGACCTGCTTGGAGGCGAGCACACGCGCGCCGCGCTCGAGACGGTCCGGCCCGGCGGCGTGCTCCTGGCGGTGGCGGACGGCGCCGACGAGCGCGTGCTCGCCGAGGCCGAGCGCCGTGGCGTGCGCGTGAGCGAGCCGCTCGTGGAGCCCGACGGGCACGGGCTCGAGCTGCTCCTCGCGCTGATGGGCGAGGGCAGGCTGCGCGTGACGGTGGAGGAGGCGCTGCCCCTCGCCGACGCGCGGCGCGCGCACGAGCGGGTCGAGGCCGGGGGCGTGCGGGGCAAGCTCGTGCTGGAGGTCGGGGCGGGCTGACGTCGGGCGCCCCCGCGCTGCCGACCGTCAGCGCGTGACCCAGGAGTCAGGCCGGCTCGCGAGCCGGGCGACCCGGGCGGGGAGCTTGCCCGCGGAGATGTCGGCGATCGTTGTGCCCTCGAGCACCTCGCGCACGTTCGTCCGCAGCGCGATCCACACGTCCTGCAGTGCCGCGGCGTTGCCGCCGTAGTGGACGTCCTCGGGCGGGGCGCCGCGCACGTCGGCGAGCGGCCCCTCCACCGCGCGGATCACGTCCGCGACGGTGATCTGGCCCGCGGGCCTCGCGAGGCGGTGCCCGCCCTCGCGGCCGCGCTGGCTCGCCACGATCCGCGCCCGCCGCAGCTCGTGCAGGATCTTCTGGAGGAACTGCAACGGGATTCCCTGCGCCTCGGCGACGGCCTCCGCCGTGACCGCCCGCTCGCCGGCCGCCGCCAGCTCCGCGACCGCGCGCACCGCGTAATCAGCCTTCGCCGAGACTCGCATGCGGGGGCATTCTCCCGGAAGGGCCGGGCAGCTGCCGATTCCCGTGTACGGCCAGCGCGCCGGGGCGACTAGGCCCGATCCCCGAAGACCGCCGCGAGGCGGTCACGCAGCCTTTCGACCTCCTCGTCGTTCAGCACCCGCGAGCGGCGCTCGAGGTGACGGACGAGCATTCGCGCGGGGAGGACGGTGACCCCACGAGCCCAGCCGACCGCCGGCTCGAGGTAGGCGCGGCTGAAGACGAGCAGCGGGGTGACCGGCTTGCCGGTCACCCGCTCGAGCGCCTTCTTCTGTGCGTACGCCTGACGGAGCATGCGCGGGTCAAGCGAGTCGAGCGCACGTCGGCCCGGGTGGCTCTTGGTCTCGATCGTGAAGAGGCCGCCAGGGCCGACCACGATGTGATCCACGTTGCCCCGCCCAAGCGAGATGTCGTGGAACGCGAACCAGCCGCGCGCCGCGAGGTCGTCGAGGATGCGCCCGACCGCCTCCTCCCCCGCCGCCCCGCGCCGCCAGCGCTCGACGGTCGGCACGACCCAGCGATCGAGCGCGGAGACCACGACGATGTCCACGGCGAGCGTGACGAGGAACGCCCGGCTCTGGAACCCCGCGACAAGGCCGACGACCGCGGAGACGCCGGCGAGCGCGCCGATCGACGCGATCGCCCTGCGAGCCATCCGCCGGGTTCTTGCGCGGGCGTGCTGTCCTGGAGCACGGCGTGGCACGTCGCCAACATCGGCACGCCCACGTGCAGACGTGAGGCTCGCAAGCCGCCTCCTCCGCTAGCTCGAGCCGCGCCCAGCGCCTCTTCCAGGCGGGCGCCGTCCCGCGCGGGGGTCGTAAGGCTCGAAGTGGTCGTCCTCCCAGTACGACTGGAAGCTTCCTAGGCCATGCGAAGAGTCGCACCGCACCAGCGGCCCCAGACACGCAGCCTCCCCGGTCGGTCGGGCCAGGCGGTCACGCCGGGCCGTCGCCCTCGGATCCCTCCGCGCCGGGGGTGTAGGGCACGCCCGGGTACTGGCCCGAGGTCGAGACGGGCGGCAGGGTGACGGGCGTGGCGCCCGGCGGCGTCGCGACCGCGACCTGCCCCACCTCCACGTCGTCGCGCTCGCGCGCACGCGCGAGCACGTCGTCGACGATCTCACCGGCCTCGGCGAGCGAGCCCGCCTGGAGCCTGAAGACGACCATGGCCTCAACCTTCATCTGCGCACCTCCCGGGAAGATCGACGCGTCACAGCGGTGACACCCTGACCGGAGGTTCCCCGCCGCGCGCCGATCTCAGGCCACGCCCCAAGCCCCGGGCGCTCCCTTGTCGGGTTACCGGGCCGTCCGTCGACTCCCCCCTCGTGGCCCACCGCGCCTTCCGCGACCTCGACGACGGCGAGCTGCTCGAGCTCTTCCTCGAGCACCGCGAAGCTGGCGATCCCGACGCCCGGCAGCGGGCGCAGCTCGCCTGGTCGGTGCTGACGGCCCGCCACATCGACCGGGTCCGCAGCTACGTCGTCGTCTCCCTCCACCGCAACGGCGGCGCCGGCTCGAACGTCGCCGTGCGCGACGAGGCGGTCAGGCTCGCCGTCGCGCGGCTGCTCGCGCTCGCGCCGAGCTTCGCGGGCGGGTCGCTGGGGGACTTCCGCCGGGCCGTGCGCCGGGCGGCGAAGCTGGCGTGCGCGGATGCGCTAGCGGGCAAGAAACGATGAGCGGCATCGCAACCGACCGACGGCGGTGCGATAGTTGGCGCTTCGGCCCAACTCGCTGCGCCCCCATGGCGCGCCTTCGCACCCGTGACGCACGCGAAAGACGTACCCCTGGAGCAGCGCTCGGACGACGAGCTCATCGCGCTCTTCGCGCGCTACCGCGACGCCGCCTCGATCGCCGAGCGGAAGCTCGCCGTCCGCTCCTGGCACATCCTCATCGCACGCGCGCACGAGCGGATCCGCGGCTGGGTTGCGGCGTTCCGCTTCCCCGGGCACCCCGATGTGCGGGTCCCGGCCTCGGACATCGACGACGTCGTCCAGCAGGCGCTCGAGCGCTGCCTCGAGAGGCTCGTGGAGAGCTTCCGGGGCGGGACGGCGGCGGAGTTCCGGGCGGCGCTCAAGACCTGCGTGTATTTCACGTGCATGGACCGTTGCCGCGAGGCGATGCGGCGCGAGATGGCGATCGTCGGCAGCCTCGACGAGACGGTCCCGGCCGGCGACGACGGCGACGCGCAGGGGCGCTTCGACCAGGCGCTCGCGCGGGACGCGGCGCGCGCGGAGGACGACCGCTCCGCCGCGGCGCTCGCGCTGCACGCGATCATCCAGGCGATCGACGATGTGCCCAACAGCGACATGCGCGCCGTGATCCGCCTCACCATGCAGGGCTACAGCTCCCGCGAGATCGCCGAGGAGCTGGAGAAGACCGTCGCTAACGTGGACCAGCTGCGCTCGCGCGGAATACGCAAGCTCAGGGAGATCCTCGACCGCGATGACTGACATCGACCGCCTGCTGAGCGAGTTCGTCGACGCCTGGAACGCGGGCGAGCGCCCGCGCGTCGAGGAGTACCTCGCGCGCGCGCCCGAGGATCGGCGGGACGAGCTGGCGGACCTGATCGAGGCGTTCCTCGACGTGGCGCCGACGCCCGACTACTCGCCCGAGACCCTCGAGGAGCTGATGCGGCACCCGGCCGTGCTGGCGAGCGTCGAGGCGCTCGAGGGGCGCTCGGGCCTCTGGCCCTCCCTCCTTCCCCGCCTGCGCCGACGCGCGCGGCTGCGGCGGGACCAGGTCGTGTCGGCGCTCGTCGAGCGGCTCGGGATCGAGGGCAGCGAGGAGAAGACCGCCCGCTACCTCCACGAGCTCGAGACGGGCACGCTCGCCGCGGCGGGCGTGTCGCGCCGGGTGATCGAGGCGCTCGCGGGCGTGCTCGGCGCAAGCGCGGCTGAGCTCGAGCGCGGGGCGGACTTTCGCGGCCTCGGCACAGGCGGAGCCGAGCCCGTCTACCTGCGCGCGGAGCCGGGCGCGGAGCCGCGCGAGGTGCGGCTCGACCGCCCGGGGCCGCCGCCCGAGAGCGAATGGGACGAGGTCGACAGGCTCTTCCTGGGCGGGCGCGAGGAGGCGGGGCGCTGAACGAGACGATCGCCCGTGCCTTCCGCGCGGAGGCCGTCGCGGAGCGCGAGCTCGAGCGCGTGCCGGACTGGCTGTGGGACGGCCAGGAGCTGCCCGTTCCGGTGGAGGCGATCGCCGACAGCCACTACGGCCTGCTCGTGCGCGAGGGCGAGGACCTCGCGCAGCTCGCCGGGATCGAGAGCGGGGGCACCGTGAGCGGCCTGCTCCTGCCGGGGGCGCGGGAGATCTGGGTCGACGCGGAGGAGGCCGAGCGGGTGCCGGCGCGCCGCCGCTTCACGATCGGACACGAGCTCGGCCACTGGGTGCTCGACTGCCGGCAGGGGGTCGGCCGCTCCGCCGGCCTCGTCCACTGCCGGAGCGCGCAGGTGCGCGAGGGGATGGACGCCGGGGCCGACGCCCACGCCGCCGCGCTCGAGGAGTACCCGCCCGCCGAGCTCGACGCCAACCAGTTCGCGGCGGCGCTGCTCATGCCGCGCGAGCTCGTGCTGCGCGAGCACGAGCGCCTGCGGGGCGACGAGCGGGCGCTCTGCGCGACGTTCCGGGTCTCGCGGCTCGCGCTGCAGCGCCGGCTCTGGTTCCTGAGCATCCCGCGCTGAGGGCGCAGCGCCGCCCCGCCGCTTCGGTTCCGGGCGGGGCGGCGCCGAGCCACGGCGGCTACCGCCCCACCGCCGCCGTCATCCGCCGCTCGATCCGCGCGAGCAGCAAGGCGGCGCTGCGGACGGCACGCGCCCGACGCGTGACCCGCACCACCACCCTGCCCGATGTGCGCCGTCCGGCGGCCGGCGAGGTGGACACGACGCGCCCCGGCCGACGCCCCTGCCGGACGCTGACGATCCGGTAGCGGCAACCCGCGCGCCGCAGCTTGCGGACCGCCGCCGAGCGCGTCAGCCCGCCCACCCGCGGGACGCGGCAGCGCCGCGGCGCGCCGCGCTCCGGGGAGGCCGACTGCTGCTGCTCGGACTGTGCAGGCGGCTGTCACTAAA
>JADGHQ010000074.1 GCA_019683805.1 Thermoleophilaceae bacterium
GGGGCCCTCCGGGGTGTCGCGCACCTGCCAGCCGAGCGCCGCGAGCTCGTCGCGCTTCGCGTCGGCGGTCGCCCAGTCGCGCGCGGCGCGAGCCTCCTCGCGCTCGCGCAGCAGCCGCTCGGCCACCGGGTCCGCCGCCTCGTCGCGCGCCTCGAGCAGGTTGTCGAGGCCCAGCACCCAGAGCATCTCGCTCAGCCGCCCGACGCCCAGGCGCTCGCCGGCGTCGAGCCGACGGTTCGCCTCCGCCACCCACTCGAACAGCACGCCGCGCGCGGCGGCGGTGTTGAAGTCATCGGCGAGCGCGTCGAAGAAGCGCTCCGCGTAGGGGCCGAGCCCCTCCGGCTCGGGCGCGTCCGGGTCCAGCCTGCGCGCCAGCTCGCGCACCCGCTCGACCGCGCGCGCCGCCTCCCGCAGCGCCTCCTCGCCGAACGAGATCGGCTGGCGGTAGTGGGCGCCCGCGAAGTACAGGATCAGCGCGTCGCGGCCCGCGACGTCGAGCGCGTCGGCGAGCGAGGTCACGTTGCCGAGCGACTTCGACATCTTCTCCTCGGACATGCGCAGCATGCCGTTGTGCATCCACAGGCGCGCCAGCGGGCGCCCACGCGCCGCCCCGGTCTGCGCGATCTCGTTCTCGTGGTGGGGGAAGACGAGGTCCGAGCCGCCGCCGTGGATGTCGAGCTCGAGCCCGAGGATCTGCTCCGCCATCGCCGAGCACTCGATGTGCCAGCCCGGCCTGCCGCGGCCCCAGGGCGCGTCCCAAGCGGTGTCCTCCCCCTCCTTCTGCGCCTTCCAGAGCGCGAAGTCCTGCGGGCTCTCCTTCAGCGCCGCGCTGTCGTCCCCCTCGCCCTGCGACATCTCCTCGAGCGGCCGGTTCGAGAGCTTCCCGTACTCCGGGTAGCTGCGCACGCGGAAGTACACGTCGCCGTCGACCGCGTAGGCGTGGCCCGAGTCGATCAGCGCCCCGATCAGCTCGACGATCGCCCCGATCGTCTCCGTCGCCTTCGGCTCGTGGTCGGGACGGCCGAGGCCGAGCCGGTTCGTGTCCTCGACGTAGCGCTCGGTCATGCGGCGCGCGAGCTCGGTGCTCGGCACGCCCTCGCGGCGCGCCGCGTCGTAGATCTTGTCGTTGACGTCGGTGATGTTCGCGACGAACACGGCCTCGTAGCCCTCGTGCTCGAGGAAGCGCTTGAGCAGCGAGAAGACGACGAACGGGCGCGCGTTGCCGACGTGGATCGGCGCGTAGACCGTCGGCCCGCAGGCGTAGATCCCCACCCTGCCCGGGTCGCGCGGCTCGAGCCTGCGCAGCTCACCGCTGAGCGTGTCGTGGATCCTGATCTCGCGCATTACTGAACGCGCTCAACACTAGCGGTAGCAAGGGCGGCGATGCCCTCCCCGCGCCCGACGAAGCCCATGCCCTCGTTCGTCGTGAACTTCACGTTCACCTCCGAGGCCGGCAGCCCGATCGTCGCGGCGAGACGCTCGCGCATCGCGTCGCGGTAGGCGCCCAGCTTCGGGCGCTCGCAGATGACCGTAGCGTCCACGTTGACGGCCGCCCAGCCGCTCTCCTCGAGGAGCGCGCCCACCCGGCGCAGCAGCGCGATCGAGTCCGCGCCGCGCCAGCGCTCGTCGGTGTCCGGGAAGTGCTGCCCGATGTCGCCGAGCCCGGCCGCCCCGAGCAGCGCGTCGATCACGGCGTGGGTGAGGACGTCGGCGTCCGAGTGGCCGGTCAGGCCGCGCTCGGCCCCCGGGATCTCCACGCCGCCGAGGATCAGCGGCCGGCCCTCCGCGAAGCGGTGGGAGTCGTAGCCGATGCCGCTGCGCGCGCTCACGACGGCAGCGGGGTCATTGTCCGCTCGCGCCCAGAGAAGTCGCAGATCTCCGTCACCCCGAGCGCGCGTAGGTACTCCACCGCCTCGTCGTAGCGGTAGCCGAGCTGGTCGGGCACGTGCGCGTCGGAGGAAAGCGCCACCGGGCGCCCCGCCTCGAGGCACATCTCGAGGAACGGCCGCGCGGGGTAGATCTCGCCGACCGGCTTGCGCAGGCCCGCGGTCGACACCTCGATCGCCACGTCCGACTCGGCGATGCCGTCCATCGCGAGCTCGTAGAAGCGGCGCAGGTCGCCATCTGGGCGCGGGCGCTCCGGCCCCCACACCTTCACGAGGTCGGGGTGGGCGAGGACGTCGAACAGGCCGCTGCGTGCCGCCTCGCCAAGCGTCTCGAAGTAGCGCCGCCACACCTTGTCCGGGTCGCCCGAGGTCCACACGTCCCACTCGTCCATGTCGACCGCCTGGTCGCGCAGGAAGTGGACCGACCCGATCACGTAGTCCCACT
This sequence comes from Thermoleophilaceae bacterium, assembly GCA_019683805.1. GTDB lineage: Bacteria > Actinomycetota > Thermoleophilia > Solirubrobacterales > Thermoleophilaceae > JADGHQ01. The sequence continues at coordinate 2,332 of JADGHQ010000074.1, forward strand.
CGCGGGCGTCGAGCAGGTTCGCCATGCGGTCCTCGCGGCCGGGCACGAAGTCGGCCTCGATGCCGAGCTTGAGCGGCGTCTCCGAGCGCACGAACTCGCAGTAGGCGTCGAGGTCGTCGACCGCGTTGCGCTGCCAGAAGGGGTGCTGCCAGACGTCGAGCGCCTGCCGGAAGCGGTGCACGTGCTCGGCCACGCCGAGCGACTCGATCCCCCGCTCCTCCGCCACCGTCGTGTAGCGCTCGACGTTCGCGGCGGTGAAGTGGTCGCGCGCCTCGCTCGGGTGCTCGTCCGGGCGCAGGTGGACGTGGAAGTCGGTCAGGCCCACCTCAAGCCTCCGTGCGCCGGCGCAGCAGCGCCTCCGCGAGCGCCAGGTCGACCGGGCGCGTGACCTTGATGTTCTCCGCCGGCGCCTCCACCACGCGCACCGAGCCGCCCGCCGCCTCCACGAGCGCGGCGTCGTCGGTCGCGGCGGCGAGCGTCGCCGCGTCCACGTCTAGGGCACGGCGCAGCACGTCCGCCCGGAACGCCTGGGGCGTCTGGATCGCCCACAACAGCGAGCGGTCGAGCGTGCGCCGCACGCGGCGGTCCGCGCCCGCCTCCTTGATCGTGTCGACCACCGGCGCCGCGGCGATCGCCCCGTCGAAGCCCTCCTCGAGCGCCGCGACGCAGCGCTCCACGAGCTCGCGGGTCACGAGCGGGCGCGCCGCGTCGTGGACGACGGCGACGGTCGCCTCGGGCGCCGCGAGCAGCGCCTCCCGCACCGACGCGGAGCGGCAGGCGCCGCCGCGCACGCGGTCCGGGCCCTGCTCGTATCCGGCCGGGACCGCCACCACGACACGGTCGCAGGCAGCCTCGAGCACCTCGAGGCTCCACTCGAGCAGCGGTCTGCCGCCACACAAGGCGAACGCCTTGGGGCCGTCGGCTCCAAGGCGCTCGCCACTGCCGGCGGCGGGAACGATCCCGACGACGGCCATGTCTGTCCCAGCGCTACTTCGCGGCCGCCGCGGCGCCGTTGCGCTCGGCGTTGGCCTCCTCGATGAGCTTGTCGATGTGCTCCTCGGCCTCGCCCTCCTCCATGTCGAGCGCGTACATCAGCTCGGACGCGAGGATCTTCTTGGCCCGGGTGTACATCTGCTTCTCGCCGGTGGAGAGGCCCTTGTCCGCCTCCCGGATCGCGAGGTTGCGCACCACCTCGGCGATCTCGAACACGTCGCCCGTCTTGATCTTGTCGCGGTTGTACTTGAACCGCCGGTTCCAGTTCTTCGGCATCTGGGAGACGTCGGCGCGCAGCACCGAGATCACGCGCGCGACGTCCTCCTCGCCGATCACTCGCCGAAGCCCGGCCTTCCCGGCGTTCTCGCTCGGGACCATGACGGTCATGTCGTTGTGCAGGATCTTGATCGTCAAGTACTCGCGCCTCTCGCCGAGGATCTCCTTCATCTCCTTCTTGACGACCTTGCCGGCGCCGTGGTGGGGGTACACCACGTGGTCGCCGACCTCGTACTCGATGAGCTCGGTCTCGCGCGAAACCTCGAGCCTCTCGGCGTCAGCGAGCTTCTCGGCGTCGGCGCCGGGCTCCGGGTCGACGTCGTCCTCCTCGAGGTCGACGTCGACGTCGTGTTCCTCGATCTCCTGCTCCCAAGCGGCTGCTTCGCTGATGGTGTCCCTCCTTGTCAGACGCGCCTCTCGCGGCGCGGATCCTCCGATGGGCGGCTCCGATCCCGCCGGGACGCGACCGCGCTCGGGCGCGGCGGGCGGTGGATGTGGTGGGAGCCGCTCATCTCCGATCAGGTTTGCAGATAGCGATCCACGAGGTTGATCTCCTGCAGGCGCCGTAGCCCCTCGCGGATGTCCTTGGCCCGCATGTCTCCGACCCCCTCCACCGCCTCGAGCTCGGCGTCGGTGGCCGCGAGGATCTCCTCGAGGCCGCCGAACTCGCGGACGATCGCCTGGATCACGAGCTTCGGCAGCCTGGGGATGCGGGAGAGGATGCGGAAACCCCGCGGCGACACCGGGTGGTCGAGGGTGTTCAGCTTCCGGTCGTAGCCCAGAACCTCGGCGAGGCGGCCGAAGTCGAGCAGGTCCTGGTGCGGGAGGCGTGCGAGCTGGTCGAGCACGAGCGCGAAGCTCTCCTCCGACGGCTCGGCGAGGTAGTCGTGCACGAGCGCCGCCTTGTCGGCGGCGACGCCGACCATGGTCTCCTCGAGCTGCATCTCGATCAGGCGCCCCTCGGTCCCGAGCTCGACGATGTAGCGCTCGATCTCGACCGCCATGCGCGTCACGAGCTCGGCGCGCTGCAGCACCGTGAGCACGTCGTGCAGCGTCACGCCGCCCTCGAACTCGAGCGCGGTGAGGCGCGTTGAGACCTGGTCGAGGCGCGTGCGGTACTTGTCGAGGGTCGCGAGGGCCTGGTTGGCCTTCGCGAGCACCACCGGGATCTCCTCGAGGATGTACTTCGCGCCGTCGAGGTAGAGCGAGACGACGTCGCGGCTCGCGGAGACGGCGATCACGAGCGCGTCCGTCTGCTTGGCGACGCGCTCCGCGGTGCGGTGCCGGGTGCCCGTCTCGAGCGAGAGGATCGTCGGATCGGGCATGAGCTGGACGTTCGCCCAGCAGATCTTGGTGGCGTTGGCGGAGAGGATGATCGCCCCGTCCATCTTCGCCACCTGGTAGAGCAGCGCGGGCGTGTAGTCGATGTCGAGCCTGATCCCGCCCGAGTAGAGAAAGGACAGCTCGTCGCTGTCCCCGATGCAGATGAGGGCGCCGAGGCGCCCCTGCACGATCGCGTCAAGCCCCTCGCGGACAGCCGTGCCGGGCGCGACCATCTCGAGCGCTCTCACAAGCCGAGGCTCTTGGCGATCTTCGATCGCGGTGACGTCATCCCCGGCTTGAGGCACCCCTCCATGATAGGACACGCCTGCCTGAGACAGCCGGGCGTTTTGGCTCTGCGGCCGGGCCTTCCGGCCCGCTCAGGCGGCCGCCTCGGCCCGCTCGGCCGCGCCCATCGCCGCTCGCAGGGCCGCTCTGATGGTGCGCCCAGGGGCACCCGGCGCGATCACCGGCTCGAGCCCGAACTTGGCGGCCTCGGCGAGGCGCCGGTCGGGGTGGGCGACGTGCCGGAGCTCGCCCGTGAGCCCCACCTCGCCGAACGCGGCGAGCGGCCTGCCGGCCGCGCCGAGCGGCACGCCGCGCGCCGCCGACGCAACCGCGAGCGCGACCGCGAGGTCCACGCCCGGCTCGTCGACCCGCACGCCCCCGGCCACGCTCACGAACACGTCGCTCGACCCGAGGCCGAGGCGCGCGTGGCGCGCGAGCACCGCCAGCACGAGCGCGAGCCGGTTGCGGTCGACCCCGTTGGCGACGCGCCGGGGCGGCACGATCTCCGTGGGCGCGACGAGCGCCTGCACCTCGACCAGCAGTGGGCGCGAGCCCTCCATAGCGCACAGCACCACCGAGCCGGGCGCGCGCGTAGCCTCGGCGACGAAGCGCCTCGAGGCGTCCTCCACCTCCACGAGACCGCGCTCGCGCATCTCGAAGACGCCCACCTCGTTGGTCGAGCCGAAGCGGTTCTTGAGCGCGCGCAGCGTGCGGAACGTGCGCTCGCGCTCGCCCTCGAACTGGAGCACGCAGTCCACCAGGTGCTCGAGCACGCGCGGGCCGGCGAGCGCGCCCTCCTTGGTCACGTGGCCGACGAGGATCGTGGCGACGCCGCGCTCCTTCGCCACCCGCATCAGGCGGCCGGCCACCTCGCGCACCTGGCCGACGGAGCCCGGCGCGCCCGTGAGGCCCTGGGCGTAGAGGGTCTGCACCGAGTCCACGACGCAGGCGTCGGGCCGCTCGGCCTCGATCGTGGCGACCACCGTATCGAGGTCGGTCTCGACGACGATCGGGACGCGCAGCGCGTGCTCGCCGAGGCGCTCGGCGCGCAGCTTCACCTGCGCGGCCGACTCCTCGCCCGAGACGTAGAGCACCTTGCGGCCGGCCGCCGCGAGGTTCCCGAGCGCGCCGCCCGTGATCGTCGACTTGCCGATGCCGGGCGAGCCGCCGATCAACACGAGCGAGCCGGGCACGAGCCCGCCACCGAGCACGCGGTCGAGCTCGCCGATGCCGGTCTCGAGCCGCTCGACGCGCGGGGCCTCGACCTCAGACAGCGGCACCGGCTCGAGCGCGCGGGCGCGGTGGGCGCCGCCAGCCCTGGGCGCGCCGCGGGGCGGCTCGGCCGCGCGCTCCTCGACGAGCGTGCTCCACTCGCCGCAGGAGGGGCAGCGGCCGTGCCACCTGGCGCTCTCGGCGCCGCATTCCGAGCAGACGAAGACGGCCCTGGCCACCCGCTGAAGGTAAGGGCGCGAGCGGACGGCTGGCGCCCCCCGCTCAGTCCGCGGGGCGCGGCCCGCGGGAGCGCCGGGCGCGAGCCGCGGCGTCGGCCTCGGCGACCGCCCGCTCTGCTCCCCTGAAGCCGATCTTCGAGTGGGTGCCGTCGCAGAACGGCTTCGTGCTCGAGCCGCCGCAGCGGCAGAGGGCGACCGACTCGCCCTGCCCCGCGAGGTCGTACTCGTTGCCGTCCGCGTCGATCAGCCGGATCGGCCCCGTGACCTTGTAAGGGCCGTCGCGGCGCGCCTTGATCTCGACGATGGGACGCTGCTCCACGTGCGCCTCCTTCCAGGTGCGGGTAGAAGCGGACGGCCCGGAGCGGGCCGCTTCGCATACCTCAGCTTGTCGGCGGTCGAGCGCCTAGCCCTCGTCCGGGGAGCGCTCGCCCTCGCCCGACGACGCCTCGGGCGGCGCGTCCGGCACCTCAGGCAGCACGTCCGGCTCGTCGGGCAGCGACGGGCCGCCCTCTCCGCTCGAGCCCTCCTCGCCGGCCTTCGCGCCGACGCCGACGGGCTGCCGCTTCTTGCTCGGCGCGCGGATCGTGATCCTCACCGGTGGGTCCTCGCCGTCGGGCGCCTTGTCCACGTCGACGGTCGACCCCGGCTCCATCGACGAGCGCAGGACCTCGTCGGCCACCGGATCCTCGATGTAGCGCTGGATCGCGCGGCGCAGCGGCCGGGCGCCCATCGCCGGGTCCCAGCCCTTCTCGACGAGGAGCTCCTTCGCATCCTCCGAGAGGTTGAGCGACAGCTCGCGCTCCGCCATCGACTCGCGGATGTGACGCAGCAGCAGCTCGACGATCTGCTTGACCTCGTCCTTCGAGAGCTTGTGGAAGACGATGACCTCGTCGATGCGGTTGAGGAACTCGGGCCGGAAGACCTTCTTCAGCTCGCCCATGATCCGGTTCTTCATGTCGTCGTACGTGATCCCGGTCTCGTCGTCGGAGACGGCGAAGCCGAGCGGCGTGTTCCGAGCGATCTCGGACGCGCCGATGTTCGACGTCATGATCACGATCGCATGACGGAAGTCGACCGTGCGGCCCTGAGCGTCCGTCAGGCGGCCGTCCTCCAGGATCTGGAGCAGGATGTTGAAGACGTCCGGGTGGGCCTTCTCGATCTCGTCGAGGAGCAGCACCGAGTACGGCTTGCGCCGCACGGCCTCGGTGAGCTGCCCGCCCTCGTCGTAGCCGATGTAGCCCGGAGGCGAGCCGACGAGCCGCGACACGGAGTGCTTCTCCATGTACTCCGACATGTCGATCCGCACCATCGCGTCCTCGTCGCCGAACAGGAACTCGGCGAGCGTGCGCGCCAGCTCGGTCTTGCCAACGCCCGAGGGGCCGAGGAAGATGAACGAGCCGGTGGGACGCCGCGGGTCCTTGATCCCCGCGCGCGAGCGCCGGATCGCCCGGGACACGGCCTCGATCGCCGGCTGCTGCCCGATGACGCGCTTGTGCAGCTCGTCCTCCATGCGCAGCAGCTTCTGCGTCTCGGCCTCGGTGAGCTTGAAGACCGGGATGCCCGTCCACATCGAGACGATGTCGGCGATCTCCTCCTCGCCGATCTCTGGCCGGTTCCCCGACTCGCCCTGGCGCCACTGCTCCTCCAGCTCGCGCTTCTTGTTCGTGAGCTGGCGCTCCTTGTCGCGCAGGTTCGCGGCCTTCTCGAACTCCTGGGCCTCGATCGCGGCCTCCTTGTCGCGCCGCGTCGTCTCGATCTCCTCCTCGAGCTCGCGGTACACGGGCGGAGCCGTCATCGACTTGATGCGCGCGCGCGAGGCGGCCTCGTCGATCAGGTCGATCGCCTTGTCGGGCAGGAAGCGGTCTGAGATGTAGCGGTCGGCCAGCTCCGCGGCAGCCTCGAGCGCCTCGTCGGTGATGACGACGCGGTGGTGCTGCTCGTAGCGGTCGCGCAGGCCCTTGAGGATCTGGACCGTCTCCTCGGTGGTCGGCTGGTCGACGCGGATCTGCTGGAAGCGACGCTCGAGGGCGGAGTCGCGCTCGAGGTACTTGCGGTACTCGTCGAGCGTGGTCGCCCCGATCGTCTGCAGCTCGCCGCGCGCGAGCGCCGGCTTGAGGATGCTGGCGGCGTCGATCGCGCCCTCCGCGGCGCCCGCCCCGACGAGGTTGTGGAGCTCGTCGATGAACAGGATGATGTCGCCGCGCTGGGTGATCTCCTTCATCACCTTCTTGAGGCGCTCCTCGAACTCGCCGCGGTACTTCGAGCCCGCGACGAGCGCCGCGAGGTCGAGGGTGTAGATCTGCTTGTTGCGCAGCAGCTCCGGCACGTCGCCGTTCGTGATGCGCTGCGCCAGGCCCTCCACCACGGCGGTCTTGCCGACGCCGGGCTCGCCGATCAGCACCGGGTTGTTCTTGGTGCGGCGCGAGAGGATCTGCATGATCCGCTCGATCTCGGTCTCGCGGCCGACGACCGGGTCGAGCTTGCCCTCGGCGGCGAGCTTCGTGAGGTTGCGCCCGAACTGGTCGAGCAGCTTCGAAGACTTCTTGGCCTCGCCCTGCTGACTGCCCTGGCTGCCCTGGCGGCGGCCGCCGGGGCCCGACAGCATGCGGATGACCTCGTTGCGGATCTTCTCGGAGTCCGCGTCGAAGTCGAGCAGGATGCGCGCGGCAACCCCCTCGTTCTCGCGCACGAGGCCGAGCAGGATGTGCTCGGTCCCGATGTAGTTGTGGCCGAGGGACAGCGCCTCGCGGAGCGCTAGCTCCAGCACCTTCTTGGCGCGCGGGGTGAACGGGATCTGGCCCGACGTCACCTCCTCGCCGGAGCCGACGATCCGGACCACCTGGGCGCGCACGCGCTCGACCGTGATGTCGAGCGACTCGAGCACGCGGGCTGCGAGCCCCTCCTCCTCCCGGAGCAGGCCGAGCAGGATGTGCTCGGTCCCGATGTAGTTGTGCTTCAGGATCCGGGCCTCCTCTTGCGCGAGGACGACCACCTGACGAGCCCGTTCGGTGAAGCGCTCAAACACGACGAAAATGTCCTTCTGGTTGGAGGGTGGGCTTTCCGGGAGCTCCCCGGGGCCTTTGTCTCCTAATCGGCACCGCGCCCTGGAGATGAAGAACCCCTCTACTCCCTTGAGCCTGGGATGAGTCTAGCAATGGGCCCACTCGGCCTTTTGGCCCTTAACGGGGCTTAAAGGACGCTGTTTCCGCGCTTCCCGAGGCGGGATTCGAACCGCTTCGGGAGCCGGCGAGCCCTCCTACAAACAGGGTAGGCGGCACGTCCAGGGGGCAGGCGCGGCAACGCGCCTATTCGGGCCGCATGGCGGGCC
>JADGHQ010000075.1 GCA_019683805.1 Thermoleophilaceae bacterium
CCGCTCAGCACCGCGATCAGCCGCGGTCGCGCAGGCGCGCGGCCAGGTAGTAGCCGCCCCCGCCCCCGACCACCGCGACCGCCGCGGCGGCGGCGCCCAGCCGCAGCCGGCGCGCGAGCTTGTCGAAGCGCATGATCTGCCAGCCCTCCTCGCGCGCGACGCGCTCCAGCTCGCGGTCGGGGTTCACGGCCACCGGGTGGCCGACCGCGCGCATCATCGGCAGGTCGGACGCCGAGTCGGAGTAGGCGTAGGACGCGCCCAGGTCGATCCCGCACTCGGCGGCGAGCCGCCGCATCGCCTCCACCTTCCCGTCGCGGTACACGAACGGGCCGTCCGGCCTCCCCGTGTAGACGCCTCCCTTGATCTCGGAGCGCGTGCCGACGCCGCCGTCGAAGCGCAGCACGTAGGCGAGCATCTCCGCCAGCTCTCGAGCCGCCGCGGTGACGATGTATACGGGCCGGCCCGCCTCCTGGTGCTCGTAGGCGACCTCGAGCATCTGCGGGTAGACGCGCGGCAGGATGCCGGCGAGCACGTGGGGCGAGAGGCGCTCGAGGTCGCGCACCCGCGTGCCGGCGATCGCGTCGAGCACCCGGTCGCGCAGGCCCGCGCTCTCCTCGTCCGTCGCGCCGCGCAGGCGGAAGCGGATGTTCGCCCGCACGTCACGCAGGATCTGACGGCGCGTGAGCATGCCCGCCCTGTGCGCGGCACGCGCGAACTGGAAGGCGCTCGAGCCCTCCATGAGCGTCTTGTCGAGGTCGAAGAAGGCGGCGCCGCGCCGCTCGCCTCCCTCCATGCCCGACCTACGCGCCGTCGACTTCGAGGATCACCGCGTCGCCCTGGCCGCCACCCGAGCAGATCGCCGCGACGCCGAGGCCGCCGCCGCGCCGCCGCAGCTCGTGCACGAGCGTGCCGATGATGCGCGCACCGCTCGCGCCGATCGGGTGGCCGAGGGCGATCGCGCCGCCGTTGACGTTGACCTTCGACTCGTCGACGCCGAGCATTCGCATCGAGTTCAGCGCCACCGACGCGAACGCCTCGTTGATCTCGAAGAGGTCGATGTCGTCGACCGTCAGGCCCGCCTTCTCGAGCGCGGCCTTGGTCGCGTTGGCGGGCGTGCGGGCGAGGTACGGGAAGTCGTCGGCGACCGCCGCCTGCGCGACGATCGTTGCGAGCGGCCGGCGGCCGTTCGCCCTGGCCCACTCGTCGGAGGCGAGCACCATCGCGCCCGCGCCGTCGTTGACGCCGGGCGCGTTGCCGGCGGTGTGCGAGCCGTCCTTGCCCACCAGCCCGGGGAGCCTCGAGAGGGCCTCGAGCGAGGTGTCGCGCCGCGGCGCCTCGTCCACCTCGACCACCGTCTCGCCCTTCTTGGACTTGACCGTGACCGGCACGATCTCCTCCGCGAGCTTCCCCTCGTCGATGGCGCTCACCGCGAGCTGGTGGCTGCGCAGCGCGAACTTGTCCATGTCGGCGCGCGTCATCTCGAGCTCGTCGGCCACCTCGGTCGCCTCGACGTACATCTGCTTGCCCGTGAACGGGTTGGTGAGCCCGTCGTGGATCATCGCGTCGAGCGCCTTGGCGTCGCCCATCCGGAGCCCGAAGCGGGCCTGCTTGAGCAGGTACGGGGCGTTCGACATCGACTCCATGCCGCCCGCGACCGCGACGTCGAGGTCGCCCGCGCGGATCGCCTGGTCGACGATGCCGGCAGCGCGCAGGCCGGACGCGCACACCTTGTTGATCGTCTCGGACGAGACCTCCCTGGGGATCCCGGCCTTGATCTGGGCCTGGCGCGAGGGGATCTGTCCCTGGCCTGCCTGGAGCACCTGCCCGAAGACCACGTGCTGGATCTGCTCCGGCGCTACCTCCGCCCGCTCCAGCGCGCCGGCGATCGCCGTGCCGCCGAGCTCCGTGGCGTCGAGCGGCGCGAGTCCGCCGCCGAGCTTCCCGAAGGGTGTGCGGGCAGTTCCGAGGATGACTGTCTTGGGCATGTGGTCGGATCTCTCCCTGGTCCGTGGACGAAGGGAACCTTAGCGGTGAGAGGATGCCGCCTTCCCCACCGCGACGGGTTTCATAGACTCGCGCCCCATGGGACCGATGCGAGTGGGCGTCCGCCGGGGGGCGCCGGACCAGACCGAGGCGGACACCCGCGTGGTCGGCCTCTTCGAGGGCGAGACCCTCGGCGCTCCCGAGCTGCAGGCGCTCGTCGACTCCGGCGAGGCCCGGGGCAAGCTCAAGAGCGTGGTGGTGACGCACGAGGCCGGCGGCAGGCGCGTGATCGTCGCCGGGCTCGGCAAGCGCGAGGAGCTCGACGCGGAGAAGGCGCGCGTGGCCGCGGCGGCGGTCGCGGCGCGCGCGAAGGAGCTCGGCGCGAAGGCGCTCTCCTGGGCCGCTCCGACAGCTGACACCGCGGTGGCGGCCGGGCTCGTGGAGGGCACGATGCTCAAGCTCTACGCCTTCGACGAGTACAAGTCGGGCCGCGACGACGAGGACTCGACGCGCATCGAGTCGCTCGAGATCACGACCGACGCCGAGGTCGAGCGCGCCGTCGAGGAGGCGCGCGTGCGGGCGGAGGCGCAGAACGCCGCGCGCGACCTGCAGAACCAGCCCTCGAACGTCGCCACGCCCGAGTACCTCGCGGACCGCGCGCGCACGATCGCTGAGGCGCACGACTCGCTCACCTTCGACGCGCTCGACCGGCACGAGATCCGCGAGCTCGGGATGGGCGCCTTCAGCGCGGTGGCGCAGGGCACCGACCGCGAGCCGCGCCTGATCGTGCTCCGCTACGAAGGCGGCTCCGGCGGCCCCCGCCTGGGGTTCGTCGGCAAGGCCGTCACCTTCGACACCGGCGGGATCTCGATCAAGCCCGCCGGGAAGATGCACGAGATGAAGTTCGACATGTCCGGCGGCGCAGCGGTCATCGAGGCGATGGGCGCGATCGCGCGGCTCGGGCTGGACGCGCGCATCGTCGCCGTCGTGCCGTCCACGGAGAACATGCCGAGCGGCCGCTCGATGAAGCCGGGCGACATCGTGCGCGCGATGAACGGCAAGACGATCGAGATCAACAACACCGACGCCGAGGGCCGGCTGATCCTCGCCGACGCCCTCTGCTACGCCGTCGACCAGGGCGCCGAGCGGATCGTCGACCTCGCGACGCTCACCGGGGCGATCGTCACGACCTTCGGCTCGACCTACTGCGGCCTGTTCTCGAACGACGACGACTGGTACGCGCACGTGGAGGCCGCCTGCAAGGCCACCGGCGAGCTCGGCTGGCGGCTGCCGCTGCACCCCGAGTACTTCGAGCTGACCAAGGGCCAGTACGCCGACCTGACGAACTCCTCGGAGGCGCGCAAGGCCGCGTCGATCTACGCGGCGGAGTTCCTGCGCCAGTTCGTCGACGACCGGCCCTGGGTGCACATGGACATCGCCGGCGTGGCGTGGGGCATGACGCGCAACTACGTCGCGGGCGGCGCGTCCGGCTTCGGCGTGCGCACGCTGATCGAGCTGGCCCGGACGGCCGGCGCCTAGCGGGCAGGCCGCGCTCCGGCTGGAGCGGCTCACGAGCCGCCCCACTCCGGGTCGCTCCAGGCGCGCTTCTCCCAGGGCGGGTCGATGGCGGGGAAGACGTCGCGCCGACCGCGCACCGTCTCGAGCGGCACGAGCCGCAGCCCGGGCGCGGCGGTCGTGCGCTCGTCGAGCCCCGCGCCGGGGTAGAGCGGCTCGTAGCTGTAGCTGCGGCCATGCGCGAACGGAAAGACGCCGTCGACGCGCAGGCCGTGCCGCTTCGACGCGAGCGGGATGTGCCCGGCGTGGCTCCCGCGCGAGACGCGCGACCAGCCCGTGAAGGCGCCGAAGACGTTGCGGCAGCGCCGCTGCTTGCACCACTGCCAGTGGCCGTGGCTCGTGGCGCGGACGGCCGCCGCGCCGTCCGGCCCGACGCGGATCTCGACGCCCTCCCAGTCGTCGGGGTGGTAGCCCGGGTAGGCCGGCGGCGCGGGCAGGCTCGGCCAGACGCGGTGAGCGAGCGCGGCCGGCGCGGTCGCGGTCGCCCAGGCCTTGTCGGAGCCCGCCCAGGTCGTGTTCGAGTCGGGGTAGTAGAGCCAGTACTGGAGGTAGGTGAAGCGCCCGCGCCGCACGACGTGCGTGAAGGCCGTGGCGCGCTCGCCGGCGAGCGAGCGCGTGGTGTCGAGCCCGCGCTCGTCGGGCGCGAGAGAGCAGGCGCGCGAGCGGCAGCGGCGCCAGTCGACGGGCACGTCGCCCGTGCCCGGCTCGTACACGAGCCCAGGCGCGTAGCGGCGGACGAGCGCCGCGTCGCGCTCGCCGTAGGCCGCGACGAGCGCGTCCCGCTCCGCCGCGCAGCCCCCGCGCGCCGCGCACGCGAGCGAACGCGCGAGCGTCGCACCGAGGCTGCGGCCGTCGACGCGCGTGGCGACGCCGGCGAGCGCGGCGAGCGCGAGCGTCGCGACGAGCACGAGCGCGACCCACTCGGTCGTCGCCTGTCCCCGCTCGCTGCCCGTCATGGCGGCGACCGTACGTGGAGAAGCGCGGCGCGTGGGTTACGTGAGTAACGAATCGGGCACGAGACCGTGCCGATTCGGCCCCGCCTAGCCCGCGGCCGCCAGGATCTCGTGCGCCGTGCGGTGCGCGAGCGCCATGATCGTGATCATCGGGTTCACGCCGGGAGGGGTCGGGAACGCGCTCGCGTCGCCGATCCACACGCCCTCGGCGTCGTGGAGCTCGCCGCGGCCGTCCGCGACATAATCGTCAGGGTCGGACCCCATCCGGCAGGCGCCCATCTGGTGCGCACTGAAGATCGCGATGTCCGCGGGTCCGTAGGGCGCCGCCTCGACGCGGCCCAGGAACTCGTCGAAGTCCTCGCCCTCGACCCAGCGCAGCGGCTCCGCGTGCAGCGTGAAGATCTCCTTCGCGCCCGCCGCGCGGTGGAGCCGCGCGAGCTCGACCTGCGCGCGCACGATCAGGCGCCGGTCGACCTCGTCGCTCGCCGACCAGCGCACGACCGCGCGCCCGTGCCGGTCGAGCGCCACCTCGCCCTCGCCGTGGTCGCGCGCCACGCTGATGAACGGCGCGGCGTGGCGGAACTTCGCCGCGAAGTGGCGCTTGCAGCGGGCGCCGTCCTCGAACGGCCACGCCGAGCCCGTGAGACCGGGGTGCGTCGGCGAGCTCTCGATGAGGAACCCGCAGTCTCCCTCGCAGTCCGCGAACGCGTAGGAGACCGCGGACTGGATCTGGCCGAGCCAGCCCTCGATCGGCTCCTCGTAGACGCCCTCGACGATCGTCGCGGGGTGCAGGCGGAGGTGCTTGCCGACCGCCGGCCCGCCGATGCCCGAGCGCAAAAGCAGCGCCGGCGACTCGACCGACCCCGCCGCGACGACGACGATCGGCGCCTCCACTGTGAGCTTCGCCTGCTGCCCGTCGGCGAGCTTGACGGCGGCCTCGACGCCGCGCGCACGGCCGTCCTCCACGAGCACGCGCTCGGCGCGCGCCCCGACCACGAAGCGCGCGCCCGCGTCCGCGGCGTCCTGCAGGAACGTCTTCAGCGTCGACTGCTTGCAGCCCTTCTGGCAGCCGACCGCGCAGTAGCCGCAGACCCGGTCGTCCTCGCAGGAGGCGTCGGCATTGCGGGTGATCGGCTTCCACGACATGCCCTGCGACTCGAGCGCCTGGATCAGCTTGCGGTGGGGGCCGTTCTGGGTGGTCGCCTCGTCGTTGACCGAGAGCCGCCGCCAGACGGCGTCGATGTGCTCGTCGTACTCCGGCCCGTCGATGCCGTCGATCCCGTGCTGGGCCCACTCGCGGCGAATGTGCTCGGGGGTGCGGATGCAGTTCATGTAGTTGACGACCGTGCCGCCGCCGAGCGTCGAGCCCGCGAGGATCGCGATCGAGCCGTCCTCGGAGGACAGCAGGCCGCCCCCGAGGTAGAGCGCGAGCATCCCGGGGACCTCGTACTGGTGGAAGTCTGACTCGTTGTGGTAGCCGCCCTGCTCGAGCACCACGACGGACTTGCCCGCCCGCTGGAGCTCGGCGGCCACCACCGCGCCCCCCGCGCCCGAGCCGACGACGACCGCGTCCGCGGTCATCGTCGCCGCGCCGGGCTCGAGCTGCTCGACGCGGATCGTCTTGGGCGCCTCCTCGGGCGTCGGCGGCGACGAGACGGGGCCCGGATAGCCGAGCGCCTCCCAGTTGGGGTTGCGGCCCCTCTCGTCCGGCATCCCGTAGAAGAGGAGCTGCGTGAGGCCCTTGAGGGAGCGCAGGCCGAGGCGGGCGTCGTGCGAGCTGCCGGCTACCTGGGCGAGCAGCTGCGTGCGGGCCTCGAGCGGCAGGTCGGCGAAGCCATGCTGCGCGAGGCCGTCGAGGAGCGCCGCCATCGCCTCGATTTCCTCGGGCATCATCGCCTGGGCCATCAGGCCCTCGATCGCGCCCGGCACGCCCATGTCGCTCGCCGAGCGCGCCATGAACGCGCGCAGGATCTCATCTGCGTCGTCCGTCTTGACCGCGGGCACGTAGGTGTCGCACACCGCCGCGAGCGTCGTGCGCTGGGTCTCGCTCAGCGCGCCTGCAATGACCGCCATCGACTCCCTCTCTCCGCCTGAAGGTGACGTGGCCGTCATCCTAATCTGGAGGAGCGTGCCGGCGGAAGCCGCCGGTAGGGGCGGGTAGCCTGAGCCCGCCGATGAGCACGTTCGAGGCGATCGTCCTCGGCATCGTGCAGGGCCTCACGGAGTTCCTGCCGGTCTCGAGCACAGCGCACCTTCGCATCGTCCCCGCCTTCGCGGGCTGGGACGACCCGGGCGCCGCATTCACGGCGGTGGTCCAGCTCGGCACGATGGCGGCGGTGCTCATCTACTTCCGCGCCGACCTCTGGAGGATCGGCCGCGCCTGGCTCGCGAGCCTCGTCGACGCCCGCCGGCGCCGCGAGGACGTCGACGCGCGCACGGGCTGGTTCATCGCGCTCGGGACGATCCCGATCGGTATCTTCGGGGTCGCCTTCAAGGACCAGATCGAGAGCGGGGCGCGCAGCCTCTGGCTGATCTCGCTCGCGCTGATCGCTCTCGGGCTCGTGCTGCTGCGGGCCGAGAAGGTGGCGGCGCGCAACAGGGGCCGCATCGGGCAGCTCTCGCCGCGCGACGCGCTCGTGATCGGCGTGGCGCAGGCGTTCGCGCTCATCCCCGGCGTGTCGCGCTCGGGCGCGACGATCTCCGCGGGCCTTTTCCGCGGGCTCGAGCGCGCCGACGCCGCCCGCTACTCGTTCCTGCTCTCGGTCCCCGCGGTCGTCCTCTCGGGGCTCTTCGAGCTCTACGGGATCCTCGACGAGAGGCAGGCGGCCTCGACCGGGGCGCTGGCAGTGTCCACGCTCGCGGCGTTCGTGGTCGGCTACGCGTCGATCGCGTTCCTGCTGCGCTACCTCACCACGCACACCACGCGCGTGTTCGTGGCCTACCGCGTCGGGCTCGGCCTGCTCGTGCTGGCGCTCACGGCGGCCGGGACGATCCACTGACGCGCGCATGTAGCATCCCCCGACGCGCCATGCACTTCGACCTCACCGACGAGCAGCGCGACATCCAGCGGCTCGTCCGCGACTTCGCCGACCAGGAGGTGCGGCCGGTGGCGGCGGAGCTCGACCGCGAGCACCGCTTCCCCTACGAGATCGTCGCGAAGCTCGGCGAGCTCGGCCTGATGGGCATGCCGTACCCGCAGGAGTACGGCGGCGGCGGCACGGACAACCTCTCGTACGCGATCGCGATCGAGGAGCTCGCGCGCGTCGACTCGTCGGTGGCGATCACGGTCGCGGCGCACACCTCGCTCGGCACCTGGCCGATCTACGCGTTCGGCAGCGAGGAGCAGCGGCAGCGGTACCTGCCTGACCTCTGCAGCGGCCGCAAGCTCTGGGCGTTCGGGCTCACCGAGCCCGAGGGGGGCTCCGACGCCGGCAACGTGCGCACGACCGCCCGGCTCGAGGGCGGCGAGTGGGTGATCGACGGCGCCAAGCAGTTCATCACCAACTCGGGCACCGACATCTCCGGGGGCGTGACGATCACCGCGCGCACGGGCGAGGGCGAGATCTCGAACATCATCGTCGAGCGCGGCACGCCGGGGTACACGGTCGAGCCTCCGTACCGGAAGATGGGCTGGAACGCCTCCGACACACACCCGCTCGCGTTCGACGGCTGCCGCGTGCCGGAGGCGAACCTGCTCGGCCCGCGCGGCCAGGGCTTCAAGCAGTTCCTCCAGACGCTCGACGGCGGGCGCATCGGCGTCGCCGCCCTGGGCGTCGGCCTCGCGCAGGGCGCGCTCGACGAGGCGCTCGCCTACGCGAAGGAGCGGCGCGCGTTCGGCCAGCCGATCTCGAAGTTCCAGACGATCCAGGCGAAGCTCGCCGACCTCGCGACCGAGATCGAGGCGGCCCGGCTCCTCACCTACAAGGCCGCGATCCTCAAGGACCGGAAGCGCCCGTTCACGCTGACCGCGGCGCAGGCGAAGCTCAAGACCGGCCGGCTCGCGGTGCGGGCCGCGGAGGAGGCCGTGCAGATCCACGGCGGCTACGGGTACATCGAGGAGTACCCGGTGTGCCGCTTCTACCGCGACGCCAAGATCCTCACGATCGGCGAGGGCACCGACGAGGTGCAGCAGATGGTGATCGCGCGGGCGCTCGGGGCGTAGCTGCGCTGCTCCCCGGCGCTGCCGCTCTGCGGACGGCCTCGGACCGATGAGTTTCCGCGCGCGCGACGGTCCAGAGACGCAGTAGCCGTTCCCCCCGCACGAGAGGACGCAGCGCCATGCAGCAGAAGATCGTCCCGAACCTCTGGTTCGACACCGAGGCCGAGGAGGCCGCGCGGTTCTACACGTCCGTCTTCGAGAACTCGCGCATCGTGAACGTCACCCACTACACCGAGGCCGGGCCGCGACCGGCCGGCACGGTGATGACCGTGGAGTTCGAGCTCGACGGTCAGCGGTTCGTCGGCATCAACGGCGGCCCCGAGTTCACCTTCAGCGAGGCCGTCTCATTCCAGATCGCCTGCGAGACCCAGGAGGAGATCGACTACTACTGGGAGCGGCTGACCGAGGGCGGCGAGGAAGGGCCGTGCGGCTGGCTCAAGGACAGGTACGGCCTGTCCTGGCAGGTCGTGCCGACCGGGATGGAGGAGCTGTTCAGCGATCCCGACCCGGAGCGCGCGAGGCGCGCGATG
>JADGHQ010000076.1 GCA_019683805.1 Thermoleophilaceae bacterium
CACTCTTAATAGGGTCCGCAGCGTCTGTTGTTTATAAGAGACAGCCTTGACAGCGGTGACCCGCCCCTCCCCCGGCCGCCGGCGGCGCGCCACGCGGCGCGCCTTGTGCGCGCGCCGCTCGAGCTGCGCACCTGGCGTGCCTCCCTCTACCTGCTCCTGTCGTTCCCGCTCGGCCTGACGGGCTTCGTCGTCCTCGTCACGGGCTTCAGCCTCGGGCTCGGCCTCCTGATCACGCTGATCGGGATCCCGGTGCTGCTCGCCACCTTCGCCGTCGCGCGCGGGCTCGCGATGCTCGACCGCCGTCGCGCCGCCGTCTTCACCGGGGAGCGCATACCGGACCCCTATCCTCGCGGCCCGGCGGCGGCCTGGTCGAGCGCTGCTGGGCCTGGCTCAAGCACCCCACCACCTGGAAGGACCTCGTCTGGCTGCTCGTCCTGTTCCCGCTCGGGATCGCCGACCTGACTCTCGTCCTGACGGTGTGGACCGTCGCGCTCGGCATGGTGTCGCTGCCCGCGTGGTACTGGAGCGTCCACGGCGGCCCGGACGGCGTCGACGTCCTCGTTGCGCACGCCGACACGCTGCCGAAGGCGCTGGCCGTCGCCGCGGTGGGTGTGCTCGCCTGCGTGCTCGCGGCCTGGATCGTGCGCGGCTGGGCGAAGGTGGAGCTGATGGCGGCGCAGGCGCTCCTCGGCCCGAGCGAGCGCGCCCGGCTCGAGCGGCGCGTGGGCGAGCTCACAGAGACGCGCGCCGGCGCGGTCGAGGCGCAGGCGTCGGAGCTCGAGCGCATGGAGCGCAACCTCCACGACGGCGCCCAGGCGCGGCTCGTCGCGCTCGCCATGGACCTCGGCATGGCCGAGGAGAAGCTCGCCTCCGACGACACCGAGCAGGCGCGCCGGCTCGTGGCCGGCGCCCGGGCGCAGGCCAAGCAGGCGCTCACCGAGCTGCGCGACCTGGTGCGCGGGATGCAGCCGCACATCCGGCGCGACCGCGGCCTCGAGGCCGCGATTCCCGCGCTCGCTGGCAGCGCGCGCCTGAGCGCGGGCGTGCGGGTGGAGGTGCCGAGGCGGCTCGCGCTGATGGCCGAGGGGCGCTCCAACGCCTCGATCGCCGTGCTCGTGGTGACGGAGGGCGCCGTCGAGAAGCACATCACGAGCATCTTCTCGAAGCTCTCGCTGCCGCCGTCCGACACGCACCACCGGCGCGTGCTCGCGGTGCTCGCCTACCTGCGCGGGTAGCTAGCGCGAGCGCGCGTCGTCGAGCGCCTCGTTGACGAGCTCGTCGGCGCGGGCGTTGCCCTCGCGGGGCACGTTGCGCACGCTCCAGGCGTCGAACGAGCGCAGCTCCCTCATGGCCTCGACGAAGAGCGGCTTGAGCCCCGGGTGCTTGACCTTGTACTGGCCGCCGATCTGCCGCGCGACGAGCTCGGAGTCGTTCACGACCTCGACCTCGCGCGCGCCTAGCTCGCGCGCGAGCTCGAGCCCCAGCAGGAGCGCGCGGTACTCGGCCACGTTGTTGGTGGCCTCGCCGATGTAGGCGCTGCGCTCCGCGAGCGGCTCGCCGTCCATGGAGGTGGCGACGGCCGCCACGGCCGCCGGCCCGGGATTGCCGCGCGCCCCGCCGTCCACGTGGACGACGACCTTGTCGAGCTCTCCCGCGATGGTCCTAGGCGGGCGGCTCGATGCGGGGGAAGCTGCCGTAGGCGCGGCGGCGGCGCCTGCGGTCAGGCGGCTTGGGGCGCGCGGGATCGCCGCCCTGCTTGCGCCGGTCGACGATGACCTCGACGTGGGGGTCGTCGCGGTAGTACTCGACGAGCTTGTCGTAGAGCTCGTCCGCGAGGGCCTGTGGCACGACGCAGTAGATCATCCGCGCGCCGACACTACACCACGGCCAGGCGGCCGTCCGGCGCCATCGCGGCGTTCCACTCGCGATGCTCGTCGCTGAGCTGGGAGAGGTCCTCGCCCTTCTCGAGCAGCGTCACGGGGTCGTCGGCGTCGCCGAGGTCCACGCGGTAGCGGTACCAGGAGAGCTCCCACGCGACGACGATCTCGACCTCGCTCGGCGCGCGCTGGAGCGGCGCCGCGTAGACCCAGGGGTCGCCGAGCGTGCGCGCGATCCCCGCGACCGTGCGCACGTGCTCGCCGGCGTTGAACACCTCGAGCGCACGCTCGACCTTCACCTGCGCGTCGGTCGGGACGGCACGCACGTGCCGCGCGTCCTTCCTGCGCGGCGGGGGAGGCGCCGAAATCGGGTCGCCGGGGGCGTCGTGGTGCCCTGGCTCGTCGGATCCCTCAGGAGGCGCCCACGCCCGCTCCGCGACCTGCCCGTTCTGCTCGCGCCGGCGGCGCAGCCGCGCCATCAGGCCGCGCCGCGGCTCGCGGCGCGACGGCGCGGCGAGCGTGTCGCCCTGGGCGGACTCGCGGATCCAGCCCTCGTGCTGGGCTCGGCCGATGCAGAGGTCGCAGACCAGCTTGCGCTGACCACCCGGCGCTAGATATGCCTCGGGGCGCTCGCCCTTCAGGATGGTTCGTCCGCAGACCTCGCACGACACCGCCTCATGTGTCGGTCGAAGCTCTCTGGCCATGGGGCTCCCCGATCCTAGCGCCGGTCGGAAGCCGAAAGGTCCCACCCCGCCCGTGGGCGGCGGCCCGCGGCCGCCGCGCCGGGCTCGGGCCCGTCGCCGGCGCTACGCCTTCACCGCATCCTCGTCCCTCGCCGCCTGGATCACCTTCGGGGCGAGATGGTGGGGCACCTCCTCGTAGCGCGCCAGCTCCATCGTGTAGTCGCCCTGGCCGCCGGTGATGGCGCGCAGATCGGGTGCGTACGCGAGCATCTCCGCCATCGGCACCTCCGCCTTCACCTCGGTCATCGAGCCCTTCGGCTCCATGCCGAGCGGACGGCCGCGACGCGCGTTGAGGTCCCCGATCACGTCGCCGACGCTGTCGTCGGGCACCGTCAGCGTCACCGTCATGATCGGCTCGAGCACGACGGGGCTCGCCTGCTCCGACGCCTGCTTGAACGCCAGCGACCCGGCCACCTTGAACGCCATCTCGGACGAGTCGACCGAGTGGTAGGAGCCGTCGTAGAGGCGGACGCGCACGCCGTGGACCGGGTACCCGGCGACGATCCCCTCCCGCATCGCCTCGCGGATCCCCTTCTCGACCGCGGGGATGAAGCCGGACGGGATCGCCCCTCCCTTGATCTCGTCGACGAACTCGAAGCCCTGGCCGCCGGGCAGCGGCTCGATCTCGATGTGGCAGTCGCCGAACTGGCCGCGCCCCCCGGTCTGCTTCTTGTAGCGGCCGTGCGCCCGCGCGCGGGCCTTGATGGTCTCCCTGTAGGGGACGCGCGGCGGCTTCAGGCTCACCTCGGCGCCGAAGCGCTCCTTCAGCCGCTCGACGATCACCTCGACGTGCATCTGCGAGAGGCCCGCGAGGATCTGCTCGCCGGTCTGCGGATCGCGGTGCACGTCGATCGTCGGGTCCTCCTCCTGGAGACGGCGCAGCGCGGCGAACACCTTCTCCTCGTCGCCCTTCGACCGCGGCTCGAGCGCGAACGCCATCACCGGCGCGGGCAGCGGGGGCAGCGGCAGCGTGACACGCAGATCGCCGCCGGCGAGCACGTCCCCCGTGTGCGTGTCCTTCAGCTTCGCGACGCCGCCGATGTCGCCCGGGCCGAGCTCCGTCACGTGCGCCGAGTCCTTGCCCTGTAGCTCGAGCAGCTGGCCCACGCGCTCCTTCGCGCCCGAGCGGGTGTTCGTCACCTGCGAGTCGGCGCGCATCACCCCCTGGTAGACGCGGAAGAGGTTGATGCGGCCCGTGTAGGGGTCGGCCCGGGTCTTGAACACGTAGGCCGCGAGCTCGGCGTCCTCGCGCGGCTCGAGCGCCACGCCGCCTGCCTCGACGGCGCCCTTCCGCGCCGGCGAGGGCAGGTCCTCGACGAACGCCTCGAGCAGGCGGTTGGTGCCGATGTTGCGCGTCGCCACGCCGCATGTGACGGGGAAGAGGCGCCCCTCGGTCACGCCTGCCTTCAGCGCCTGGACGCACTCCTCGTGCGAGATCTCGTCGCCCTCGAGGTAGCGCTCCATCAGCTCGTCGGAGTTCTCGGCGACCTCGTCGAGCAGCTTCTCGCGGTACTCCTCGGCCTGCGGGCGGAGCTCGTCGGGGATCGGGACCTCGCGGCAGCTCCCCCGCGCGGGGCTCGGGTACTCGAACGCCTTCATGTCGACGAGGTCGATCACGCCCCGCACCTCGTGCTCTGTGCCGATCGGGATCTCGGTCGCGACCGCGTGCGGGCCGAACGCCTCCTTGAGGGAGTCGAGCGTGCGGAAGAAGTCGGCGCGCTCGCGATCGAGCATGTTCACGAACACGAGCCGCGCGAGGCCGAGCTCGCTGGCGCGCTCCCAGAGCCGCCGGGCGCCGATCTCCACCCCCATCACGGCGTTCACGACGAAGACGGCGCCCTCGCACACGCGTAGCGCCGCGACCGCCTCGGCGACGAAGCTCGGGTCGCCGGGGGTGTCGATCAGGTTGATCTTGCGCTCGTCCCAGCGCAGCGACGAGAGGCTCGACGAGATCGACATCTGGCGGGCCTTCTCGTCCGGGGCTGAGTCCGAGACCGTGGTTCCGTCGGCCACGGAGCCGAGCCGGTTGATGACGCCGGCCTCGAACAGGAGCGCCTCGTTGAGCGCCGTCTTCCCGCTCCCCCGGTGGCCCACCAAGGCCACGTTGCGGATCCTCCTCGCCGATTCGTGCGGCATGACCGCTCCCCCTCTCCTCGAGTGGCAGGCTGCATCAACATACCCCGCCTGTCGAGGCCGCCGCGAGCAAGCGCGCGCCGCGGGTCAGCTCTCGTCGTCGAGGATGTCGCTCTGGAGGCGCGACTTCAGCCGCAGCACGGCCTTGGTGTGGAGCTGCGAGACGCGCGACTCGGTCACGCCGAGCACCTCGCCGATCTCGCGGAGCGTGAGGTTCTCGTAGTAGTAGAGCGCGATCACGAGCTTCTCGCGCTCGGGCAGGCGCGCGATCGCGTCCGCCAGGCGGTCCTTGGTGTCGGACGCGTCCATGGCGTGCGCCGGGTCCGCGGCCTGCGGGTCCTGGATCGTGTCGAGCAGCGAGACCTGGTCGCCGGAGGCGTCCGAGAGCGTCCAGAGCTCGTCGAGCGCGACCACGGACGAGTTCGAGATCCGGGTGAGCGACGCCTGGAACTCCTCGACCGTCATGTCGAGCGCCTCGGCCATCTCCTGGTCGGTCGGCGCCCGGTGGAGCTTGTGCTCGAGCAGCGCGTTCACCTTCTCGATCTCGCGCGCCTTGGCGCGCACCGACCGGGGCACCCAGTCGAGCGAGCGCAGCTCGTCGATGATCGACCCCTTGATGCGCGTGATCGCGAAGGTCTCGAACTTGATCTCGCGGCTCGGGTCGAAGCGCTCGATCGCCGAGATCAGCCCGAGCAGCCCGTAGGAGATGAGGTCGGACTCCTCGACGTGCGAGGGCAGGCCCGTCGACATCCGCCCGGCGACGTACTTGACGAGCGGCGAGTAGGCGAGCACGAGCCGCTCGCGGGCCAGCGCGTCGCCGTCCTCCTTGTAACGGCGCCAGAGCTCCTTGAGCTCGATCTCCTTGACGTTCGTCTCCAGAGAGCCTTCCCCCGAGATCGGCCTAGGCGCGCGCGCGCGGGTGGGCGCGGGCGTACGCATTCTTCAGGCGCTTCGACTCTATTCGAGTGTAGGTCTGGGTGGTGCTGATCGTCGCGTGGCCGAGCAGCTCCTGGATCGAGCGGAGATCGGCCCCGCCCTCGAGCAGGTGGGTGGCGAACGAGTGGCGCAGCGTGTGCGGCGTGACCCCGCCCGCCAGGGCCGCCCGCCGCGTCCACAGCGACAGCCGGCGGCGCACGTCCGAGGTGGACAACCGCTGCCCGCTCTTCGAGAGGAACAGCGCCGGCTCCGCGCCCTCGACCGCGAGCGCCGGGCGCCCGCGCCGCAGGTAGGAGTCGAGCGCGCGCCAGGCGAGCTCGCCTGCGGGGACGATGCGCGTCTTGCCGCCCTTGCCCGTCACCCGCAGCTCCTCGCCGTCGGGATCGAGGTCGGAGACGTCGAGGCTGACGAGCTCCTCGGCGCGCAGGCCGGCCGCATAGGCGAGCTCGAGC
Source organism: Thermoleophilaceae bacterium (assembly GCA_019683805.1). GTDB lineage: Bacteria > Actinomycetota > Thermoleophilia > Solirubrobacterales > Thermoleophilaceae > JADGHQ01. The sequence goes on from JADGHQ010000076.1 coordinate 6,142, forward strand.
AGCGCGCGGTCGCGCAGCTCGAGCGGCGTCGAGGCGGGGATGCGCTCGAGCAGGTCGACCACCTCCCGCGGGCGCAGGACGCGCGGCAGGTAGGCGTCGCGCTTGGGGCTCGCCACGAGGTCCGCGGGGCTCGCGTCGAGCTCGCCCCGCTCCACGAGCGCGCGGTAGAAGCTGCGGATGGCGGCGAGCTTGCGCGCCACCGTGGCCTTGGACGCGCCCCGCTCGGACAGCACGCCGGCGTAGCGGCGCAGCTCGCGCGGCCCGAGCTCCGCCGGCCCGCGCCCCTGGGCGCTCGCCCACTCGGCGAGCTGCCCGAGGTCGACGCCGTAGGCGCGGCGCGTCTTCTCCGCCATGCCGTGCGCGCGCAGCGCGCGGTCGAACCCTCGGAGCGCCTCAGGCCATCCGTGAGCGAGCTTGGAGTGCTGCGCCATGCGCTCATCTGTTCGACGCCCGGCCGCGCTCGCCTCTTCGCGCAGGCTCGACTCAGCCGATGTAGACCGGGGTGTTGACGGGCACCTGCGGGTAGAGCTCCTCGACGTCCGGTATCGACATCCGGATGCACCCGTGCGAAGCGGCGGTCCCCAGCGAGGCGATGTCGGTCGTGCCGTGGATCCCGGCTCCGTCGAAGATCCCCAGCCAGCGCGCCTTGATCGGGTTGTCCGGCGCCCCGCCCGGGATCACCTTTCCGGCGAGGTCCCCGGCCCAGGCCGAGTTGGGCACGTGCCAGGCGGGGTTCACCGCCTTGTTCTGGATGTGGTAGAGGCCCGCCGGGGTCTCGAGGCCGACCATCCCCACGGCGATCTTGTAGGTGCGGACGAGCCTCAGGCGCTTGTAGAGCCGGAGGCGCTTGGCGTCCCTGTCGACGATGAGGGCCACGGGGTACCTGGCGGGGAGCTGGTCGGTCGTGACCTGCGGCCGCGTGATCTTCGCGTGCGCCTGCACGACCCGTGGGCCGTCGGGCGTGACGAGCGCGGCCTCGACGTCGCGCGCGAGCTCCCGCCCGCGGATCGCGACGCCCGGGCGCGAGGGCACCTCGCGGATCCCGGATACCGACCACGCGATCGAGGCGTCCTTCGCGGGTCGGTCGAGCCGCGCCTTCACCCGCTTCACGAGCGCCCGCACGGCGGCGCGCGAGTAGGTCACGCGCGGGGCCACCTGCGCGTGCACCTCGCCCCCGGTGAGGGCGCGCCAGGCGCGGCTCAGCAGGCCGCCCTCGCGGCTCCGGGCCAGAGCCTGGTCGACGATCGCGTCGACGTCGACCCGCAGCCTCGCGCGCCTGGGATCGAGGCGGAAGCGGCTGCTCCCGTAGCGGACCACCACCGGCCGCTCGAGCGGGGCGGCGAGCCGCGCCCGCAGCGTCGCCTCGGCGCGCGCCCGCGACATCCCGCCGAGGTCGATTCCCCCCACCGAGACGCCGCCGGCGATCTTGCCCTTGCGGCTCGAGTCGTACGCATAGACCGCGCCGGCGGCCCCGATCAGGACGACGACGGCGAGGGCGATCGCGATGAACGAGCGGGGCATCATCGTGTGATTTGCAGCAAGTTAGCCGGGAAGACGCGACTTGACGAGAATTTCCTTCCGCTGCAAGACGGCTTGCGCATTGTGGGACGGGAAATTCCCCGAGCGGCCGCGGTCTAGTCCTCGCCGCAGGGCGGACCTGCGGGCGCCCGCCCAAGGCAGACCCGGGGGCGCCCGCCGGGCCCCGCTAGGGGCGCGGCGTGAGGCTCGTGCCGCGCCGGTAGGCCGGGTTGCGCACGTGCGGGCTCCAGCGCAGGAACTCCTCGACCTCGCGCTCGTAGCGGTAGGGCTCCTGCACCCCGCGCAGGACCGGGCGGATGCGCAGGTGCTCGCCGAGCTCGATCACCGTCTCGCGCGTGGTGCGGCGGTAGGCGAAGCCCGTCGCCTTCAGCTTGCGGTTGTCGAGGCCGCGGCCGAAGCGCAGCTGACCGAGCATCTCCGGCGGGATGTCGAGCCCGAGCCGGCGCAGGACGGCCGTGGCGAGTCCCGTCCCCCACGGCGGGATCACCGGCGCGTACGGCTTGCCGAGCAGGCCCGCCACCTCCGTCAGCGCGAGCACCCCGTCGGCGGCGACGTTGTAGACCCCGCGCAGCTCGCGGCGCAGCGCGTGCGCGAGCGCCGCGACGACGTCGTCCTCGTGCACGAACTGGTAGCGCGGGTCGAAGCCGAGGATCATCGGGATGACCGGAAGCGAGAGCAGGCGCGTGTGCGACGTCGTCACGTCCGGGCCTAGGACGTTCGCGAAGCGCAGCACGGAGACGGTTACGTCCGGGTTCTGCTCTGCGAACTCGGAGACGGCCGCCTCCGCCTCGACGATGTCGCGCTCGATCGGGGTGCGCGGCGGGTGCGGGCGCGGCATCGCCTCGGTGAAGAAGGCGGGGTCGTCCTGCGCGGTGCCGTAGTAGTGCGCGGACGACTTGAACACGACGCGGCGCACCGTGGAGCCCGGCCCGCTGCAGGCCGCGAGGATGTTCATCGTCCCGATGACGTTGTTCTCGTGCGCGCTCGCCGGCGGGGCGACCGCCGAGTCGGGGATCAGGCGCGTGTCGATCACCGTGTCGATCTCCGCGGCCGCGACGATCCGGCGCAGGAGCGCGTGCTGGGTGCCTACGCGGACGAACTCGGTGCGCTCGAGCTCGCGCGTGGGGTCGCGCGAGTCGACGCCCACGATCGCCTCGATCTCGGGGTCGGTCTCGAGCGCCTGCGCGAGCCTCGCGCCCCAGTAGGTCGAGAGGCCGGTGATGAGCACGCGGCGCGAGCGCGCGGGATCAGAGCCAGACCGACTCACGCTACTCCACCAGCTCGATCACGGTCTCCTGGATGCGCCCGCGGATCTCGTGCGCCCACGTCTGCACGAGCGCCTTGTCCTCGTGCATGCCCTCGTCCTCGAAGCGGATCGGCTCGAGGAAGCGGATGCGGAACTTGGCCGGGAGGTAGCCCAGCATCCCCAGGCGGATGCTCGTGCAGCGGCGCTCAGGCATGGTGCGGCTTGCTCGATCCTGCGGGCGACCGGGCGCGGCCCTTGCCCGCGGTGCGCC
>JADGHQ010000077.1 GCA_019683805.1 Thermoleophilaceae bacterium
GGCGAGTTCGCGGCGCGGATGGCGGGCGCGCCCTACGAGGCGGGCGGCATCCGCGCGACGACCGAGGCGACGCGCGCCGCCTCGACCGACGAGCTGCGCGCGCTCGCGCGCCGCCGCCGCGCGGAGGCGCTGCGCGCGGGCGTCACCCACCTCGAGATCAAGTCGGGCTACGCCCTCGACGTGCCCGGCGAGGCGCGCCTCTGCGAGATCGCCGCGGAGCTGACGAGCGACGTGACGTTCCTCGGCGCGCACGTCGTGCCCGCCGAGTACGAGGGCCGCCCGGACGACTACGTGTCGCTCGTGTGCGGAGAGATGCTCGCGGCGTGCGCGCCCCACTGCCGCTGGGTCGACGTCTTCTGCGAGGCCGGCGCGTTCGACGCCGAGCAGTCGCGGGCGGTGCTCGAGGCCGGGCGCGCCGCGGGGCTCGGGCTGCGCGTGCACGGCAACCAGCTCGGCGAGGGGCCCGGCGTGCGGCTCGCGGTGGAGCTCGGGGCCGCGTCGGTCGACCACTGCACCCACCTGAGCGACGCGGACGTGGAGGCACTCGCGGCGAGCGGCACGGTCGCGACGTTCCTGCCGGCGACCGACTTCTCCACGCGGCAGCCTTACCCGGATGCCCGGCGCGTCATCGACGCGGGCGCCACGGTCGCCCTCGCCACCAACTGCAACCCCGGCTCGAGCCACACCACCTCGATGAGCTTCTGCATCGCGCTCGCCGTGCGCGACATGGGCATGACCGTCGAGGAAGCGGTCGCCGCCGCCACGCTCGGCGGCGCGCGCGCCCTGCGCCGCGACGACCTCGGCCGGCTCGCGCCCGGCTCGCGCGCCGACGCGATCGTGCTCGACGCCCCCTCGCCCGCGCACCTTGCCTACCGCCCCGGAGTGCCGCTCGTCGCTGCGACCGTCGCCCGCGGGCGCGCCTACCATCGTCAGCCGTGGCGGTGCTGATCGCATCCGACCTCGCCAAGGACATCGCGGGCGAGCCGCTCTTCCGCGGGGTGTCGTTCAAGCTCGAGCACGGCGAGCGCCTGACGCTCTCCGGGCGCAACGGCTCCGGCAAGACGACGCTGCTGCGGATGCTCGCTGGCGAGAGCTCGATCGACGGCGGTGAGCTCGTGCTCGCGAAGGGCACGCGCGTGGCGCTGCACGACCAGCGCCCGCCGCGCGAGCGCGACATCTCGCTGCGCGACTACATCCTCGGCGGCTGCGGCGACCTGCTCGCGCTCGAGGAGGAGCTGGCGCGCCTCGAGCGGGAAATGGCTTCGGGCTCGCCGGACGGGGCGCTGCTCGACCGCTACGCGGAGGCGCAGGCGCGGCTCGAGCACGCGGGCGGCTACACCTGGCGCGAGCAGGCGATGGCCACGGTGCGCGGGCTCGGCTTCCGCGACGAGGACCTCGACCGGCCGCTGCGGACCTTCTCGGGCGGCGAGCTGACGCGCGGCTCGCTCGCCCGCGCGCTCGCGGGCGACCCGGACCTGCTGCTGCTCGACGAGCCCACCAACCACCTCGACATCGAGTCGCTCGAGTGGCTCGAGCAGAAGCTCGTCTCGCTCGACGCCGCGATCGTGCTCGTGGCGCACGACCGCTGGTTCCTCGAGGCGGTGGGCACGGCGGTGCTCGAGCTCGAGGCCGGGCGCTCGCGCTTCTTCCCCGGCACCTGGCACGCCTGGCGCAGGGAGAAGGCGCAGCGCGAGCTGGCGCTCGGGCGGGCGATCGACCGCCAGCGGGCGGAGATCGAGCGCCTCGAGCGGTTCGTCACCCGCTTCCGCGCCGGCACCCGGGCGAAGCAGGCGCAGTCGCGCGTGAAGCGACTCGCGAAGATGGAGCGGATCGAGCGCGACCCCCGCGACGGCAGGGCGCTCGCGTTCCGCTTCGGCGAGACCTCGCGGACCGGTCGGGTGGTGCTCGAGCTCGAGGACGCCTCGTTGTCGGCCGGGGACAGGCAGCTCCTGAGCGGGGCCGAGCTCTGGCTCGAGCGCGGCGAGCACGTCGCGCTGGTGGGGCCGAACGGCGCGGGGAAGACCACGCTGATCGAGACGCTCGCGGGGCGGCGCGCGCTCGGCGCCGGCAAGCTCCGGCGCGGGCACAACGTGGTGCTCGGCTACCTGTCCCAGCACGCCGAGGAGCTCGGCAGCCAGGGCAGCGTGCTCGAGGCCGCGCAGCGGGCGACCGGGCTCACGCCGGGCAAGGCGCGCGCGCTGCTCGGGCAGTTCCTGTTCTCGGGCGCCGACGCCGAGAAGCCCGTGGGCGAGCTCTCGGGCGGAGAGCGCCGCCGGCTGGCGCTCGCGATCCTGGTCCAGTCGGGCGCCAACGTGCTGATCCTCGACGAGCCCACCAACCATCTCGACATCGAGAGCCGCGAGGCGCTCGAGGACGCCCTGCGCGCGTTCGACGGCGCGCTCCTGCTCGTCTCGCACGACCGGGCGCTGCTCGACGCGGTCGGGGCGCGCACCATCGCGATCGAGGACGGGAAGCTGCGCAGCTACGAGGGCGGCTGGGCCGACTACGTGCGCGTGCGCGACGAGCGCAGAGCCGCCGAGCAGGCGGCGAGGAAGGCGCCGTCGAACGGCCGCCGCCGGGCGTCGCAGGCGCCGCGGCCGGGAAGGTCGAAGAACACGAAGAAGCGGATCGCCGCGCTCGAGCGCGAGATCGAGTCCGCCGAGCAGGCGCTCGCCGCGCTTGAGGACGAGCTGTCCGACCCCGAGGCGTGGTCGACCCCCGAGCGCAGCGCCGAGTCCTCGCGCCGCCACGCCGAGGCCAGGCGCGCGGTCGAGGCGCTCTACGAGGAGCTCGCGGCGCTCGAGCAGAGGTCCCCCGCCTGACGCCCACGGCGTGCGGCCGGGGCCGCCGCCCGCGCATTCGTCTCTGCAAGAAACCTTGCAGCAAGCAGGGATTTTCCGGTTCTCGTCTACCCTGCCCCGCGCTGTCGATCGAGCCGAATCGCCGCCCCTCCGCGGAGCGGCGACCGGGGGACCCGATGCGGCCCTGCGGCCGCGGGGGCGAGTCGCAGGCACAGCCTGCGTAGCGCGCGAGGCGCGCGAGCCCGTCAGCTCACCTCGGAGGCTCGCCGCTGAAAGGAGCACTACCAGGACGATGGATGCGGAGCGCGATCTCGCGTGCGCCGAGCTCTGGGCCGCGTCGCTCGAGCGGTCCCTCTCGCGCCGGCGGGCGGCCGAGCGCAGGATCGGCCTGCCGACCCCGGCCGCGCGCGGCCTGTCGGTCGCCGGCATGATCGCCGCGGTCGGCGGTCCCGCGCTCGCGTTCGGCGCCTGGCACGGCGGGTCGGACGCGCACGGCCGCGACGCCGCGCGCCGCGTGGCCGACCGCGGCGCCGCCCCTGCGCGTCAGTCCGCCTCGACGCAGGCGCAGCAGCCCGCCGGCTCGCTCGCGAGCGCGAGCGCTTCCACCGCCACTCGCGCGTCGGCACGGGTGCGCCTGCGCAGGCCGCGCGTGCTCGAGGGCAGCGTGCGCGAGGTGCAGCGGGCGCTCGGCCTGCGCGCCGACGGGATCCTCGGGCCGCGGACGGTCGCGGCTCTGCGCGCTTTCCAGCGCCGCCACGGCCTCGCGGCCGACGGCGTCGTCGGCCCGGCCACCTGGGCGGCGCTCCGCGCGAAGCGGGGCGAGTCGCGCGCCGGCGGGCCGGCGAGCGGCCCCCTGCACGCGACCGCCGCAAGCTCCGGGGGGCGGGCGCCGCATCGCCGCGGCGGCGGCGTGACCGCACTCCAGCAGTTGCTCGGCGTCCCCGTCGACGGCGTCTTCGGCCCCACTACCGAGCGCGCGGTCAAGCGCTTCCAGAGGCGCCACGGGCTGACGCCCGACGGCGTGGTGGGCGAGCGCACGCGCGCGGCGCTCGGGCTCGGCGACGGCGCGACCCTGCATCCGCGCCACCTCGGGCGCCGGACCCACCGCCGCAGCGGCCCGCCGGGCGCGATCGCCGCGATGATCGCCGCCGCGAACCGGATCGCCACCGCGCCGTACGTCTACGGCGGCGGTCACGGCTCGTTCAGCTCCGCGGGCTACGACTGCTCGGGCTCGGTCTCCTACGTCCTGCACGCCGCCGGGCTGCTCGGCTCGCCCCTCGACTCGAGCGGGCTGATGAGCTACGGCGCCCCCGGCCCGGGCCGCCACGTGACGATCTACGCGAACCCCGGCCACGCCTACATGACGGTCGACGGCAGGCGCTTCGACACAAGCGCGCTGCACGAGACGGGCAGCCGCTGGGCCTCGAGCGGGCGCTCGTCCGCAGGCTACGTGGTGCGGCACCCGCCGGGGCTCTAGGCGCGCCCCGGCGCGCCCGGCCGCCCCAGCGATCGGCGCCCGCGATCCGCCGCCGAGCGACGCGTACGGCTCCCTTCCCGGTCGCCTGAAGGGCGTGACCCGAGTACGGTGGATTCGACCGGCCCGTCTGCTCCCAGGAGGATCGCCGTGGCAGTTGCGCCGACGCCGAGGAAGCGGCACGCGCTCGACCTCTTCTCCGGCCTCCCCCGCCACTACGACCGGATGGGCGCGCTGCTGAGTTTCGGGCAGGACCCGCGCTGGCGCCGCGCGCTCGTGGCCTCGCTCCCGCTCGGCCCCGGCAACCGCGTGCTCGACGTGGCCACGGGGACCGGGCTGGTCGCGGCCGCGCTCGTGTCGCGCTTCGGCTGCTCGGTGGTGGGCCTCGACCAGAGCGACGAGATGCTCGCCGCCGCGCGAGCACGGCTCGCCGCGCAGCCAGAGCTCGCCGAGCGCGTGGAGCTGGTGCGCGGCGAGGCCGAGCGGCTCCCGTTCGGCGACGGCGAGTTCGACGCCCTCACGTTCAGCTACCTCCTGCGATACGTCGACGACCCGGCTGCGACGATGCGCGAGCTGGCGCGCGTGGTGAAGCCCGGCGGCAGCGTCGCCTCGCTCGAGTTCGGCGTGCCGCCCTCCCCGCCGCTGCGGGCGCTGTGGTGCGCCTACACGCGCGCCGGGCTGCCCCTGGTCGGCCGGCTTGTGTCGCGCGAGTGGGAGGAGGTCGGCCGCTTCCTCGGCCCGAGCATCTGCGCCTTCGCCGCCCGCTTCCCCGAGCCGGAGCTCCGGCTGCTGTGGGAGGACGCCGGGATCCGCGTGGCCGAGCTGCGCAGGATGAGCTTCGGCGCGGGCGTCCTGATCCGGGGGGAGAGAGATGGCGTCGCTTGACCGGCCGGCGTTCTACGCGTTGCGCTCAGGCGGCCTGCGCGACCTCGTCACGCTGCTCCACCCGCCCTACACGGGCTGGCACCTGAGCTATGTGGCGTTCGGCGCCGCCGTCGCCCCGACCTTCCACGCCGACCGGCTCGCCTGGGCGCTCGCCGCCTTCTTCCTCGCGGTGGGCGTATCGGCCCACGCGCTCGACGAGCTGAACGGGCGGCCGCTCGCGACGCGCCTCCCCGACGGCGTCCTGATCGCGCTTGGGGCCGCTGGCCTGGCCGGCGCGGGAGCGATCGGCGTGGCGGGAGCGGTCGTCGTGTCGCCGAGCCTCGTGCCGTTCGTGACGGCGGGCGTCTTCGCCGTGCTCGCGTACAACCTGGAGCTCTTCGGCAGCCGCCTCCATAACGACTTCTGGTTCGCGGTCGCCTGGGGCGCCTTCCCCGCGGCCACGAGCTGGTGGGCGAACTCGCTCTCCTTCGGCGTGGAGGGCGTGCTCGTCACCGCCGCCTGCTTCGGGCTGAGCGTCGCCCAGCGCAGGCTCAGCACGCCGGTGCGGGAGCTGCGCCGGCGGACGGTCTCGGTGCGGGGCGAGCAGCGCCTCGTCGACGGGCGGACCGTCGAGCTCACCGCCGCGACCCTCGCCGCCCCCCTCGAGCGGGTGCTGCTCGCGCTGGCCGTGGCGATCATGCTGCTCGCAGCGGCCGTCGTGCTCGTGCGGGTGTGAGCGGGCGGCGGGCGGCGGCCAGCCGATTTGCGGTGGCACGGCGCTCGGGTTAGGGTCGAGGGTGGGCCTTGGAGTCCCGCGTCACGCGCGGTCTCCGCACCCGAACACAGGGAGGACTCCCATGGCCGTCTCCGCGCTCGACGCCGCAGCCGTCGAGGGTCTCGCCGCGAACTTCGGAGGCGAGCTGATCGCGCCGGAGCACGAGCGCTACGACTCCGCGCGCTCGATCTTCAACGGCATGATCGACCGCCGCCCCGCCCTGATCGCGCAGTGCACTGGCGTCGCGGACGTGATCGGCGCCCTGCGCCTCGCGCGCTCGCAGGGCCTCGACGTCGCCGTGAGGGCGGGCGGTCACTCGCTGCCGGGACACTCCGTCTGCGAAGGCGGCCTCGTGATCGACCTGCGGCCGATGAAGGGCATCCGCGTGGACCCAGCGGCCCGCACCGCGACCGTCCAGGCGGGCGTGACCTGGGGCGAGCTCGACCGCGAGACGCAGCAGTTCGGCCTCGCCGTCACCGGCGGCCGCGTGTCCACCACCGGCGTGGCCGGGCTCACGCTCGGCTCCGGGAGCGGCTGGCTCGAACGCAAGTACGGGCTCACGGCCGACAGCCTGCTGAGCGCCGACGTCGTGACCGCGGGCGGCGAGCTCGTGCGCGCGAGCGAGCGCGAGAACCCCGAGCTCTTCTGGGGACTGCGCGGCGGAGGCGGCAACTTCGGCATCGTGACGTCTTTCGAGTTCCGCCTGCACGAGGTCGGCCCGATCGTGCTCGGCGGCCTGATGGTGTGGGAGCGCTCGCGCGCCCGCGAGGTGCTGCGCGCCTTCCGCGAGCTCATGCGCGACGCCCCCGAGGAGGTGGGGATCGCGGCCGGCCTCGTCACCGCCCCGCCCGAGCCGTTCGTCCCGGAGCACCTGCGCGGGCAGCCCGTCACGGCTGTGATCGGCTGCGTGGTGGGCGCGTTGGAGGAGGCGGCCGAGATGGTGCGGCCGCTCCGCGAGGCGGTCCCGCCCGAGCTCGACATGCTCGGCCCGATGCCGTACACGGCCGTGCAGCGCCTGATCGACGCCGCCAACCCGCCCGGCCTGCCTGGCTACTTCAAGGCGGAGTTCATGCCGGAGCTGAGCGACGAGGCGATCGAGGTGCTGGTCGAGCGCGGCGAGGAGGTGACCTCGCCGCTGACGGCGGTGCTGATCGAGCCGCTCGGCGGCGCGATCAACAGGGTGCCCGACGCCGACAGCGCGCTGAGCCGGCCGCGCGCGGCCTACGCCTACCACGTGCTCGGGATCTGGCCCGACCCGGCGGAGAACGAGCGCCAGGTGGCGTGGGTGCGCGGGCTTGCCGAGGCGATGAAGCCCCACACGGTGCCCGGGATGTACCTGAACTTCCTGATCGACGAGGACCCGACGGCGCGCGTGCGCGCGACCTTCGGAGAGGCGAAGTACGCGCGCCTCGAGGCGCTGAAGAACGAGTGGGATCCCGACAACGTGTTCCGGCTGAACTACAACATCGGGCCGAGCGCGGCGGCGGGGTAGGGCGAGCGGCGGCGCGCCGGGGTCGCGCGCCGGCCGCATCGGGGCCGGCGGCCTCGACGCCGACGACGCTCGTCGCGCGCCACCGCGAGCTCCCGCTCGGTCGGCCAGGGAGCGCGCGACTACGAAGCGATGCGCTGGCGGAGCAGTTGCTTGCCCTGCTCGGCGCCCTTTCGGCTCTCCTTCTGGGCGCGGCGGAAGAAGTCCGCGAGCTCCGAGTCGCCCTCCCGATCCGCGTCCTGGATGTAGGTCTCGAGCCGCAGCACGTTGCTCAGGCACTGCTCCACGAACCAGAGGATGTTGTAGTCCTTGTCCTTCGTCCCGGTGATGTGCCCGGTCTCCTGGGTGCCGATCGACGCCATGTGAGCCCCTCCTTCGTTTTCCGCCTGGCGTGCGGTTACCCAGCCGCGAGCGCTTGACACCTGCCTGGGCCAGGCTCGACGGCCCCCGCTCCCTACGTCCGCAAGGCGCCGACGCCGGCCATTCCGAGCTCCCCTCTCGTCGGCGTTCGTCCCGCGGCTATCCGCAGTGACGGAACCGGAAGGTTCGGGCCCACGCCAGGGCACGCTCAGCGAGCGCCCCGGGCCGGCCCGCCTAGCTCACCCGCCGGTTCCCGGCCATCAGCACCTTGCGGTCGCGGTCGAAGTAGACGTTGCGCCCGCCCTCGAGCAGGGCGATGAGCGGCGCGACGTCGCCCGCGGAGGGGTGGAGGACGTACTCGTCGGCCCCGTGGTCGAGGAGCAGCTGGAGCGTGAAGGCGCCCGGCGCGCCGCGCTCCTGCTCGGTCCAGCTGAGCTGGAAGTGCGTGACCTCGCGAACGGCGATCCGCTGCTGGGTGCGGGCCTCCTTCGCCTCCTCGGCGCCCGGGTTGTCCGCTCGACCCTGCATCCGATGACTCGCGCTTCAGCTCGTCTGCCCCGGGGCGCCCGGCAAGCTCAACAGGTTGCGCACGTCCCGCACTCCCGGGATCGTTCGGACCTGTCGCTCGAGCTCGTCGATGCGCTCTTGCGTGTCCACCCTGCCGCGCAGGTAGACGATCCCGTTCTCGGCGTTCACGTTGATCGAGCCCTTCGGCACATCCGTGGGTCGGAAGATCTCCGTCTCGACCTTGCGCGCGAGCGTGATGTCGTCGGGTGGCGGCTGCTGCGCCGCCTTCGGATGCGCTGCTCTCTGCGCCATCCCGACTGTCTCGCTTCCCAGGTGGCGCGCGGCGCGCTCGCCCCGTCTCACGAGCCTGCGACCCATCCCGGCGAGGCGTTGACGCGCCATCGCACGGCGCCTGTGTCCCCGGTGCTTGTCGAGGAAGAAGGTCGTCAGCGCGCTCGCGGCGCCGGCGCCCGCGCCGATCAGGAGGCGCTCCCTCCAGGCTTCCTCTCGCGAACGCCCGCGCGCTCGCATTGCCCGCCCGCGCGCTCGCATTGTCAGGCCGCGCTTTTGGCGCGCCCGCCTGCGCCTTCGCAGCGCCCGCCCGCGCCTTCGCAGCGCCCGCCTCGAATCGCTGAACGACACGTTCACCCGGCACTCTCCTTCCTGCTCGGCTGGGAGTCGGCTACCCGGCCGGCGCTGGCGAAAACGGGAGTAGGCGTGCTGCCCCGGCGATTGC
>JADGHQ010000078.1 GCA_019683805.1 Thermoleophilaceae bacterium
GGTCGGCGCATCTGCCGCTTCGCGCTTGGGGGCGACGGCCACCGGCAGGCGCGAGCCGCGCAGGAGCTGCTGCGCGACGCCGCCGGCGAGCACCTGCCCGCGGATCGCGCGGCGGCGCGCGCCGACGACGATCGCCACGCCGTGCTCGCTCCCCGCCACGCGCTCGAGCGCGTCCGCCGGGGACGAGCATCGGACGAGCCGCGTCTCCTCCGAGCGTGGCGCCGGCTCGCGGTCGCGCGAGCAGACCTGGACGGGCAGCGGCTCGGCGTCGAGCGGCGCGGCGAGGCGGGCGGCGAGCGCCAGCGCGTCCGCGCCGCCTTCGCGCCCGTCGTCTCCGACGATGATGCGCCTGCGCTCCATGGCTCGACAGTACGCGCAAGGGCGCTCGTTTTCATCGGCGTGTGGCCCGGACGCCTGTCGGTAGAAGTCCGCAGCGCGGGACCCGGCGGGGCGCGGAGGCGACACGCCGTCCGGCTACCGTGCGGCCATGAGTCGCGGCTTTCTCCTCAGCGACCTCCTCGGACGCTGGGTGAGCGACGCCGCGGGCCGCGAGCTCGGCCGGCTCCGCGACCTCGCGGTGTCGCCGGGGCGCGGCGGCGAGGTGGTCGGCGTGCTGGTGCGGCGCCGCGGGCGGCCGGACCTCCGGCTGCCCTCGTCCGCCGTGGAATCGATCGGCGACGGCGGGATCGTCGTCCGCGAGACGGCGCGCGCCGGGCAGCCGGGGGAGTGGCTGCTGCTCGGCCGCGACGTGCTCGACGCGCAGGTGATCGATGTCTCGCGGCGGCGGCTCGCGCGCGTCGGCGACGTCCTCCTCACGGCCGACCCGCCGCCCCTGCGCGTGGACCAGGTCGATGTCGGCCTCGGCGCGGTCGCGCGCCGGCTCGGCCTCCGTCGCCTGTCGCGCCGCCTGCCGGACGATGTGGTCGCCTGGCGCGACCTGCACCTCGCCTCGGGCGTCGGCCACGCGCTGCAGCTCGCGACGCCCGACGCGACGGTGCACCACCTGGGCGCCGACGAGCTCGCCGAGGTCGTGGCGCGGCTGCCGCGCGAGCGCGGACGCGCGCTGCTGGCCCGCGTCGGCCGCGATCCTGCCGAGCGGGTGCGCTCGCGGCTGCGCCGCAGGCCGCGCCGCCGGCGCTTCCGTCGCGCGCTCAGAAGAGGCGGCGATGCGGCGCCGTAGCCTGATCGCGCTCGCCGCGGTCGTCGGCCCGGGCCTGCTCGCGGGGCTCTCCGACGACGACCCCGCGGGGATAACCACCTACTCGATCCTCGGCGCCGACTACGGCTACCGGCTGCTCTGGCTGCTGCTCCTCTCGACCGCGGCGCTGATCGTGTTCCATGAGCTCGGCGCCCGTATGGGCGTGTGCACCGGCCAGGGGCTGCTCGGGCTCGTGCGCGAGCGCTACGGGGTTCGCTGGGCGGCCTTCGCGATGGCGCTCCTGCTGGTCGCGAACGTCGGCACGGTCTGCGCCGAGTTCGCGGGCGTGGCGGCCGCCGGGGAGCTGGCGGGTGTGCCGCGCTGGATCGGCGTGCCGCTCGCCGCCGCCGGCGTGTCGATCCTCGTCCTGCGCGGGAGCTTCCACCGCGTCGAGCACGTGCTGCTCGCGCTCTCGCTCATCTTCGTCTCCTACATCGTGTCGGGGCTGCTTGCGCACCCGGACTGGCGAGCGGTCGGCGAGGGGCTCGTGGTCCCGCACCTACCGCTCGAGCGGCAGGCGCTCGTCGCCGCCGTCGCCACGGTCGGCACCACGCTCGCGCCCTGGGGGCTCGCGTTCATCCAGTCGTATGCGGCGGACAAGCGCCTGCGTGTGAGCGACCTCCGCTACGAGCGCGTGGACGTGGTCGTGGGCGCAGTCATGACCGGCGTGATCGGGCTGTTCGTGGTGGTCGCGTGCGCCGCCACCCTGCACGCGAGCGGACAGTCGATCCACGACGCCCGTGACGCGGCGGAGGCGCTGCGGCCGCTCGCGGGGTCGGCCGCGTCGGCGCTGTTCGGGCTGGGGCTGCTCGGCGCCGGGTTGCTCGCGGCGGCGGTGCTCCCGCTGTCGACCGCGTACTCGGTGAGCGACGCGCTCGGCTACGAGGCGGGGATCGACGACAGCTTCCGCGAAGCGCGGGTGTTCTACCTCACCTACGCCGTCGCGGTGGCCTGCGGCGCGGCCGCGGTCGTCGCGCCGGGCGTGCCGCTCGTCTCGATCCTCTACCTCAGCCAGGCTCTCAACGCGCTGCTGCTCGTGCCGCTTCTCGTGATGGCCTACGGGATCTGCCGCGACCGCACGCTGATGGGCGAGCTGACGCTCGGCCCGCTCGCGCGCGTCGCGGCGCTCGCCACGATCGTCCTGATCGCGGCGTGCGTGCTCGCGCTCGCGGTGCTCACGGTGAGCTGACGCGAGATCGTGATGATCGCTACGAAACGAGTCGCGAAGTGGCGCGACTTGGGCTACCTTCAGCAGATCGTCGTTCCTGAGCTACACCACCTGAAGACCGGCGAGGCGCGGCGCACGATGCGCGACGCGGTCGCCCGCCAGCCGCTGTCCGTCGAGGCGCAGCTCGCGCTGATCTCGGACATGCTGGACCGGCTCGAGCGCCAAGCCGCGGAGCTCGGCAAGCTCCAGGCCCGAGCCGACGCGCTCGAGGCCGAGCTCGCCCGCGAGCGGGAGGCGCACCGCCGCCTGGCGGAGGAGCTCGGGCGCGAGCGCGCGGAGGTGGAGCGCCTGCGCGCCGTCGAGACGGAGCTCGAGCGCGAGCGCGAGGCGGGGCTTCGCCTCGTCCGCGAGCTGGCGGACGCGCGCACCGCCAACGACCGGCTCGAGTCGCATCTGACCTCGGCGTGGTCCGAGGTGCAGGCGCTCAGAGCAGAGCTCGAGCGGCCGTGGTGGCGCCGGCACAGGCGCCGCGACGCGGGGAGGCGGGCTCACCGCCACGAGGCGGGCCCCCGGCGACCGTAGCGCCGGCGCCGGCAGGTCGTGCAGCTCGCGGCGCCTTTGAGCTGCTTCGGTGCGGGCTTCCCGCGCGTTGCGGGCCGCGCGTTAGTCGAATGCGCGGAAGGGGTACGTCCTATTTGCTCGCTGTGGTCGTCCCGGCTCGCTCGAGGAGGACGAGAGTGGAACGCGTACCGAGATCGAGAAGGCGCGAACGCACGCCCGACGAGAGCGCGACCGGCTTCGTGCTCCGCGCGACCGCCCGCGGCGCCCTCGTGCTCCAGACCGAGAACGCCCGCCGCATGATGCAGAGGCTCGCCCGCTTCGCTCCCGGGGACGAGCGCCGCCGCAAGGGGTCGGAGGAAGAGGCGGCGCCCGCCGAGCCCTGACCTGGGCATCCCGGCTCCGCGGGGCAGCGGAACGACTGCGCTGCGCCGCTCAGCGCAGGCCCAGCAGGCGCTGCAGCGTCCAGCCGTTGTCGACGGCGTACCCGTCCCAGTCGTTGTTGAAGTACGCGTAGACCTCGGTGCTCTCCCGCCAGCGCGCGATGCGCTCGGCCCACTCCTCGAGCTCCCGGCGGGAGTAGTTGCCGTGGCGGCCGCGGCTCCCGTAGTGGAAGCGCAAAAAGGTCCAGTCAGCCGTCAGCTCCTGGGTCTGGAACTCGCGCTCCGGGTGGTCCCCGATGACGAGCGAGGCTCGGCGGCCGCGCAGCAGCTCGTACACATCTGGCGCGAACCAGCTCTCGTGCCGGAACTCGAAGCAGTGGCGGCCGGGCGGGAGCGCGTCGAGCGCGGCGGCGAGGCGCTCGTCGTCGCGGTGGAAGTTCGGCGGGAGCTGCCAGACGATCGGTCCCAGCTTGCCCGCCTGGGCGAGCGGCTCGATGCGCTCGTAGAAGCGCGCCACCCCCTCCTCGATGTCGGCGAGCCGCTTGACGTGCGTGAGGTAGCGGCTCACCTTCGCGGCGAAGATGAACCCGGGCGGCGTCTGGGCCGCCCAGCTCCGCGCGGCCGGGATCGAGGCGAGCCGGTAGAAGGTCGAGTTCACCTCGACCGTGTCGAAGAAGCGCGCGTAGCGCTCGAGCCAGCGGCTCTGGGGCAGGCCGTGGGGGTAGAGGCGCTCGCGCCAGTGGTCGTACTTCCAACCCGAGCAGCCGACGTGGACCGGCTTCACGGTGTGCGCCGCCGCACCGCTACGCGAGCGTCTGCTTGTCGCGCTCGGTGAACTCGACGCTCTCGGCTTTGGCGCGCGTGCGGAGCGCGGCCATCCGCCGGCCCGCGGTGCGCCGCCTGCGGGCGGCGTCCATCCCCGCCACGGCCGCGATCAGGACGAGCCCGATCGGCACGGCCCAGATCGGCGTGAAGATCACCGACGCCGCGCCGAAGAGCGCCGCGATCAGCACCAGGACGACGAGCGTGAGGGGGATGGCGGTCATCGCAGCGGGACGTACCCCTCGCCGCAGTGGCGGAAACGCCGGGCGCCTAGTCTGGAGTCATGCTCGAGCCGCTGCGCCCCGCGCTCAAGGCGGCGACGATCGCCGCGTTCGTCACCGGCGTGGTGCTGATGCTCGTCCACCCGCCCTCGCTCGACGGCGTGCCCGGGCTCGTCCTCTGGCTGGCGGGCGGCGCGGCCTTTGTGCTGCTCGTCGCCTGGGCGACGGTCACCGCGATCGGCCGCGACGGCGGCATGAGCGAGCAGGAGCTCGAGCGGCTGGTGCGCCGCAGCGAGGAGCTCGCCGCCCGGTCCCGGGATGCGAACGACGCGACGGAGTTCGAGCGGATCGTGGCCGACGCGATCGACCGCCTGCCGCCCGAGTTCCAGCGGCTGCTCGAGCGGGCGCCGGTCGTGGTCTCCCGCCGCGGGTCGGAGCTCGCCGCCTACGGCCGCTACTACGGCGACACAGTGGCGCGCGGCAACTACGAGCCCCGCATCGTGATCTACCAGGACACGCTCGAGCGCGACTTCGGCTGGGACCCGGAGCTCCTGCGCGCGCAGGTCGAGCGCACCCTCCGGCACGAGCTCGCGCACCACCTCGGCTGGGACGAGCCCGGAGTGCGCGGGCTCGGCCTCTGACGCCCACGCCGCCCCGCACGGCGGCTAGGCTTATTTGCCGCCCGGAGAGGTGTCCGAGTGGCTTAAGGAGCGCGACTGGAAATCGCGTGGGCGGGGTTGACCTGCCTCGAGGGTTCGAATCCCTCCCTCTCCGCTGGGAGGCCCGCTCCCGGGTCTTGCGCCGGGTGCGGCCGACCGCCTCAGCTCGCGAGCCGGCGACGCGAGTAGGCCTCGATCAGCTCGATCGGCGGCGCCGACACCGACACGTCGACCCCCTCATCGCAGCTGCGGACCCGCACGAGGGCGCTGCCGTGCCGGTCGGCCTCGGCCGCGGCGGCGCGGACATGGCGCTCGACCGCGGCGCGCGGCACCCCGCACGCCTCGAGGAAGCGGGTGAGCGCGCCCTCGCCGCCGCGCCGCAGCTCGATCTCCTCCACCCGGACCGCGGCACCGGCGGCCGCGTCCGCGTCGGCGGCGGGCGAGAGGATGCAGGCCGCCATGTCGTCCGGCGCGTAGCCGCTCGCGCGCAGGGTGCGCAGCAGCTCGACGGCGTCCGGCTCGGGGCCGAGCGAGGCGACCATCTCCGCGAGCCGCTCGCGGCCGAGCAGCGACCCGTCGACGCGCGCCTCCGCGAGGCCGTCCGTGAAGAAGCAGGCGAGCGTGCCCGGCGGCAGCGGCACCGTCGTCTGCCGGAGGCCGGTCGGCTCGCCCGCGCCGAGCGGCGGCGACGACGCCGCCGTGACGGGCTCGTACGGGCGCGAGCCGAGCACGATCGGCGGCGGGTGTCCGGCGCACGACCAGGTGATCGTGCCGGCGCGCGGGTCGTAGACGGCGACCGCCGCGGTGGCGAAGCCGGCATCGAGCTCCTCCTCCAGGATGCGGCCCGCGATCTGCAGGGCCTTGCGCGGCTCGAGGCCGGTCTCGAGGTAGGCGCGCAGCGTGTAGCGAACGAGGGCCGTGCGCGCAAGCGCGTCGCGGCCGTGGCCCGCCACGTCCCCGATCACGATGCCGACGCCTCCGTCCTCGATCGGGAAGGCGTCGTAGAAGTCGCCGCCCGCGCCGGGACCCTCGGCGGGCCGGTAGGCGACCGACACGTCGAGCGCGCCGAGCCGCGACGGCACCTCGGGCAGGAGCGCCGCCTGGAGCAGGCCGACCTCGCCGAGGAGGTGGGCGCGCTGGCGCGCGAGCCGGCGCGCGCGGAGCGACACGAGCAGCGCGCCGAAGCCTGCCATCAGCAGCAGGCCGGCGAGCGCGGCGATCAGCGCCTTGACCGGCCCGGGCACCACCTCGACGATCTCGCGCACCGTGCGGGCGACCACCGATCCGCCCGACCGGCCTGCGCGCTTCGGCGCGGGCTTGCGGGCGGGCGCGCGGTCGCGCCCGCGCTCGCGTGGGGGCGCCGAGCGGAGCGGGAGCTGGAGCCGCGGCGGCGAGCGGGCTCGTGCGCGGCGCGGCGGCGCGCGCGCTGGCCGCCGGCGCGCTGGCGCCTGACGCTGTTCGCGCTCGGCGCCGGCGCCGCGGGGGCCGACGGCGCGGCGGGCGTCGAGGGCGCGGCCGCCGGAGGCGTGGCGCCGCTCTCCGCCGGCGCCGCGGCCGGCTGCTCGGGCGTCGACGTCGGCGTCCTGTCCTCCTGCCGCCGCCGCCCGCCGCCGGTCAGCGCCGGCCTCGAGCCCCAGCCTGTGCCCGGCTTCTCGCCGCTGCCCTCCGAATCGCGATACCAGCGGGCGTGCCTGCCGTACAAGTGGTCCGTCCAGCCATAGCCGCGGCCGGGCTTGCCGTACCCACCGGCCTGCTCGCCTGAGCCGCGGTCTTGCTCGGGCTCGTCGTCGGCGCCGTCGGCGCCAGCGGGCCCCTCGGACCCGCGGTCGTGCTTGCCGTAGCCGCGGTCCGGCCGGCCGAACCCGCGGTCCGACTCGTCTCCCTCGCCGTCGAGGTTCGTGCCCCACGGCCGTTCCCAGCGCCCCCCTCCTTCCTCTCCCGGCGCCCGACGCGCCGATGGCGGCGGGGCGGACTCCCGCCAGGGCTTCGCCCAGCCGCCGTCACGCGAGAGGACACGCGGCGCGCCCTCCGGCGCGTGCGGGCTCCGATCATCCGTCCTCGCCTCCGCGCTCGCGGACGACGGCCAGATCGCGAGCAGGGCCGCGAACGCGAGGCCGACGGCGCGCCTCGGAGGGCGGAGGCGGATGGAGGGCATATCGATTGAATCGCGCTCCGCGCCCGCCCGATTAGGCGCCCGAACACAACCTCGAACGAATGTCGAGGGCGGCCGCGCCCGTCTCGGAGGCGCGCGAGAGCGGCCGTCGAGCAGCCGCGGGCGAAGGCTCTCAGCGGGGGTCGCTGTCGGCCGGCACGATCAGCCGGATGTGCCTGGACGCGACCATCACGAACGGCACGTCCTTCGACTCGCCGGGGCGGTCGAGCGCGATCAGCCTGGCATTGCGGATCGAGAAGAACTCGCGGTCGCGCTGGTTCACGAAGTCCGACAGGCGGCTGCGGAAGCCCTCGCGCGGCAGCGTGAGGTCGCCCTCGATGCGCCAGCGGTCAGTCTCGACGAGCACGTGCTCGGTTCGCAGGTCCAAGGCGCGCCGATCGTAGCGGGCCGGCTGGCGCGCCTGCTCGTGGGACCGCGGAGTGTCGCAACGGCCTCAGGCGGCCGCCTCTGCCTCCCTGGCCACGCTCGCCGCGGCGCGCTGCGAGATCGCCACGCCGGCGAGCACGACGAGCCCGCCCAGCGGCTCGTTCCAGGTCATTTCCTCGCCGAGCACGACCACCCCGAGCAACGTGGAGAAGAGCGGCACGAGGTAGGTGACCGTCGCCGCGGTTGTGGCGCCCGCGACGCGCACGATCCGGTAGTTGAAGACGTAGGCGAGGCCGGTACCGAGCACGCCTAGCGCGAGCATCGAGCCGACCGCGTCCGCGCCCAGGGCGTGCGGCGACTCCCCCACGAAGATCGTGGCGACGCCGAGCTGCGCGCTCGCGGAGATGAGCTGGCCCGCGGAAAGGGAGGCTCCCGAGTAGGGCAGGTCGCTCAGGTACCGGCGCGTGTAGACGTACCCGAGCGCGTAGCAGGTCGCCGCGCCCAGGAACATGAGCTGGCCGGCGAGCTCCGAGCCGCCCACCCCCTGCCAGGGACCGAGCACGACCAGCACCCCGGTGAAGCCGACGAGCAGACCGCCGAGGCGCTGGGCGGTCGGCCGCTCGTCGGGCAGCGCGGCGAGCGAGACGAGCACGGTCAGCAGCGGCGTCGTGGCGTTCCAGATGCCGGCGAGCACCGACGAGGCGTGCGTCTCGCCGTAGGAGAAGAGCGAGAAGGGCACCGAGCTGAACAACGCGCCCGTGACGGCCAGGTGGCCCCACACGCGCCGGCCGGCAGGCTCTCGGGTCGCGCCGCGACGAGAGGGAGCAGGGCGAGCGCCCCGAGCGCCACCCGCCCGAGCGCGACGTCGATCGGCGCCAGGTCGCCGACGGCCACCTTGATGAAGAGAAAGCTCGCGCCCCAGATGGCGGAGAGCGCGGCGAACTGCAGCCGCCACCCTCCCCGGGCGGGCGTGCTGGCCCGCTCTGCCCGCGCGCTCACTACCTCCGTTTGTAACGGACGAGCGCCTCATCCGACTTGGCACCCGCCCCCCGGCGGGCTCCGGGCTTGGAGTCCCGACCCTGGCTTCGGCTCAGCGCGTGCGCTCGTCGAAGCGCACGGGGCCGTTCACGGCGCCTCGCGCCCTGGCCGCCTCGCTCGAGATCGCGGAGATCCGCCCGTTCTGGCGCACCGCCTCTCGGTAGAGGGCGTCCTCCAGCGCCTCGAGCTGCACCTCGAGCCGCGCGATCCTCGCGGACAGCGTGTCGAGCGTCAGCTCCTCGGCGTGCGGCACCTCGT
>JADGHQ010000024.1 GCA_019683805.1 Thermoleophilaceae bacterium
CCCCAGGAGCAGCATGAGCAGCACCGCCGTGAAGGCCTCCCCCAGCGCGCGCCGCGCCGCCCAGGCCCTCGGCATCGATCTTGCGACGATCACCGGCACCGGACCCGGCGGCCGGATCGTCAAGGAGGACGTCGAGGCCGCCGCCGCTGCGGCCGCCTCGCGCGCCCCTGTCGGCGGCTCGGCCGCGCCCGCGCCGCCCGCCGATGCCGCGCCCGCGCAAGCGGCGCCCGCGCCCGAGGCCGCGAGCGCGCTCGGCGAGGTCAGCGTCCAGTCGCTCACCAACGTGCAGAAGGTCGTCGCGCGGCGCATGGTCGAGTCGCGCTCGACAGTGCCCGAGTTCGAGCTGCGCATGGTCGTCGACATGGAGCGCGCCGTCGCGCTGCGCTCGGCTCTCAAGGAGGCCGCGCGCGAGGGCGAGCCCGTGCCGTCCTTCAACGACATGGTCGTGCGCGCGGCCGCGCTGGCGCTGCGCCGGCACCCGCGCGCCAACGGATCCTTCCGCGACAACGCCTTCCACCTCCACTCCCGGGTCAACGTGGGGGTCGCCGTCGCGGCCCAGGAGGCGCTGCTTGTGCCCGTGGTCCCCGACGCCGACACGAAGCCCCTGAGCGCGATCGCTCGGGAGACCCGCGAGCTCGCCGCGCTCGCGCGCGAGGGCCGCCTCACGCCGGCCCAGATCGACGGCGGGACCTTCACCGTCTCGAACCTCGGCATGTACGGCGTCCGCTCGTTCAGCGCCGTCATCAACGTCCCGCAGGCGGCGATCCTCGCGGTCGGGGCGCTCGAGCGCCGCCCGGTCGTCCACGGCGAGGCGATCGTCGCCCGCCACGTGATGGACCTCACGCTCTGCTGCGACCACCGCATCCTCTACGGCGCGGACGCGGCCGCCTTCCTCGCCGAGGTGCGCGGCAACCTGGAGCTCCCCGAGCGGCTGCTCTGACGATGCGCCCCACGCCCGCCGACATCGAGGCCGCCCGCGACGCAGGCCGCGGGCTCGTGCGCCACACGCCGGTCCTCAGCGCGCGGTCGCTGTCGGAGCGCGTCGGGGGAACCGTCGCCCTGAAGGCGGAGAACCTCCAGCGCACCGGGTCCTTCAAGCTGCGCGGCGCGCTCGCGAAGCTGGCGTCGATCGCGCCCGGAGACGGGGTGGGCGTCGTCGCCGGCAGCGCCGGCAACCACGCCCAGGCGCTCGCCTACGCGGCGCGCGCCCGCGGTCTCGCCTGCGAGGTCTTCATGCCGGTCGGCGCCGCCGTCTCGAAGGTCGCCTCCGTTCGCGCCTTCGGCGCGACCGTCCGCCAGGAGGCAGAGTCGGTCGACGACTGCGTGGCGCAGGCGCGCGAGCACGCGGCGCAGACGGGCGCGGTCTTCGTCCACCCCTTCGACGACCCGCTCATCGTCTCGGGGCAGGCGACGCTCGGGCTCGAGCTGCTCGAGGACGTCCCCGACCTGGCGCAGGTGGTCGTGCCCGTCGGCGGCGGCGGGCTCGCGAGCGGCGTGGCGATCGCCATCAAGGACGCCCGGCCCGAGGTGCGCGTGGTCGGCGTCCAGGCCGCCTCGTGCGCGCCCTTCATCGAGTCGCTGCGCCGCCATCGGCCGGTCGCGTCCCGGCACGCCACGACGATCGCCGACGGCATCGCCATCAAGCGCCCGGGCGAGCTCACGCTCGGGCTGATCGAGCGCTGGGTCGACGACCTGGTGACGGTGGGCGAGGACCAGATCGCCGAGGCGATGGTGCTGCTCGCCGAGCGCTCGAAGCTCGTCGTCGAGGGCGCGGGCGCGGCGAGCGTGGCGGCGCTGCTCGCCGAGGCCGTCCGCCCCGCGCCGAAGGGAACGACCATCGCCGTGCTGTCCGGCGGCAACGTGGACATCGGGATGCTCGCCGCCGTCGCCCACTGGGCGGAGACCACGAGCGGAAGGCGCCTGCGCCTGTTCACGCGCGTCAGCGACCGCCCCGGCGGGCTCGCCGCGCTGCTCGCGACGGTCGCGCGCACCGACGCGAACGTCCTCGACGTCGAGCACGTGCGCGACGGGGTGCCGCTGCACATCCAGGAGACCGGCGTCGAGCTGACGCTCGAGACGCGCGGGCGCGAGCACGCCGCGGCGATCTGCGCGACGCTCGAGGAGAACGGCTACCCGGTCGTGCCCGACCCGCCCGAGCTCCCGGTCGCCAAGAGAGGGTGACGTGCTGACGCGCACCGACCACGCCTCGCTCGCCGTCGAGGACCTGGACGCGAGCCTGCGCTTCTACACGACCGCCTTCGGCTACGAGCTGCTCTTCCACGACGAGCAGCGCGAGCTGATCGAGGCTCTGACCGGGGTTCGGGGCCTGAGCTGCGCGCTCGCGCAGCTCCGCCACCCGGCCGACGGGGCCGTGCTCGAGCTGGTCGCCTTCGATGTGCCCGACGGCCTCGAGGACGCGGCGCCGGTCCGCGCCGGCCACGGGCACGTCGCCTTCCGCGTCGATGACCTCGACGAGGCGCTCGCCGAGGTCCGGGCGCTCGGCGCCCGTCCGCTGGGCGAGACCGTGACTTTCGAGACCGGCCGCGCCGTGTACCTGCGCGAGCCGGGCGGCAGCGTCTTCGAGCTGTACGAGCCAAAGACACGGAAAGGACGCTGACATGGGACGACTCGAAGGGAAGGTCGCGCTCGTCACGGGCGCGGCGCTCGAGCGCGGGCAGGGCGCCTGCGAGGCGCGACTGTTCGCGGCGGAAGGGGCGACGGTCGTGCTGACCGACGTCCAGTCCGAGGCCGGCCGCGCCACCGCGGCCGCGATCGGCGAGCGGGCGAGCTACGTGGACCTCGACGTGACCGACGGCGACGCCTGGGCGACCGTCGTCGGCGACGTCGTGGCGCGCCACGGCCGCCTCGACGTGCTCGTCAACAACGCCGGCATCTGGCACACCGGCGGCGTGCTCGAGACCTCGCCGGAGGACTACCGCCGCGTCGTGGAGATCAACCAGACCGGGGTCTTCCTCGGCATGCGCGCCGTCGCTCCGGTCATGCGCGACCAGCGCGCGGGCTCGATCGTCAACATCTCCTCTGCCGCCGGCCTGCGCGGCGACCCGCGCATCCACGCCTACGTGGCGAGCAAGTGGGCCGTGCGCGGCATGACCAAGGCGGCGGCAGCCGAGCTCGCGCCGTACAACGTGCGCGTCAACTCGGTCCACCCCGGGCTGATCCAGACGCCGATGTCGGCCACCGAGTTCGAGCCGGGGAAGCCCGACCCGGGCCGCAACATCCCGCTCGGCCGCGTCGGCCAGCCCGAGGAGGTCGCCGAGCTCGTCTGCTTCCTGGCCTCCGACGCGAGCGCGTACATCACGGGCGCCGAGATCGCGATCGACGGCGCCGTCACGGTGTAAGCGGCCGGCTCGCGTCCCGCCGCGCCGCGCAGCGAACGCCAAGACGCGGACGGCCCCGCCGCCCGGCGGGGCCGTCCCGGTCGCCAAGGGTCTCGGCGCTAGACCTTCGTCACGGCGCGCTCGTCCGCCTGACGCGGCATCAGCACCTCACGCGCGATCACGAGCCGCTGGATCTGCGAGGTGCCCTCGTAGAGCTGCATGATCTTCGCGTCGCGCATCAGCTTCTCGACCGGGTACTCCTTGATGAAGCCGTACCCGCCGAAGACCTGCACGGCGTCGGTCGTGACCTCCATCGCGGTGTCCGCGGCGAAGCGCTTCGCGTGCGAGGAGGCCAGCGTGTTGCGCAGGCCGTTGTCGAGCAGCGCCGCCGACTGCCAGGTGAGCAGGCGCGCGGCCTCGATCTTGGTGGCCATGTCGGCGATCATGAACTGGATCGCCTGGTGCATCGCGATCGGCACGCCGAACTGCACGCGCTCCCTCGAGTAGTCGCGCGCGAACTCGAACGCGGCGCGGGCGATTCCCACGGCCATGGCGGCCACGCCGGGGCGCGTGCGGTCGAGCGTCATCATCGCGAGCTTGAAGCCCTTGTTCTCCTCGCCGAGCAGGTTCTCGGCCGGGACCTCGACGTCATTGAAGGTGATCGTCGCGGTGTTGGAGGCGCGCTGGCCGAGCTTGTCCTCCTTCTTGTCGACGACGACGCCCCACTCCTTCTCGACGACGAAGGCGGAGATGCCGCGGTGACCGGCGTCCTTGTCGGTCTTCGCGTAAACGGTGAAGAAGTCCGCGTAGCCGCCGTTCGTGATGAAGCACTTCGAGCCGTTGATGACGTACTTGTCGCCCTTCTTGACGGCGGTCGTGCGCATGCTCGACACATCAGACCCCGCGTCCGGCTCGGTGAGGCAGAAGGACGCGAGCTTCGGCTCCTCCGTCAGCATGCCGAGGTACTTCTTCTTCAGCTCCTCCGAGCCGCCGAGGATGATCGGCGCCGTGGCGAGGCCGTTGCAGGCGAGCGTGGTGCCGATGCCCGAGCAGCCCCAGCCGAGCTCCTCCTCGATCAGCGCGCCGGTCAGGTAGTCGAGGCCGGGCCCGCCGTACTCGGCCGGGATGTGGGAGTTCATCAGGCCGAGCTCCCAGGCCTTCTCGATGATCTCCTGCGGCCACGTGCCGTCCTTGTCGTACTCCCACGCGACGGGACGCATCTCCTTCTCGGCAAAGGAGTGCGCCATCTCGCGCAAATCCTTCTGCTCGTCGGTAAGCGTGAAATCGACCACCGGTGCTCCTTGGACTGCGCGGCCCCCGGGCCGCGCCTAAGACTCGATTGATTCGTCAGTCAATGACGCTTACAAGATGGTACCCCAAGGGGTTCCGGGCGAAAACCCCCGACGGGACGCTCGCGAAGACGCCGCCGCATCCCGCCGTCACACTTACCGGAGGTGGAGGGAGCGTTCCCGATCGTCGTGATCGCCGTGTCGCTCGCGGCCCTCGTCGTGGCGGCGATCGCCTTCGCCGGGGCCGGCAAGGAGTACGAGCGGATCGGCAAGGGCCCCTTGGCGCTCGAGCGCGGCGGCCGCTCCTCTCCCCCGGGACCCGGCGCCGCTCGCGCCGAGCTCGAGGCCGAGGTGCGGCAGCTCGTCGAGGCGAAAGCGGCCCGCGGCGCGGCGCGCGGGGAGGCGCCGCTCGACGTCGAGGCCGAGGTCGCCCGCAGGCTGCGCGAGCTCGACCCCACCAGGCGTTTTGCCGCCTCGCCTCAATCGGGTATAGATACGCGGATGGCAAGCGGTCGACGCTTCGACCTCGACGAGCTCCTGATCAGGCCGGGGACGTACTTCAACCCGCAGACCGAGGTCATGGTCATCGTCGACGACTCCCCCTCGATCGACTCCGAGATCTTCAACCTCGAGGAGTTCGAGGGAGCCGACTGGATCCTGATCGGCGACGAGCTCCCGCTCGACGAGGCGCGCCGCGACGAGCTGCTCGAGGGCTTCCAGGCCCGCTACCACGGCGGCGACGGGCGCGCGGTCCCGGCCGAGGAGGACGACGAGTCCGACCTCGGCGACGACTGAGGGAGGATCGGCGGCCGTTCCGGCGCCGCCTCGCCGACCCCGGCTCAGCGCGCCGGCTCCGGCCTCGCCGAGCGGCCGATGCGCAGCCCGAGCCGCCTGCGCGGCCGCGGCGCCGGGCGCAGGCTCGCGGCGTGGAGCCGCAGCAGCTCGACGAGCGGAGCGCTCGCGTGGAACGGGTCGGCGATCGCCCGGTCGTCGTCGAGCGACACGGCCGCTCGCGCGGCGCCGCCGGCCTCCGCGACCAGGACCGGGCCGAGCAGGGGCGGCTGGCTGTCGAGCGCCGCGAGCCGGACGAGCTCCGGCTCGCACCCCGCTCCATGTCTGATGGTGATGTCCTGAGTCATCCCTTGTCTCTCTCCTTTCGGAGACCAGGGTGACAACGGCGACGCATAAAGGCAAATGAAGAGTTTGGTGGACTGAGATAAGATCCGCTTATGCTCGACGTGCGCCGGATGCGCGTCCTCCGGGAAGTGGCCCTGCGCGGATCGTTCTCCGCGGCGGCGGAGGCGCTCTCCTACACCCAGTCCGCCGTCTCCCAGCAGATAGCCGCGCTCGAGCGCGAGTGCGGCGCCAAGCTCGTCCAGCGCGGGGCGCGCGGAATCAGGCTCACCCAGGCGGGCGAGGTGCTCGTCCGCCACGCCGACGCGGTGCTCGCCCAGCTCGCCGACGCGCAGGCCGAGCTCGACGCGATCGCCGGCCTCCGCGGCGGGCGGCTGAGCCTCGCGACGTTCCCGAGCGCCGGCGCCTCGCTGCTGCCCGTCGCCGTATCACTCTTCCGCGAGGCCCACCCCGCCGTCGAGCTGACCATGATCGAGGCCGAGCCGCAGGACTCGCTGCCGCTCGTGAAGGCTGCCGAGATCGACCTCGCGCTCGTCTACGAGCCCAATCTCGCCGGCGAGGAGGCGTTCGCGGGGCTCGACCGCCGCCAGCTGCTCGAGGACCCCCTCTACGCCGTCCTCCCCGCCCACCACCCGCTCGCGGCGCGCGCGAAGGTGCGCGTGGCGGATCTCGCCAGCGAGCCCTTCGTCAACCCCTCCCCCAACCACTGCGGCTCCTTCGACCTGCTGCTCCGCGCGGCGCAGCGCGCCGGCTTCGAGCCGCGGATCGCCTTTCAGACCGACGACTACGTCGCGATCCAGGGCCTGGTCGCGGCCGGAGTCGGCGTGGCGCTGATCCCGGCGCTCGGCCTCGCGCCCGTGCGCGACGACCTGGTCGTCCGCCCGCTGGCCGACATGAAGCTGCATCGCACCATCTGCTGCTGCTCGCTGCCGTCGGCCGAGCGGTCCCCCGCCGCGGCGGCGATGCTCGAGATGCTCACCCAGGCGGTCGGCCGCTTCCGCGAGGACGGTCTGCTCGCCGAGGCCGTCTGACCTGGGATGGCGGAGCCGGCGAGCCCGACTCGCTCACATAGGCTTTCGGGCCGCGTGCGCCCGGTCTACTACCTGAGCATCTTCATTCCCGTCGCCGTCGCGGCGGACCTCGCGCACGCGAGCGCGGTCCTGGTGTTCAGCACGGCGGCGCTCGGCGTCATCCCCACCGCGGCGCTGATGGGGGAGGCGACCGAGCACCTGGCGGCCCGCTCGGGCCCCGGCATCGGCGGGCTGCTGAACGTGACCTTCGGCAACGCGCCGGAGCTGATCATCGCCTTCTTCGCGCTGATCGACGGCCTGCAGGAGGTCGTGAAGGCGTCCATCGTCGGGTCGATCATCGGCAACATCCTGCTCGTGCTGGGCGCCGCGATGCTCGTGGGCGGGCTGCGGCGCGAGCGCCAGTACTTCAGCCGCACCACGGCGCACGCGCAGGCGGCAATGCTGCTGCTCGCGCTCGTCGCGCTCGTGATGCCCGCGGTCTTCGAGCTCGTCCACGGCGGCCACCTGCCGAGCGTCGCCCAAGCGCGCGTGGAGTACAGCTCCACGACCGAGCAGCTCTCGCTCGCCGTGGCGGTCGTGCTGGTCGTGAGCTACGCGGCCGGCCTCGTCTTCTCGCTGCGGACGCACCGCGAGCTCTTCAACCCCTACTCCGAGGGCCAGGAGGCCGAGGTCGAGCGCGCCTGGACCGTCGGCCGGTCCGTGATCGCGCTGGCGGTCGCAGGCGTGCTCGTCGGCGTGATGAGCGAGATCCTCGTCGGCTCGATCGAGGAGGCGGCGTCGAAGGCCGGCCTCTCCGAGTTCTTCATCGGCGTGATCGTCGTGGCGATCGTGGGCAACGCGGCGGAGCACTGGGTCGCGGTCGTCGTGGCGGCGAAGGACAAGATGGACCTCGCGGTGAACATCGCGGTGGGGTCGAGCGCCCAGGTGGCGCTCTTCGTGGCGCCGGTCCTCGTGCTGCTGTCGTTCGTGTTCGGGCCGGGGCCGATGGCGCTCGTGTTCAACGGCTACGAGCTCGGCGCGCTGCTGTTCGCGGTGCTGATCGCGAACTTCCTCACGCAGGAGGGCGAGTCGAACTGGTTCGAGGGCCTGCAGCTCCTCGCGGTCTACGCCGTGCTCGGGCTCGTCTTCTACTTCGCCTGACGTGCCGGCCGCGGCAGGCGGCCGTGCGGAGCGCCTACGCGCCGTTGAGGATCTGCGAGCAGCGCGCGAGCGCCTCGGCGTTGCTCGGCCCGGCCTTGCGCAGGCAGTCGGTGTAGCGCCGGAAGTCCTCGGCGCTCGGCGACGACGCGGACGGGCCGGCGCCGCTGCCGGGCGCGGCTCCCGTCTCCCCGCCGGCGCTCCCCGCCCCGGACAGGGCCGCGATCTGCGACTGCAGATCCGAGAGCGGGAGGGCCTTGCGCGGCGGCGTGATCGGCCTGGCCGAGCCCACGTGGGCGAGCTCCATGTCGAAGGAGAGGCTGCCGCTCTCGATGCCGTTCACGCGCGCGCGCTCGTCCTTGGGCACCTCGAAATCGAGGTCGACCGAGATGCGCCGCAGCGAATGGTCCGACTTGGCCGCGTAGACGTCGATGCGCGGATCCCGCACGATCCTCTCGATGTCGCGCTTCTGCGCGTCGGTGAGCGGCTGCGGCCTCGACGCGCCGCCCAGGCTCGCCGGCGCCTTGCGCAGCGCGCTGTCGAGGTCGTCGAGCATGCGGCCGATGTCGAGGGCGCCGGAGACGTGCGTGGTCCGCTCGCCCGCGACCGTCGCATCGCCCTCGTCCCTGGCGTTCGCGATCCAGCTGCGGGGGTCGATGCCGAGCCGGGCGAGCCCCTGCTGCTTGCGCTGCCTCTCGTCCTGCCGGAGCTGCCGGTTGATGCGCGCGACCTGCGCCTCGCCGAGCTCGTACGACTGGCCCTGCAGCGTGAGCCACACGTTCTTGTCGGTCGTCGTCAGGCCCAGCGGCAGCGAGCTCCCGCCCGAGCCGATCGACGCCTGCAGGTCGAGCCCCGGCAACTTGCCCGGGCCGTTGTCGTGGAAGGGCCCGGAGACGTGCGCCACGAGAGGGCCGTGGAAGCCCGCGAGCCCCTTGATGTCGAGCCGCGCGTCGATCGTGACGTCCGCGCTCGGGATGGTCTTCTCGAAGGCGGTCGCGAGCAGGTCCTTCGCGGCGGGGTCGCCGCCCCCGCCGCCCCCGCCGCCGCAGGCGGCGAGCACGGCCGCAAGACCGGCGAGGAGGAGGGCGAGGGTCGTGAGTCGAGATCGCATCGCGAGCGGTGCGCATCGAGGGTATCCGATCGGTCAGCGGCCGCGCGCGACCTTGCGCGGCATGGGATCCTCATGCCGGGAATGAGGAGGCGCCTCCCGATCGCGCTCTGCACCGTCGCCGCCGCCCTCGCGGCCGCGCAGGCCGCGGCCGCCTCGCCCGTCTACGTCGTGCGCGGCGACCGCGTCGAGCTGACCGACGACCCGACGCTGCCGGCCGACGACCTGCCGACCGGGCCGGCCGCCTGCGCCCGGCCGCAGCCCGCGCCCGCGCGTGCCCGCGCCGCCGCGGGGCCGAGCGTGGGCGACGCGCTGCACGACGCCTACGCCCACCACCGGATCACGCGAGCGCAGGACGCCGAGTACCGCGGCATGTACGCCGCCGCGCGGCGCGCGCACGGCCGGCTCTCGGGCCTGCGGCGCAGCGAGCTCGGCGCGGCGATCCGCACGCTGCAGCAGATCGCCGCGCGCGGGCAGCTCAGCGCCTCCCGCATGCCCGCGCTATTCCTGCAGCTCGAGCGCAACACCGAGCTCTGGTCGCGGCGGCCGATCCCGCCGCGTCCCGTGATCCACCCCGACCCGTGCGCGGCGTTCTTCCCCGCGCGCTCCGGCGCGCGCGCCCGCGCGGCGCAGCCGACGCGCATGACCTTCGGCGACAGCCCGCTGATCTTCCAGTGGTACCCCGGCAACGGGCTGCAGATCCAGCCGCTCGCGAACTTCGGCAAGGCGAACGGGCTCTGGAGCGCGTGCACGCGGACGCCGCCGAGCAGGGACTGCGACCTCGACACGCTGCGCCGGCTGCTCGACGACCTCGTCTCGATCGCGTCGCGCCGCGGCAGCCTCACGGCGTGGGAGTACTGGTTCCCGTTCGGCGGAGGCTCGCCGCCGTGGATCAGCGGGCTCACCGAGGGCACCGCGATCCAGGCGCTCGCGCGCGGCTACGCGCTCTTCGGCGACCGCAGGTACCTCGACGCGGCGCGCGACGCGCTCGGGGCCTTCCGCGCCGGCCCGCCCCTGGGCGTGCGCCGCCCCGTGCCCGGCGGCGCGCGCTACCTCGAGTACTCGTTCGCGCCGTCGCTCTTCATCGTCAACGGCTTCCTGCAGGCGGTGATCGGGCTGCACGACTACGCCGAGATCGCGAGGTCCCCGACCGCGCGCAGGCTCTACCGGGAGGGCGAGCGGGTCGCCGCGCGGGACCTGCCGCGCGCGGACACCGGCGCGTGGTCGCTCTACTCGCTCGGCGGAGCGGAGTCCGACCTCAACTACCACCGGCTGCTGCGCGACTTCGCCCAGGGGCTCTGCGACCGCACGCGCAAGGCCGTCTACTGCCGCACCGCCGCGCGCTTCGCCGCGTACATGAAGCGCCACCCGCGCCTCAGCTTCAGGGGCCCGAGGACGGCGCGCGCGGGGCGCGCCACGCCGATCCGCTTCCACCTCTCGAAGATCTCGTGCGTGCAGGTGACCGTCACGCGCGGCGGCCGCACCGCGTTCTCCTCGCGAGCCTCCTACGGGCACGGCCACCGGAGCGTGACCTGGGTGCCGCGCGCGCCCGGCCGCTACCGGGTGCGACTCGAGGCGGCGGACCTGCGCAACCACCACACGGTCGCGCTCGGAACGATCGCCGTCAGGTAGCGCCGGGGGTAGAGTGGCGCCGTCGATGGCGCCTCGCACGATCCTCTACACGGGCAAGGGCGGAGTGGGGAAGACGAGCGTGGCGGCGGCCACGGCGCGCCGCTGCGCCGCGGCGGGGCTGCGCACGATCGTGCTCTCCACCGATCCGGCGCACAGCCTGTCCGACTCGCTCGAGGCGGAGCTAGGGGGCGCGCCCACGCCCGTGGCGCCCAACCTGTTCGCGCAGGAGGTGCAGGCCCAGGAGCAGATGGAGCGCCACTGGGAGGCGGTGCAGGACTGGCTCGGCGAGCTGCTCGCCGAGCGCGGGCTCGACCGCATCGCCGCCGAGGAGCTGACGGTGCCGCCCGGGATGGACGAGCTGTTCTCGCTGCTCGAGATCAAGCGCCACCACGAGGAGGGGGAGTACGACGCGATCGTCGTCGACTGCGCGCCCACCGGCGAGACGCTACGGCTGCTCTCGTTCCCCGACGTGGCGCGCTGGTGGCTCGAGAAGGTCTTCCCCTGGGAGAGGCGGTTGGTGGCCGCGGCGAGGCCGTTCGCCCGCACCCTGCTCGACGCGCCGCTGCCCGGCGAGGCGGTGTTCGACGACGTGCAGCGGCTCGTGCGCAACCTCGTCGCGATGAACGCGATCCTCCGCGACCGCTCTGCCACCTCGATCCGGCTCGTGATGAGCCCGGACCGCATGGTGATAAAGGAGGCGATGCGGACCTTCACCTACCTCAACCTCTACGGCTTCCTGACCGACGCCGTGGTGGTGAACCGGGTGTTCCCGGCCGAGGTCGAGGGCGGCTACTTCGACGCCTGGCGCGCCGCCCAGGCCGAGCACCTGGAGCTCGTGCGCTCGGCCTTCTCCCCCGTGCCGATCCTCTCCGCGCCGTACTTCGAGCGCGAGGTGGCGGGCGGCGAGATGCTCGACCGCCTCGCGGCCGAGCTGTTCGGGGAGGTCGACCCGGCGGGGGTGCTGCACGCGGAGCTGGCCCAGGAGCTCTCGGCCGCGAACGGCTCGGCGACGCTGCGACTGCCGCTGCCCTTCGTCGAGAAGGGCGACGTCGAGCTGAAGAAGATCGGCCTCGAGCTGATCGTGCGGATCGGGCCGCAGAAGCGGACGATCATGCTGCCCCGGACGATGGCGGGCTACCGCCCGCGCGGCGCGCGCCTGGAGGGCGGCGCGCTCGAGGTCTCGTTCGAGGAGGCGAATGGCGAGCGCGCGGGCTGAGGGGGCGGGCGCGCGGCCGCGGCCCGCGGAGACCGGAGGGGAGCGCGCAGGCAGCGTGCCGCCCCGCCGGGACGAGGCCGATCGGGAGGCGCGCGCCGCGGGCGGGCCGCCGCCGCGGGCCGCCCTCGGGCCCGATCTCGCGCCGCTGCTGCTCCTGCTCGAGGCCGCCCGCGCCGGGCTGCCGCGCGAGCTGAGCGCCCAGCTCACCGCGCTGCTGCGCGAGCTCCTGCTCACGCTGCGCGCCCTCATCGACTGGTACCTCGAGCGCCTCGAGCGGCCTGACAGCGGGCCGGCGGTCGAGGACATCCCGATCGAGTGACCGCCCGAGCCGGCGCGGCGCCCCGCGCTCTCAGACGACGCGGATGTGGCGGATCGACGCCTCGTCGGGGAGCTTGTCGAGCACCTGGCGGATGACCTGCTGGACGTCCCGTTCCTCGTGGCCGTAGTCATCGAGCATCGACTTGAGCGCCGTGAAGGTCACCTTGAGCTGCGGGGGCGTCAGCTCGAGGTGGTAGGCGATGTCGTCGGGGCCGATCAGGCCGCTCTCCTCGGTCATCCCGTCTCCCTCCGTCGAAAGGTGCGCTCGACCTCACTGTCCCATCGCGCGCCGCGGCGCGCAACGCGGTCGGGCGAGCGCCCCACCGGCGCCGCCGGCTCGGCCGCCCCCCTCGGCCGGGCGCCGCCGCAGGGGTAATCTTGGCCGCGTGGCCCAAGCCGTGCCGAAGACCTGGATCCTCACCGGCTCGCTCGACAACTTCCGCGCGACCCGCCACCACGGCTTCCGCGTGATCGGCGCCAAGGAGCGCCGGCGGCGGCTCGCGGAGCAGATCGAGCCCGGCGACCGGATCGTGCTGTACGTGACCGGCGTGCAGGCCTTCGGCGGGATCCTGCGCGTGACCGGCGAGATGTACGAGGACCGCTCGCGGATCTGGCCCGGCAAGCCGGACAAGCCCGACCCCTACCCCTGGCGCTTCGAGACCGAGCCGGTCGTGGTGCTCGACGAGAGCGACTTCGTGCCCGCAGAGGAGCTCGCGCCCGAGCTCGAGCACGTCCGCAAGTGGCCCCGGGAGCACTGGCGGCTCGCCTTTCAGGGCCAGCTCCGCACCGTCTCCGAGGCCGACGCCCGGCTGCTCGAGCGGCGGATCCGGGAGGCCGTCCCGGCATGACGTCGGGCGGCTCGCACAAGCCGCCCGAAGAGCGCGTCCGCACGCTCCTGCTGCGGGGCGACGACGTGATGAAGAGCCAGGGGCCGGAGGGCCCTCCGCGCGCTTGAGGCACGTCCGGCGCCACACCGTCGAGGAGGGGCAGCGCGGCGGCGGCCGCTCCGATCGCCTGACGCTCGCGGGCACGTGGCGCCGGCTCGGCCCGGAGCAGCGCGTCGCCGCGATCGCCGCGCTGCTGCTCGTGGTGAGCACGTTCGGCCCGTTCTCGCTCGTCGAGGCGGCGGAGATCCTCACGGCGCTGGGCGTGCTGGCGCTCGTGCGCGCGCGCGCCGAGGGGCGCCTGTTCCACCTCCCGTTCGGGGACGGCGCCGTGATCGCCGCCGCCGGGGTGTGGTCGGCGATGTTGATCTTCATCCGGCTGCTCGACAGGCCGCTCGGCCAGAACCTGCTGGCGCTGGTGTGCGCGGCGATCCTCGTAGCCGCCGGGGTGAGGGAGCGGGCGCGGCGCGGCCCCGACGACCTGCCCGAGGAGGTGGCGGGCGGGCGCGAGCGCTCGTGGCTCGCCGAGACCGAGCGGCTCGGGACGAGGCCGTCGCCCACGCCGCGCCCGCCGCGCAGGCGCGCCGACGCGCGCACCGAGCCGCTCGGCGAGCCGCCCGGATGGGAGGGGGATCCTCCCACCGAGCGGCTGCCGTGAACCGAGCCTCTCCTGCCGCGCGGGAGGTGGCCTAGCGGCTCGCCGCCTGGGTCGCGCTCGTGGGGAGGTCGTCGGGAGCCGGCACCACCTGCGGCGCCCGCTCGCGCTCCTCGGCGCCGACCGCGATCAGGCGGTCGATGAGCTCGAGCGCCTCGGCGTGCATGCCGTCGGGGTCGAGCGAGCGCCTGACCGCGCGGGCCGCGTAGACGCCGGCGCGCTCCGCGCCGATCGCCGAGAGGACGCGCAGGCGCAGCCGCGGCGCGTGCGTGAAGCGGCGCGAGTACTCGAGGCAGAGCTCGATCCGCTGGCGCTCGACCTGCTTGGACGACTTCGTGCCGACGACCGCCGCCGCGTAGCGGTACAGGTCCTGCCGGCGTCGATGGTCCACCCAGTCGTTGTAGGTGCGCAGGAAGCCGCCGATCACGGGGCAGACCGAGCGCGGACGGTCGCTGAACGGCTCGTTCGCGAGCATCGAGGCCAGCTCCATGACGCAGACGCCCTCGTCGGGCGAAGCGTGCTTCCCCCTGCTCAGCCTCACGGTCTGGTGGCTCACAGGCGTCATGGCCCTTCTCCTTCTGTCGCTTCCTGGGACTGCTCTTGCTCTGCGCGTCCACTCCGACGCGCCTTGGAGTCGTCTGACCGGAGCTTTCCCGGGATCGAGCGAGTCAGTCCTCGGAAAGGCCGGAGAGGGCGCCATGGCCGAAGCCGGCGCATGGTCGGTGGGCGCCGCCGGCTAGGCCGCCCGCGCCTCGCCGCCCCCGACCGCGTCCCACGGGCGCGGGCCGGGGCCGACGTAGCGGGCCGTAGGCCGGACGAGCCTGCCCTCGCGCTTCTGCTCGAGGATGTGAGCCGACCAGCCGGCCACGCGCGCACACGCGAACATCGGCGTGAACAGCTCGGGCGGCACGCCGGCGAAGTCCAGCACCACGGCCGACCAGAACTCCACGTTCGTCGCGAGCACCCGATCGGGCTTGCGCGCCTTCAGCTCCGCGAGCGCGGCCTCCTCGAGCGCCTCCGCCACCTCGAGCCGCGGCGCGCCGAGCTCGCGGGCGGTCCGGCGCAGGACGCGGGCCCGCGGGTCCTCGGCGCGGTAGACGCGGTGGCCGAAGCCCATCAGCCGCTCGCCGCGGTCGAGCACGGCCCTCACGTAGCGCTCGGCGTCGCCGGTCCGCTCGACCTCGGCGATCATCTCGAGCACGCGCGAGGGCGCGCCGCCGTGCAGCGGCCCCGACAGCGCCCCGACCGCGGCCGACAGGCAGGCGGCCGCGTCGGCGCCGGTGGAGGCCACGATGCGCGCGGTGAACGTGGAGGCGTTCATGCCGTGCTCGGCGGCCGAGGTCCAGTAGGCGTCGATCGCCTTCACGTGCCGGGGGTCCGCCTCGCCCCGCCAGCGGATCAGGAAGCGCTCGGGGATCGTGCGGGCCTTGTCGACCTCGCTCTGGGGTACGGGCGGCCGCCCCGGCCCCCGGGCCGACTGGGCGACGAACGAGAGCGTCATCACAGAGGCGCGCGCGAGATCCTCGCGCGCCTGCTCGTCCGAGATGTCGAGAAGCTGCTTGAGGCCCCACTCCGGCGCGAGCATGGCCAGCGCGGACTGGATGTCGACGCGCGCGTCGCCCGAGCGGACGGTGAGGGTGTGCGGCTCGGCGGGAGGCATGCCCGGCTCGTAGGAGCCGTCCACGAGGAGGCCCCACACGTTCTCGAAACGGACTCTCCCGACGAGGTCCTCGATGTCGACGCCGCGGTAGCGGAGGGCGCTTCCCTCCTTGTCCGGCTCGGCGATCTCGGTGGCGAAGGCGACTACGCCCTCGAGCCCCGACTGAACGTCCGTCATCCAGCCTCCTTCTGCAGGAACGGAGCGGGAGGATAATGGAGCGCCGGTGAGCGCTTCGGCCGGGGCGCCGCATCGAACGCGCCCCGATCGGGTACGCTCACGTACATGACCGGGAGGCTCCCGCCGGGCCCGCGGACGCCGGCCGTGCTGCAGACGGCCCGCTTCATGGCGCGGCCGATCGGCACGCTCGACCGGCTCTACGAGCGCTACGGACCCGTGTTCACGCTGACGCTCTGGCCGCTCGAGCCGATGGTCGTGCTCGCCGACCCCGACGCCGTGCGCGAGGTGTGGTCGCGCGACCGCCTCAACCTCCTGCCGAAGGTCAGGAACGTGGTGCTCGAGCCGCTGCTCGGGCCGCGCTCGCTGCTGCTGCAGGAGGGGGAGGAGCACCTGCGCCGGCGCAAGCTGCTGCTGCCTCCCTTCCACGGAGAGCGCATGCGCGCCTACCGCGCCACGATGCGCGAGGCCGCCGAGCGCGACATGGAGCGCTGGCCGGTCGGCCGGCCGTTCCCGCTGCTCGAGCGCACCCAGGCGATCACGCTCGAGGTGATCCTGCGCGCGGTGTTCGGCACGACGCCCGGCCCGCGCGAGGAGGAGCTGCGCGTGCTGCTGCGCGACATCCTGAACTGGTCGGCCGGCCTTCGCGCGAACGTGATGCTCGCGCTCGCGCAGCGGCGCGAGCTCCTGCTGCGCACCCCGCTCGGCCGGCTCGTGGCGCGCGCCGACCGGCTGCTGCACGCGGAGATCGCCGAGCGGCGCGCGGCAAGCGACCTCGAGGACCGCAGCGACATCCTCTCGCTGCTCGTGATGGCGCGCGACGAGGACGGCGAGCCGCTCTCCGAGGCCGAGCTGCGCGACCAGCTCATGACCCTGCTCGCCGCCGGGCACGAGACGACGGCCACCGGGCTCGCCTGGGCCTTCGACGCGCTCTTCCGCAACCCGCGCGTGCTCGAGCGTCTCCGCGAGGAGCTCGCCTCGGGCGACGAGGAGTACCTCGGCGCGGTCGTGCAGGAGGCGCTGCGCGTCCGCCCGGTGGTGCCCGAGGTGGGGCGCTTGGTGGGCGAGCCCGTCGAGGTCTGCGGCCACCGGCTCGAGGCCGGCACTCCGGTGCTTGCGTCGGTCCAGCTCATCCACCGGCGAGCCGACATCTACCCCGACCCGCTCGCGTTCAGGCCGGAGCGCTTCCTCGAGGACAAGCCGGGCACCTACACGTGGATCCCGTTCGGCGGCGGGACGCGCCGCTGCATCGGCGCCGCGTTCGCCGAGCTCGAGATGAGGGAGGTGATCCGCGCGATCGTCGAGCGGGCGGACCTGCGGCCTGCGACCGACCGGCCCGAGCCGCCCGCCCGCCGCGCGGTCACGCTGGCGCCCGCGAACGGCACCCCCGTGATCGTCGCCGCGCCCGTCCGCTCGCGCGCGGCGGCGGCCGGGGCCGCCTGAGGCGCCCGCGGCGCGCCGGCCCCGGGCTAGAAGACGACCGTGGTCCCGCCGTTCACGATCACCCGGTCCTCGCAGTGCCACTTGACCGCCCGGGCGAGCACGGTGCGCTCGATGTCGGCCCCCAGGCGCTCGAGCGACTCGACGTCGTCGCGGTGCGAGACCCTGATCACGTCCTGCTCGATGATCGGGCCGGCGTCGAGGTCCTCGATGACGTAGTGGGCGGTGGCCCCGATCAGCTTCACGCCGCGCTCCTTCGCGCGCTGGTAGGGGGCGGAGCCGGCGAACGCGGGCAGGAACGAGTGGTGGATGTTGATGACCGGCGCGCCGAGCCGCTCGAGGAAGCCGCCCGAGAGGATCTGCATGTAGCGCGCGAGCACCACGACGTCGAAGCGGCCCCGCAGGAGCTCGAGCTGCCGCTCCTCCGCCTGCGGCTTGGTCCCGGGGGTGACGGGCACGTGCTCGAAGGGCACGCCGAAGCGCTCGACCTCCGCGGCGAGGTCGGGATGGTTCGAGATCACGAGCCCCACCTCGATCGGCAGCTCGCCGCTGCGCCAGCGCCAGAGCAGGTCGAGCAGGCAGTGGGCGTAGCGGGAGACCATGATCGCCACCCGCTTGGGCCGCTCCGGGTAGGTGATCCGCCAGCTCATCCCGAAGCGCTCCGCCACCCCGGCGAAGCCGCGCTCGAGCGAGTCCGGCTCGAGGCCCGGCAGGTGGAACACCATGCGCAGGAAGAAGCGGCCCCCGTGCGGGTCGGTGGAGTACTGGTCGGAGTGGGCGATGTTCGCCCCCTGCTCGTACAGGAAGCGCGACACGGCCGCGACTATGCCGGGACGGTCGTCACAGCTCACGAGCAGTCGGGCGGTCTCGCCTGGAGCGATCCTCTCCATTCAGGGCAAACCTTAGTTTCCAGACGTACCGGTCTCCGGCGCCGACGGCCGCGCACGCCGAGCCGGGAAGACGGGGACGCCCGCGACACGAGCCGCACGCGGCTTTCGAGCGCGCGCCGAAAAGTATCCTTGGCCGGCATGGCGGAAGAGCTCGCGACCATCGCCGAGGTCCGCTCGGCGCTCGCCGAGGCGGGCTACCTCGCGGACGAGTCGGCCTCGCTCGTGTCGTTCCTCGCCGTCAGGCTGGGCAAGCCCGTGCTCGTGGAGGGCCCCGCCGGCGTCGGCAAGACCGAGCTCGCGAAGGCGCTCGCGCGCGCCACGGGCCGCAAGCTGATCCGCCTGCAGTGCTACGAGGGGCTCGACGAGGCGAAGGCCCTCTACGAGTGGAACTACCGCAAGCAGCTCCTGCGCATCCAGGTCGAGGCGAGCGAGGCCGGCTGGGAGCGCGTGCAGGAGGACATCTTCAGCGAGGACTTCCTGCTGACGCGCCCGCTGCTCGAGGCGATCGCCCACCCCGAGCCGGTCGTGCTGCTGATCGACGAGATCGACAAGACCGACCAGGAGTTCGAGGCGATGCTGCTCGAGGTCCTGTCGGACTTCCAGGTGTCGATCCCCGAGCTCGGCGTGGTCGAGGCGAAGAGCCGCCCGCTCGTGCTGCTCACCTCGAACAACTCGCGCGAGCTGACCGAGGCGCTCAAGCGCCGCTGCCTCTACCTGTGGCTCGACTACCCGGACGTGGAGCGCGAGCTCGAGATCGTGCGGCTCCACTCCCCGGAGCTGCCGGAGGAGCTCGCGCGTAAGCTCGTCGAGATCGTGCACATGGTCCGCAGCCTCGACCTCAAGAAGCCTCCCTCGATCGCCGAGTCGGTCGACTGGGCGCGCGCGCTCCTGCTGCTCGGGGCGGACGACATCGACCGCTCCGTGCTCGAGCGCACGATGAGCATCATCGTCAAGCACCGCAGCGATCTCGAGGTGGTGGCCGACCGCGTCGGAGTGAAGCTGACCGATGGCCTCGTCGGGCGGCAGCAGGCCGGCTGAGGGAGCCCTCTACGGCGGCTTCCCGGAGCCTGGGCCGCCCGGCTTCGCCGCGCGCGTGCTGGAGTTCGCCGAGGAGCTCCGCCGCGAGGGCATGTCGGTCGGCACGAGCGAGCTGCTCGACGCCTTCTCGGCCCTCGAGCATGTGAGCTGGACGCGCCGCGAGGACTTCCGCGAGGCGCTCGCCGCAACGCTCGCCAAGTCGCAGGAGGACCGGCGCGTGTTCGAGCTGCTGTTCGACCGCTTCTTCTTCCGCGCGGTGGAGCGGCGGGCGGTCGAGCGCGGGCTGCGCGAGCGGCGCTTCGAGGGCGCCGGGCGGCTCGACTTCGACAGCCTCCGCGACCGCGTCCGCCAGGCGATCCGCGCCGGCGGCGACGGCGAGCTGCAGGACCTGGCGCGGCTCGCGATCGCTGCCTTCGACCGCCAGGGCGAGGGCTCGGGCGTGATCGGCGTGGACGTGCAGCGCATCCGGCGCGCGCTCGGGCTGAAGGGCCAGCGCGAGGCCGCGCCGCTGCCCGACCCCGACTCGGTGCCGCAGGAGCGGCTCAAGCAGTTCGAGCGGCACCTGCGGCGCGAGCTCGAGCGCCGGTTGATCGAGCGCACCCGCTCGCTGCCCCCGGCGAAGCCGCTGAACGAGCTCGACCGGGCGCTGCCGACCGGCGCGATGCAAGACCTCGCGGCGGTGCACCGCGTGGTGGCGCAGCTCAAGCGCCGGCTCGCCACGCGCGGCCACGAGCAGCGCGGCCGCCGCTCCGGCGCGGCGGTGGACGTGCGCCGCACGATGCGCGCCTCGCTCGAGACGGGCGGCGTGCCACTTCGCCTCAAGCACCGGCCGCGGCGCCCGCGGAGGCCCGAGCTGTACGTGCTCTGCGACGTCTCGACGAGCGTGACGAGCGCGAGCGTGTTCTTCCTGTCCGTGCTCCACGCGCTCCACGACAACTTCCGCAAGCTGCGCTCGTTCGTGTTCGTGGAGCGGATCAGCGAGGTGACCGAGGTGTTCGAGCGCGAGCGCTCGTTCGAGGCGG
This sequence comes from Thermoleophilaceae bacterium, assembly GCA_019683805.1. Classification (GTDB taxonomy): domain Bacteria; phylum Actinomycetota; class Thermoleophilia; order Solirubrobacterales; family Thermoleophilaceae; genus JADGHQ01. Next base: position 19,967 of record JADGHQ010000024.1, read on the forward strand.
TCTCGCGCGCGATCGCCGCCGACGCCGGCGTCGCGGACGTCTCCGGCTACACCGACTACGGCCGCGTCTGGCTCGAGTTCCTCGGCAAGGTGATCGACGACCTCGACCCCCGCTCGACTGTGATCGTGCTCGGCGACGCGCGCACCAACGGCCGGGAGCCGCACGCGGCCGCCTTCGCGCGGATCGCCGAGCACGCGGGCCGCATGTTCTGGATGAACCCGGAGCCGAGGCTCTACTGGAACTACGGCGACTCCGTGATGAGCGCCTACGCGCCGTTCTGCGACGGCGTGTTCGAATGCTGGACCACGAAGCAGCTCGAGACGTTCGTGAACGCGCTGGCCGACCTGCGCGTGCCGTCTCGGGCCTGACGACGGAGGGAGGCAGATGGCCGACTACACGCTCGTGAACCTGAGGGAAGTGGAGGACCTGGCGCCGCGCTTCGGCTACTCGCCGGGACTCGAGTCGCGCTTCGCGCGCGGCGCGCTCGGGCTCGAGAAGTCGGGGCTCAGCTACTTCCGGGTGGCGCCGGGCTTCCGCATCCCCTTCGGCCACCGCCACCACCAGCAGGAGGAGGTGTACCTGGTCGTGAGCGGGGGCGCGCGCATCAAGGTCGGCGAGGAGATCGTCGAGCTCCGGCCGTTCGACGCGCTGCGGGTGCCGCCCGAGGCGGAGCGCGCGTTCGAGGCCGGGCCGGACGGCGCGGAGATCGTCGCCTTCGGCGCGCCGAGCACCGACGGCAACGACGCGGAGATGCTGCGCGACTGGTGGACGGACTGAGGCGTCCGCGCCGAGCGCCGCACGCCGGCTGTACACTGCGGCCGAGATAGCCAGGGGGGCTCGCGGGAAAGCGGGCTGAGATAGCGCACTCGACTCTGACGTCGCCCGGCGCTGACCCTTCGAACCTGTGGGGTAATGCCCGCGGAGGGAGCAGATGAAGACCGACCTCGAGGCTCCCGCGAAGGAGCCTCTTTCTTCGCAGGACACCGCGATCGCCCTGGAGGGCGTGAGCCGCAGCTACCGGTCGAGGCGGGGCCCGGTGCGGGCGCTTGCGCGCGTCGACCTGCGCGTGCGCGCGCGCGAGGCGCTGGCGCTCGTCGGCCCCTCCGGCTGCGGCAAGTCGACGCTGCTCGAGATCGTGGCGGGGCTGCAGGAGCCCGACGAGGGAACGGTGTCGGCGCTCGGCCGCCGCGGCGCGCGCGAGCGGCTCGGCGTCTGCGCCTACATGGCGCAGCGGGACCTGCTGCTGCCCTGGCGGGACGCGCTCGGCAACGCCGCGCTCGCGCTCGAGGCGCAGGGGGTGGGGCGCCGCGAGGCGCGCCGCCGCGCCGCGCCGCTGTTCGAGCGCTTCGGGCTCGCCCGCTTCGAGCGCTCGCTGCCCGCCGAGCTGTCGGGCGGCATGCGCCAGCGGGTCGCGTTCCTGCGCACGCTGCTCGCGGGCCGCGAGGTGCTGCTGCTCGACGAGCCGTTCGCGGCGCTCGACTCGATCACGCGCGGCGAGATGCAGGAGTGGCTCGCGGACGCGCTCGCCGCGGAGGAACGCACCGCCGTGCTCGTCACGCACGACGTGGAGGAGGCGGTGTACCTCGCCGACCGGGTGGCGGTGCTCTCGCCGCGGCCGGGGAGCGTGGTGGCCGAGATCGAGGTGCCGCTCCCGCGCCCGCGCGGCCGCCGGCGCGAGGCGATGACGGACCCGGATTTCGCGCGCCTGGTGCGGCGTGCGCTGGAGGCTCTCGAGCGGTGAGGCGGTACCTACTCTCCGCGCTCCTGCTCGCGGCGTTCGTCGCCCTCTGGCAGCTCGTGGCGAGCCTGCCCGGCGTGGACGACCTCACGCTCGCCTCGCCCGCCGAGACCGCGCGCGCCATCGGCCGCGACCGCTCCCTGCTTGCTTCGAACATGTGGGTGACGCTCGAGGAGGTGCTGCTCGGGCTCGCGATCGCCGTCGCGCTCGGCGCCGGGAGCGCGATCCTGATGCACCTCTTCCGCCCGCTGCGCGAGGCGGCCTATCCGCTGCTCGTGGCCTCGCAGGCGATCCCCGTCGTGGTGCTCGCGCCGCTGTTCGTGCTGGCCTTCGACTACGGGATCGGCCCGAAGCTCGCGATCGTCGCGCTGATCTGCTTCTTCCCGGTCACCGTGAACGTGCTCGACGGCCTGCGCTCCGTCGAGCCCGAGCTGCTCAAGCTGATGCGGAGCCTGGGGGCCTCGCGCCTCTCGACGCTCGTGCGCGTGGAGCTGCCCTCCGCCCTGCCGTTCTTCTTCAGCGGCCTGAGGGTGGCGGCTACGGTCTCGGTGATCGGCGCCGTGTTCGGCGAGTGGGCGGGCGCCGACAAGGGGCTCGGCCGGCTCGTCCTGCTCGGCAACAACCAGCTGCAGACCGCCCGCGTCTACGCGGGCGTAGTGATCCTGACCCTGATCGCGGTGGCGCTGTTCGCGCTCGTCACGCTGGCCGAGCGCGCCGCCGTGCCCTGGAGACGAGGAGGAACCGCCGGATGAGGAGACGCCTGACCGCGCTCGTAGCGATCGCCCTCGTGGCGACGGCGACGGGCTGCGGCGAGAAGCAGGAGGAGCTGAAGCCCGGGACGACCGTGCCGTTCGAGCTGATGCTCGACTTCTTCCCGAACGCCGACCACGCGGGCATCTACGCGGCGAAGGCGGCCGGCCTCTTCCGGCAGGCCGGCCTCGACCTGAAGATCCGCACGCCGTCCGATCCGGCCGCGCCGATCAGGCAGGTCGCGGCCGGGCGGGTGGACCTCGCGATCTCGTACGAGCCGGAGCTCCTGCGGGCGCGCGACCAGGGGCTGCGCGTGGTGGCCGTGGCCGCGCTCGTGCGCACGCCGCTGACGACGATCATCTCGCTGCCGAGGGCGGGGATCTCGAAGCCCTCCGACCTCGCCGGCAAGACGGTCGGCACCGCCGGGATCGACTACCAGTCCGCGTACCTCGAGACGATCCTGCGCAAGGCCGGCGTGCCGCGCTCGCGCGTGAAGGAGCGCAACGTGGGCTTCGACCTCGTGCCCGCGCTCGCGACCGGCAAGGTGGACGCGATCCTCGGCGGCTACTGGAACTACGAGGGCGAGCAGCTCAGGCTCGCGCACCGGCGCCCGCGGATCATCAAGCTCGACCAGGCGGGCGTCCCGAGCTACGACGAGCTCGTGCTCGTGGCGAGCCAGGACGCGCTCGAGCGCCGCGGCGACGCGATCCGCGCCTTCATCGGCGCGCTGGCGCGCGGCACGCACCTGCTCGACCGCGACCCGGCTGAGGGGATCCAGGGGCTCCTGCGCGCGAACAGGGAGCTCGACCCCAGGCTGCAGCGGGCGTCGGTGAAGGTCACGCTCCCCTACCTCCTGCCCCCGCGCGGCAAGCCGTTCGGCTACATGGACCCCGAGCGCTGGCGGGCGTTCGCCGCCTGGATGCACGCGGGCGGCATCCTCCGCGACGCGGCGAGCGCCGAGGGGGCGCTGACCGATGACTACCTGCCGGGCAAGGGGCCGAGCTAGGCCCTGCCCGGCGGGCTGCGGGTCAGACGTAGGCCCGCGCGAGGGCGTAGAGGCCCGCGAGCGCCTGGTAAGGCGCGTAGGGCGCGAAGAACTCGCGCACCTCCTGCTCGGTCGCGCGCCGGCCGAGGCGGGCGAGGCGGCCGACCGCCTTGGCGTAGGCGAGGTCGCCCGCGGGCAGCATGTCGTCGCGGCCCTGGCCCTGGAAGGCGAGCTTCTCGACCGTCCACGGGCCGACCTCGCGGATCGCGAGCAGCCGCCGCCAGGCGGGCTCGTGCTCGGCGAGGTCGACGCGGCCGGACGCCACCTCGCGCGCCACGCGCACCATCGCGATCGCCCGCCTCCCGGCCAGGTCGAGCGCCTCGAGCTCCGCGGGAGCGCGGCCCGCGAGCGCGGTCGGCGCCGGGGCGTCGCGCAGGCTCCCGCACTCGCTCACGCGCCCGTAGCGCCAGACGATCCGCCGCTGGATCGCCTCCGCGCGCTCGACCTCGATCAGCTGCTCGGTGATCGCCCAGATCAGCGCCTGGAAGGGATCGGCGACGCGCGTCGGCCGCAGCCACGGGCGCCGGCGGATGACCGGTCCGATCAGCGGATCCCGCCGGAAGCGTCGATGGAAGGGCCGCAGGTCGTGGTCGAGGCCGAGCGCGAAGCGCATGCGGTCGACCGCGTAGGCGGCCGCGAGCCGCGAGCGGGCCTGCGCCGTGATCCGCACCGCGCCCCCGACGGGCCGGGCGCTCACGACGGCCGGCTCGTCGCCGTGATGGATCAGCCGCACGAGCGCACGGTCCGAAGGACGCCGCCGCAGCACCCCGTCGCGGCCCGCGCGCGGCATGCGGTACGGACCGCTGGGCCTGAGGTCGCGCTCGACGACCGCCAACTCAGCGCTTGAGCAGGTGGACGTCGACGAGGAAGGAGCGCGTAGCGGCCACCTCGATCGCCCGGCCGCGGCGGCGGCGCCGGCGGCTGCCCGGCAGCGCCAGGCGGCGCGTGCCGCGCCGCAGCACGCGGGTGAGCGCGAGCGTCGCCAGGCCCGCGAGGAACCCGCCCGTCGCCGCGGCGATCGGAGCGGGAACCCCGAGCAGCATCGGCGCTGGCGAAGCCCCCGGCTCGACCGGCGTCACCTCGACTGCCTCCGCGAGCACCGGCAGGTTGCGCCCGTCGTCCCCGGCCGCGTTTTCGACCTGCTCGGACATGGGGAGCGGATGCTAGCCCGCCGGTCGGAGGTTCCCCTCGCCGGCCTGCGCCTCGAGGGGCTTCTCGAAGATCCGGTAGCGCTTCACGATGCGGCCCCCCATCGCCTCCATCGCCTTGTTCATGGCGACGTTGACCTCGAGGATCCAGCCCATCTCGCCCCACGTCTGGGGCGTGCGGGCCGCCATGTTGAAGTGCTCGATGTAGAGGCCGGCCGCGACGCCGGTGTGCTGGTACTCCGGCTTCACGCCCAGCGCGAACACGCGCACGGAGTCGATCTCCCTGCGCCGGCGCAGGGCCTTCAGCCAGCCGAACGGCAGCAGCCGGCCGTTGAGGTGCTTGAGCACCTGGTTGTAGTCCGGCAGGGTGAGCGCGCAGCCCACCACCTCGCCGTCCTTCTCGGCGATCATCGCCCAGTTCTCGTCGAGGATCGGCCGCAGGTCCTTCGCGTACTGCTCGAGCTCGGCGTCGGTGAGCGGCACGAAGCCCCAGTTCTTCTCCCAGGCCGAGTTGTAGATCTCCATGAAGCGGCGCACCTCGTTCTTGAAGTCGCGCCGTCGCATGTGGCGGATGCGGATGCCGTGCTCGGGCTCGAGCTTCTCCGCGAGCTCGAAGATCACCGGCAGGATCTTCTCCCTGTCGGAGATGTGCAGCTCCCACTTGTAGAGGTCCATCGCCTTCTCGAGCTCGTAGCCCTCGAGCAGGCGGGCGTAGTACGGCGGGTGCCACGGCTCGAGGATCTGCGGCGGGCGCTCGTGGCCCTCGACGAGCAGCCCGCACTCGTGGTTGGTGGTGAAGTCCATCGGGCCGACCATGCGATCGCGGCCGCGCGCGCGCAGCCACGCCTCCGCGGCCTCCAGGAGCGCGCGCGCCGCCTCGGGGTCGTCCTCGCACTCGAAGAACCCGAACTGGCCCCAGGCGTTGTCGTGGAACTCGTTGAGGCGGTGATCGACGTGCGCGCTGATCCGCCCGACCGGCTCCCCGTCGCGCCAGGCCAGGAAGTACTCGGCCTCGGCGTGCTCGAAGAACGGGTTCTTCGAGCGGTCCAGGAACCTCATGCGCTCCGCGATGAGCGGCGGCACCCAGAGCGGCTCGTTACGATACAGCCGCCAGGGCAGCTTCACGAAGCGCTTCAGATCTCGCCTCGACTGGACGGGGCGCACCTCGACCGCGGACACGGCGCGGCACCTTACTCGAAGATCCCCGGGGCTCGCACACACACATGCCGACAGTCACCGACCTGTTCGAGAAGGCCCGGACGCACGACCGCGCCGAGCAGCTCAAGGCCGCGAAGGAGCACGACCTCCTCCCCTACTTCCGCCTGATCGAGGGCGAGGCGGGACCGGTGATGGAGATGGAGGGGGCCGAGCGGATCATGCTCGGCTCGAACAACTACCTCGGGCTCACGGGCGACGAGCGCGTGAAGCGCGCCGCGCGCGAGGCGCTCGAGCGCTACGGCACGGGCCTGACCGGCTCGCGCCTGATGAACGGCACGACGCCGCTCCACCTCGAGCTCGAGCGCGAGCTGGCCGAGTGGATGGGCACCGAGGACGCCATCGCGTTCACCACCGGCTACCAGGCGAACCTCGGCACGATCGGCACGCTGCTCGGGCCGGGCGACACGGTGATCTGCGACTCGGGCGACCACGCCTCGATCCTCGACGGCGTGGCGCTCTCGCGCGCCCGCATCCGGCCCTTCCGCCACAACCGCCTCGACAAGCTCGAGCAGATGCTCGAGCGCGCGCAGGGCGACGGGGGCGGCGTGCTCGTGGTCGTGGACGGGGTGTTCTCGATGGAGGGCGACGTCTGCGACCTGCCGCCGATCGTCGAGCTCTGCAGGCGCTACGGCGCGCGCCTGATGGTCGACGAGGCGCACGGCGTGGGCGTGCTCGGCGCGCGCGGCGCGGGAGTCTGCGAGGCGTTCGGCCTCGAGTCCGAGGTCGACCTGCGCATGGGGACCTTCTCGAAGTCGCTCGCGAGCTGCGGCGGCTTCATCGCGGGGCCGCACGAGGTGATCGAGTTCCTGCGCATCCAGTCGCGCGCCTTCCTGTTCACGGCCTCGGCTGTGCCGGCGTCGGTCGGCGCCGCGCTCGAGGCCGTGCGCATCTGCCGCTCCGAGGAGGGCCCGCGGCTGTTCGCCAAGGTGCTCGACAACGCCCGCTACCTGAACCGCGGGCTGCACGAGCTCGGGTTCCGCGTCGTCGACCCGCGTCCGATGAGCGACGGCAGCGAGCTCTTCACCTCGATCGTTCCGATCGTGATCGGCGACGACTGGCGCGCGGTGACGTTCTGGAAGGCGCTCTACGACGCCGGCGTCTACACGAACGTCGCGCTCTACCCGGCCGTCCCCCGCGGGGGCGCCCTGCTGCGCACGAGCGTGATGGCCACGCACGAGCGCGAGCACCTCGACCGGGCGCTCGAGATCTTCGCGCGCGTCGGCCGCGAGGCCGGCGTGCTCGACGCGCCTAGCTGACCGCCCCGCCCTGCGGGGGCTGCAGCGTCCTGACGGTGAACAGGTTGGTGCCGCCCGACAGGCCGGGCGGCAGGCCGGCCGTGATGCCGACGCGGTCGCCGGGCTTGACGATCCCGGTGGCGAGCGCCGCCTGGCACGCCTCGTCGAGCAGGTCCGTCGTGTCCTGCGGCTCCTCGTTGAGGAAGGCGCGCACGCCCCAGAGCAGGTTGCAGCGGCGCACCACCTCGCGCCTCGGCGAGAGCGCGATCACCGGGACGCGCGGCCGCTTCGAGGACACGAGCCGCGCGATCCGGCCGGACAGGCTCGGGGTGATCAGCGCCTTCAGGTCGAGCTGGTAGACGGCGCCGACGGCGCCGAAGGCGATCGCCGCGGACTCGTGCTCGCCGGCCTCGAGGCCGCGCTCGGTGAGCCAGCGCCCGTACGGGAGCTCCTTCTCCACGGTCTCCGCGATCGAGGCCATCATCGCCACCGCCTCCACCGGGTAGCGGCCCACGGCCGTCTCCTGGGAGAGCATGACGGCGTCCGTGCCGTCGAAGATGGCGTTCGCCACGTCCGTGACCTCGGCCCGGGTGGGCCGGCTCGAGCTCACCATCGACTCGAGCATCTGGGTGGCGGTGATCGTCGGCTTGGCGCGGTGACCCGCGAGCGCCAGCAGCTTCTTCTGGACGAGCGGCACCTTCTCGATGCGCAGCTCGATCCCGAGGTCGCCGCGGGCGATCATGATGCCTTCCGAGGCGTCGATGATCTCGGCGGCGTTCGCCGCCGCCTGCGGCTTCTCGATCTTCGCGTAGATCGGCGTGTCGGCGCCGCGCGCGCGCAGGCGCTCGCGCACCGGTTCGAGATCCTCCCGGCGGCGCACGAACGAGAGCGCGACCACGTCCACGCCCATCTCGACGCCCGCGTCGATGAGCTCGAGGTCCTCCCCGCTCACGGCGGGCAGCGACATCGTCACGTTCGGGAGGTTGAGCCCCTGGCGGGAGGCGATCGTGCCGCCCACCTCGACCCTCGCGAGCACCTCGTTGTCGTGGATCTCGGCGACCCGCAGGCGGATCGCGCCGTCGGCGAGATACGCGACGTCGCCCGGCTCGACGATCTCGCTGAAGCCCGGCCACGCCACCGGCAGGCGCTTGGAGTCGCCCTCGATGTCCTCGGGGGTCAGGACGACGCGCGTGCCCGTGCCGAGCTCGGTCACGCCGTTGTGGACCGGGCCGATGCGCAGCTTGGGGCCCGGGATGTCCTGGAGCACGCAGACCTCCCGGCCCGCCGCCTCCGCGGCGGCGCGGATCCTCTCGACCGTCTCGGCGTGCTCCTCGGGATGCCCGTGCGCGAAGTTGAGGCGGGCGATGTCGAGCCCCGCGGCGATCATGCGCTCGAGCACGGGGCGCTCCCGCGACGCCGGCCCGATCGTGGCGACGATCTTCGTGGCCCGCATCTACCGACCCTCCGGGCGTAGGTGAGGGAACCCGGACCGCTCCCCCAAAGTCGAACAAACGGGAGGATGAAGGAAAAGCCCGCTCTTAGCGACCGGGGCCGTCGGCGGGTTGTTGACCAGGGCAAGCATCTGCTCGTAAGTTTCCCAATGTCGGTCACGACTCGGGCGGCCGGTGACTCGAAGGGTGAGGCGAGTGCCCCGTGAGGCGGGGCGGCCCCGTCACGCCCCGATGCGGCCGCCGAAGGGTCTCGGCGAAAAATCCAAATCGATTGCGGGGAGAGTTGATGGGCGAGATTGCCGCGGTCGACGCCGCGCCTCAGCATCTACAGGCGCTAGAACGTGCCAATCGCGTGCGTCTTGCGCGCGCAGAGCTCAAGCGGAAGGTGAGCGCGAACGAGCTCACCGCTGCCCAGGTGGTGCTCGACTGCCCCTGGCAGGCCGAGAGCATGTCCGTCAGCGACCTCCTCATGAGCCAGCCCCGCTGGGGCCGGGCGCGCTGCCGCCGCGTGCTCCTGTCGCTCGGGATTCCGGAGAACAAGCAGATCGGCACCCTCACGGGACGACAGCGCACCGCCCTCGCTGCGACGCTGCTCGCCAAGGCCGCCGCCAGGCCCGCCCTGCGCGGGCGCGCCGCTCGCGCCGAGGACACAGCCGCCACGCCCGACCGGCCGGCCCGCGCGCCCGGACACCAGGCCGCGCTGGCCTAGAGGAGGCCCGCCGACCGACGTCGCCGCGCGCCCGGTGCCCGTCTCCCCCGCGGGGCGCGCGGCGGCTCTCCCTATCTGAAGGCGACCCCGCCGGACGCCTTCCGGAAGGCGCGCCGGAACAGCCACCAGCAGAGCGCGAACACCGCCGCGCCGGCGCCCACCGCAACGCCGAGGGGCGCCTGGCGGAAGCCGACCGCGACGAGCAGCGTCACCGCCACGCCGGCAGCGCCCGCGAGCAGCGAGGTGTGCGACCGGTAGCCGGCGTAGTGCTCGCGGATCGACACCTCGAGCCCGCCGAGCGAGCCGAGCGCCAGCGCGGCGACCACCATCGTGCGCCCGCGGTCGCCCCACACGATCACGCCGGTCACGAGCAGGACGATCGCGAGCAGCACCACCAGCTCGGTCAGCGGGAAGGAGCCCCACGGCGCCGGGGGCTTTGGGCGCGTGGCCGGCCGCGCCCTCACCCGATGGGGCCGGGCCGGCTCTCGCGCGAGCGCCTGCGCGCGCGCGCGGCGCGCGGCGTCGCGCTCAGCCCGGGTCGAGCCGACGGCCGACACCTCGCGCGCGCCGCCCGGCGCTCCGCCGGCGGCGCCGCGCTTGCGGCTACGCCTTCCCATTCACGAACGCGGCGCGAGGGGCCGTGGCCGCGGGCCGCGCCCCGGGGGTAACGGACATCCGGACGAGATCTTCACCCGCCACCAGCCCATGAGCATCCCGAGCAGGCCGAAGCGCGGGAGCACGTGCCACTGCTTGCAGCCCGGCTCGCCGATGTCGGCGTTCGTGACGCGCTCCCACTTGTGGGCTGCCGGGTCGAGCAGCATCTGCTCGAGGCGGTGGCGGTTGCGCTGCTCGACGCGCAGCCGCTCGCTCAGGCGGCGGCGGTTGTCCTGAGCCCTTGCGGCGAGGTCGTCGCGCACGCGCTCGAGCTCCGCGAGCGACAGGATCCGCGGCCCGCCGCGCGCCCTTACGCGACAGTCGAGGCCGTTGCGCGGGAAGGCGGCGCAGAGGAGCCCCGACAGCTCACCTTCGAGCCTCGCGATCTGGTCGAGCAGCGTCCGGCGCGCTGCCCGCTCGTCTACCTGCGGCAGCTCGACGCCGGGGTACGTGACGGGCGCGGCCGCCTGCGCGTGGTGCTGGATCGTCTCGGGCACGGCGCGTTCCTCCCCTGGTCGCTGCGGCGATCGTACCACCGGCCGGACGCGCGGGCGGCCGCTTCAGCGCCCCTGTCCGAGCACCTCCGCGACCGTCCAGAACGCCTCCTCGACGCTCATCTCCGGCACGCCCTTGACCCGCACGGCGGCGATCAGCAGCCTGCGGCTGCGGCGGCCCGGGCCGCGACCGGGGGCGACCTTCCCGAACAGCTCCGCCAGGACGTGCCGCTCGTCGGCCATGACGATGCGGCCGGCCGGCAGCTCGATCCCGTCGCCGCCGAGCCGCTCGCCGGGCCGGGCGAGCCGGATGCCGAGCGGCGGGCGGACGCGCTCGGCGTCGAGCGCCACGAGCGCCACGCCCGTCTCGACCGTCGCGATCAGCAGCGCGTCCTCGACCAGGCCGCGGCTCACAAAGCCTCCGGCGCGCATGCGCTCGAGCGCCGCCTGCTCGGGCGGGGTGCGGCGCTCGTCGGGGTCGAGCCCGATCTGGCGGAAGAACACGCGGTAGGCCCACGGGACCGGCTCGCGCCGGAGCTGGATCGCGCGGCCGCCGGTGAAGCGGTCGCTCATCGCCGCGAGGCGCCCGCGTACCTCGCGCGGGCTGCGCCCCGCGCGAGCCTCGACGGCGAGCACGTAGAGGCCGAGGTGGGGGAACTCGTCGCTCACCTCGGGGGCGACCCAGCCGCGCTCGGCCCTCATCGGCGGATCGCGCGCTCCAGCGCCCGCACCTCGGCGCGCAGCTCGGCGGAGGTGAGCATCCCGAGCTTCGTGGCGCGCACCGTGCGTCCCGGCTCGAGGAATACGGTGGTTGGGCAGACGCCGATGCGGTAGACGTTCACGACCTCGCCGTCGCGGTCGACCGCGACCGGGAAGCGCCAGTCGTGCTCGCTCGCGAGCCGCGCCACCTTCGCGCGTCCGTCGCCGCTCACGACCCCGGCGAACCCGACGCCGGGGAACTCGCGCCGCACCTGCTCCACGCGGTCGAGCTGGGGCGCGCAGCGCGCGCCGCGCGTGACGATGAAGGTGAGCACGAGCGGGCGGCGCGCCGTCGCGTCGCAGAGGTTGAAGACGCCGCGCCCGCGCACCTGGCAGGCGGGGACCTTGCCGAGCGCGTCGGGCTGCGCGGGGTCCTGCTTGACGTTCGCGTCGGCGTCGCTCGTGCCGGTCGCAAGAGGAGCGGCGAAGGCCGGCGCGGGCTTCCCGGGGTCCGGCCCGCGCACGCCCGCCCCCTTGTTGGGGATCGAGTTGACGCCCGCGATCACGAGCCCGATCGCGAACACCACGCCGACGACCCACGAGTAGCGCCCGCGCTGCCGACGCTCCTGGGCGCGTCGCCTGCGCTCGCGCTCGCGCTCCCGGTCGAGCTCGGCGAGCCGCTCCGCGGCGTCGCCCCGCGCCTCGTCGCCGGTCGGCGCCGGCCGCGGGCCCAGGTCCTCGAAGCGGTCCTCAGCCACGTCCACCGCGACGGCCCGGCAGCCCGGCGAGGCGCGCCGGCCGCGTGAGCGCGGCGCCGCCCTTCCGGCGGCGGCGCGCGGCGGCGCGCGCGATGCGGCGCGGATCGAGGTCGCCGAGCCTGCTCTCGCCGTGCCTCTCCGCCCACACGAGCGCCGCGGGCAGCACGAGCAGCACGCCGAGCAGCGCTAGCGTCAGGTCCACGACCGTCACGACGCCGAAGTCGCGCAGCATGCGGATGTCCGACGCGATCAGGGCGGCGAAGCCGGCGATTGCGGTCGCGCCGGAGGCGAGCACCGCGGCGCCGGTCGAGGCGTACGTCAGCTCGAGCGCCCGCGCCGGCGAGGCGCCCGCGCGGCGCTCCTCCTCGTAGCGCGCCGAGAGCAGCACGCTGAACTCGGTCGAGATGGCGATCACGAGCGCCCCCATCGTGGCCGACATCGGGTTGAGCGGGATGCGCAACAGGAACAGCACGAGCGCCGACCAGCCGGTGGCGAGCGCGATCGGCACGAGCGGCACGGCGGCGCGGCGGACGCTCCGCCGCAGCGCCAGCAGCAGCAGGAAGACCGCGGCGAGACCCGCGAGCAGCGTGAGCGCGCGCCGGCCGCTGGACGAGAGCGCGGCGTTCGCCTCCGCCGCGAGCACCGGCACCCCCGCCACCGACGCGCTCACGCCGGCCGGGGGGTGAAGCTGACGCCTGATCTCGTCGATCACCTGCTCCTGGCGGTCGAGCGGCATCAGCCGGATGCCGAAGGCGAGCGTGGCCGTGCGCCGGTCGGGCGAGATCACCGCCTGCGAGAAGTAGCGCGGCACCGCGGCGAGCAGCGAGTCGATCTGCTGCTGCGACCCGACGCCGCCGGAGCGGAACAGGTCGGGCAGCGACAGCGCCGGGCAGATCTCGGGCGGGTCCTTGCGCTGCGCGCAGGTCGAGCCCGTCCGCCAGCCGTGCTGCTCGAGCACGCGCCGCTGGAAGCCGGTCATCCACGAGATCACGCGCGGGCTCGTCACGCTCGCGCCCTCAAGCATCACGTCGATCTCCCCGGAGACCCCGGTCTCCCGCTGCAGCGCGTTCACGTCCTTGAGCTCGCGGATGTCCTGGGGCATGAGCTGCGTGAGGTCCGACACCACGCTCGTGCGGGTGTCGGCCACCCAGCCGAACGCCGCGAGCGCGAGCGCGAGCGCGAGCACGGCGCGCGGCCGCCGGATCGCGGCCGCGCGCGCGAGCACGGCGCGGTCGAGCAGCGCCTCGCGCATGCGCGCGGCGCC
>JADGHQ010000079.1 GCA_019683805.1 Thermoleophilaceae bacterium
TTGGGGGGTGGGGGGGGGGGGGTTTTTTTTAAACCCCCGGGGGGCGCCCCCGGGGGCCCGGCCGCCCCGACGCCGAGCACGGTCCCAGCGGTCTCGAGACCTTCGACGCCCGCAGCAGCTCGCCGGACGATCTCGCCGCGGCGCTCGCGATGCTCACGTTCGCGGCGGGCACGCGCTACCTGCTCGTCGACGGCGTGGAGGCCTGGAAGGCGGGAGACCTCGATCCGCTCGAGCGCCAGCTCGCCGAGCCGCCGCCGGAGACGGTGCTCGTGCTGATCGCCCGCGGCAAGGTGCCGAAGCGTCTCGAGAAGTGCGTCGAGGCGGCCGGCGGAGAGCTGCGCAGCTACTCCGCGCCGAAGCCCTGGCAGCTCCCCTCATGGGTGGTCGAGCGGGCGCGCGAGGAGGGCCTGCAGCTCGACAAGGACGCCGCGCAGACGCTCGTCTCGATCGTGGGGCAGGGCCAGCAGCGGCTCGCGCGCGAGATCGAGAAGCTCGCGCTGGTCGCGCACCCGGACGGCCGCCTGACGGCCGATGAGGTCGAGGAGTGGGCGTCGGGCGAGAGCTCGCGCGGCGCCTACGACCTCGCCGACGCGCTCGTGGCGGGGGACCTGCGCGCCGCGCTCGCGATCTCAGAGCAGCTGGGCGCGCGGAACGAGCCCCCGGGCCGACTTGCGTTCACGCTCGTACGCCGCCTCGGCGAGGTGCACCGCGCGGCGTCGCTGCTCGAGGCGGGGATGCCCGAGCAGCGCGTGGCCGAGGCGATCGGCGGGCCGCCGTGGGCGGCGAAGCGGGTGATCGGGCACGCGCGGAAGGCCGACCCCGAACTGCTCGAGCGTGCGCTGTGCGCGCTGGCCGACCTCGAGATCGAGCTGCGCGGCGGCGGCGTGGGCTTCGACGAGGACACCGCGTTCACGCTGGCGCTCGCGCGGGCCGCCGCGTAAGGCCCCGCCGGTCGAGACGGCGCGCCCGCCCGCAGGCGCGCTCCGGGGCGCCTCCCCGCGGGCGCTACGCGTGGCCGACCGCCACGCCGACCGCGGCCACGGTGAAGCCGGCCAGGGTCACCTGGGCGAACGACCGCGCGAGGGCGACCTTCAGGTAGCGCTTGCGGATCCAGGCGATCGCGAACAGCTCGATCGTGACGACGACGTAGGCGACCGCGAGCGCCGTCCCGGTGTCGCTGATGACGAACGGCAGGGCGTGGAAGCTGCCGCCGGCGAACGTCGACGCGCCCGTGATCAGGCCGCGGACGAGGCCGCTGCCGCGGCCGGTCAGCTCCCCGTCGTCCGAGAGGCCCTCCGAGATGCCCATGCTGATGGCGGCGCCGAGCGCCGCGGCGAGCCCCACGAGCAGAGCGGCGCGCGAGCCCGAGAAGTACGCCATCGCGAAGATCGGCGCGAGCGTCGAGACCGTCCCGTCGATCAGCCCGACGAGCCCGGGCTGCACCACCTGCAGCAGCCGCTCGCGGTCGTCGGCGCTGCGCCACCTGCGTACCGCTGTCCTCGTGAGAGTGGTCACGCACGGGCATAATAGCAACCCACTTAAAATAAGGGCGCCCTAAAGGTACTAAGCTTGTAAGCGATGCCAGAAAGGACGGCTACCGCCGCACACGACTCCGAGCTGGCGCAGGAGCTGCGCCGGGGAGGCCAGCGCGTCACCTCGCAGCGCCTCGTGATCAACAGGGCGCTGAAGGCGCTCGACCGCCACGTCACAGCCGAGGAGGTGCTTTCGGCGGTCACGGAGCGGCTGCCCGGCGTCTCGCTCCCGACGATCTACTCGACGCTCGAGCTGTTCGAGCGGCTCGGCATCGTGCGGCGCGTGAGCGCCCGCGGGGGAGCCGTCCTCTACGACCCGCGCCGCGAGGAGCACAGCCACTTGATCTGCGAGCGCTGCGGGAAGGTCGAGGACCTCGACCTCACGCCGGAGACCGAGGGAGTCCTCGCGGCGGCGCGGCGGCAGGGCTTCGAGCCCGCCCGCGCCGAGCTCGTGCTGCACGGCCTCTGCGCCGCCTGCGCGGCCGGGACGGCGCCGCGGCGCCCCTAGAGGCGCGCGCGGATCGCGGCCGCGCGGGACTTCTTGCGCGCGCCGTTGTTCGGATGGAGCGCCCGGCGCTTCACCGCCCGGTCGATCATCGACACGAGCGTGCGGTGCTCGGAGTCGGCCCGCTCGGCGTCGCCCTCGGCGACGGCCGCCTCGAGCCGGCGGAAGTAGGTCTTGATGGTCGAGGTGTAGCGGCGGTTCTCGAGCCGCTCCCGCTGCGACCGCGCGATGCGCTTTTCTTGTGAGGCGATGTTTGCCATGAACGTGCGTGAGCCGCGGCTGGCTTCGCTCGGTCACCGCGGCGGCGGCCTACTATAGCGGCCCCGTGCCGGCCACAGAGCCCGCAGCCGCGACCCCTGCGCGAGAGGCAGGAGAGGTCGAGTCCCCGTCCCAGCGAGGCCGCCGGCTGGCGGTCAACACCGCGTTCTTCTCCGCGGCGACCGGCGCCTCGCGCATCGCGGGCCTGGTGCGCGAGATCGTGGCGGCCAAGTACTTCGGCGTGAGCGGGGCGATGTCGTCGTTCACGATCGCCTTCCAGGTCCCGAACCTCGTGCGCGCGCTGTTCGCGGACGCCGCGCTCCAGGGCGCGTTCGTGCCGGTGTTCACGGAGCTGCTCGAGAAGGGGCGCAGGCGCGAGGCGTTCCGGGTCGCCTCGAGCCTGTTCCTCCTGATCCTGCTCGCCCTCGGCGCCCTCACGCTGCTGTTCGAGCTGGTGGCGCCGCTCGCGATGAAGCTCGTGGCGCCCGGGTTCGACGATGACCCGCTCCTCAAGGAGCTGACGGTCACGATGGGCCGGATCCTGTTCCCGACGGTGCTGATCCTGGCGCTCTCGGGCGTGATCGTCGGGATGCTCAACTCGTTCGAGCACTTCTCGGTGCCGGCGCTCGCGCCGCTCGTCTGGAACATCGTGATCATCGGCGGGCTCGTCGGGGTCACGCCGCTGTTCGACCCGCAGCACGAGATCTACGGCTACGCCTGGGCGGTGCTCGCGGCCACGTTCATCCAGTTCCTGCTGCCGATCCCCTGGCTGCGGGGGCGCGGCGGGCGCTTCACGCTGACCCTCGACTGGCGCAACCCGAACGTGACGCGGGTGCTGCGGCTGATGCTGCCGGTGACGATCGCGCTCGGGCTGATCAACTTCTCGCTGCTGATCAACTCGTTCTTCGGCACGCTCGTCAGCGACGAGGCGCCGGCGGCGATCGACAAGGCGTTCCGGATCTACCAGCTCCCGCAGGGCGTCTTCTCGATCGCGATCGCGACGGTCGTGTTCCCGACGCTCGCGCGCTTCGCGGCCCGCGGCGAGCACGACAACCTGCGCGCGACGATGGCCAACGGCATGCGGCAGATCTTCATGCTGCTGATCCCCTCGGCGGTGATCATGGCGGTGCTCGCGGTGCCGATCACGCGGCTGATCTACCAGCGCGGCGAGTTCACCGCCGAGTCCACGCACCTCGTGGCGACCGCGATGGCGTGGTGGTCGATCTCGCTGCCGTTCCAGGGGGTGAGCCTGCTCTTCTCGCGCACGTTCTTCTCGATCCAGCGGCCGTGGGTCACGACCGCGCTGTCGGGCGCGAACCTCGCGGTGAACGTGGCGGTGGCGGCGGCGCTCTACCCCCTCGGCGTCGGCGGGGTCGTGCTCGGCACGGTGGTCGCCACGGTGGCGATGACCGTCGCGCAGGGCTACATGCTGAGGCGCATCCTCGGCGGGATCGAAGGCGGGCGGACGCTCGACGCGGTCCTCAGGATGCTCGCGGGCGCCGCCGTGCTCGCCGCGGTGAGCTTCGCCGCGTGGTGGGGCCTCGACCACGCGCTCGGCCGCGCGCTCTGGGCGCAGGCGGTCTCGGTGGGCGTCGCGATCGGCGCCGGGCTTGCGGCCTACGCGGCGGTCGTCTGGGCGCTCGGCGTGCGGGAGGCGAGGCAGATCTGGAGCCTGCTCGGGGGACGCTTGCGCCGCGGCGCGGCGGCCTGATCTCCGTCTCGCCCGCTCACCTATCCTCAAGCCCCGTGAGCGCGCCCGCCGCGAACATCCGCAACTTCTCGATCATCGCGCACATCGACCACGGCAAGTCGACGCTCGCCGACCGCATCCTCGAGGTCACCGGCGCGGTCGACCCCCGCAACCACCGCCCGCAGCTGCTCGACTCGATGGAGCTCGAGCGCGAGCGCGGGATCACGATCAAGGCGCAGGCCGTGCGCGTGGAGTACACGGCGAGGGACGGGCGGCTCTACCGCCTGCACCTGATCGACACCCCTGGGCACGTGGACTTCAGCTACGAGGTGTCGCGCTCGCTCGCCGCCTGCGACGGAGCGCTGCTCGTGGTGGACGCCTCCCAGGGCGTCGAGGCGCAGACGCTCGCAAACACCTACATGGCGGTCGACGCGGGGCTCGAGCTGATCCCCGCGCTGAACAAGATCGATCTGCCGGGCGCCGAGCCCGAGCGCGTCGCCGGCGAGATCTCCGAGCTGCTCGGCGAGCCGGCCGACGACGTGCTGCGCGTGTCGGCGAAGACGGGGGAGGGGATTGAGGACCTGCTCGAGGCGATCGTGCAGCGCATCCCGCCGCCCGAGGGCGACGCCGACGCGCCCGCGCGCGCGCTGATCTTCGACTCCGAGTTCGACCAGTACCGCGGCGTGATCGCCTACGTCCGCGTGGTCGACGGGGTGCTGCGGAAGGGCGACGCGATCCTCGGCATGCAGACCGGCACCGAGGCCGACATCGACGACATCGGCTTCTTCGGCCCGACGATGACGCCGGTGGAGCAGCTCCGCGCGGGCGAGGTGGGCTACCTGATCACGGGGATCAAGGACGTGTCGAAGCTGCGCGTGGGCGACACGCTGACCACGCGCGCGAACCCGGCGTCCGAGCCGCTGCCCGGCTACCGGGAGGTCAAGCCGATGGTGTTCTGCGGCCTCTTCCCGGTCGACACCGACGACTTCGAGGACCTGCGCGACGCGCTCGAGAAGCTCGCGCTCAACGACGCGGCGCTCTCGTGGGAGCCCGAGACGAGCCAGGCGCTCGGCTTCGGCTTCCGCTGCGGCTTCCTCGGCCTCCTGCACATGGACATCGTGCGCGAGCGGCTCGAGCGCGAGTACGACCTCGAGCTGCTCGCCACCACGCCGAACGTCGAGTACACGGTGGCGCTGACCAACGGCGACGAGGTGCGCGTGCACTCCCCGAGCGAGATGCCCGACCGCGCCCGCATCGCGGAGATCCGCGAGCCCTACATCCGCGCCACGATCCTCTGCCCGAAGGAGCACGTGGGGGCGGTGATGGAGCTCTGCCAGGAGCGCCGCGGCACGCACGTGGACATGAGCTTCCTCTCGCCGACGCGCGTGCAGATCCAGTACGACCTGCCGCTCGCCGAGATCGTGCTCGACTTCTTCGACCAGCTCAAGTCGCGCACCAAGGGCTATGCCTCGCTCGACTACGAGCTGATCGGGGAGCGCCCGTCCGACCTCGTGAAGCTCGACATCATGCTCGCCGGCGAGCTCGTGGACGCGCTCTCGATGGTCGTCCACCGCGACAAGGCCTACAACGCGGGGCGCGCGATCACCGAGCGGCTGCAGAAGCAGATCCCGCGCCAGCAGTTCGAGATCGCGATCCAGGCTGCGATTGGCTCGAAGATCATCGCCCGCGAGACCGTCAAGCCGGTGCGCAAGGACGTGATCGCGAAGTGCTACGGCGGCGACATCACGCGCAAGCGCAAGCTGCTCGAGAAGCAGAAGGCGGGCAAGAAGCGCATGAAGCAGATGGGCCGGATCGAGGTGCCGCAGGAGGCGTTCCTGTCGGTGCTGCAGATCGGCGACACGGGCCAGAACGGCCGCGGCTAGGGCGTCGCGCGCCCGCGCGCGTCGCTCCCGCGCGCGTAGGTCTCGACCTGGAGCTCGCGGGCCTCGGCGACGATGGCGACGATCTCGTCCGGGTCGTCCGTGACGCGCAGGAGCTCCGCGTCCTCTGGCGCGATCATCCCCGCGGGCAGCAGGCGCCCGCGCACCCAGTCCACGAGGCCGCGCCAGTGCTCGGAGCCCGCCAGCACCGTGGGGAAGTCGCGGATCTTGCGGGTCTGGATGAGCAGGAGCGCCTCCGCCAGCTCGTCGAGCGTGCCGAACCCGCCCGGGAAGACGACGAACGCGGAGGCGTAGCGCACGAACATCACCTTGCGCACGAAGAAGTGGCGGAAGCGCAGGCTGATGTCGAGGTAGTCGTTCTCGCGCTGCTCGTAGGGGAGCTCGATGTTGCAGCCGACGGACAGCGCGCCCGCCTCGCGCGCGCCGCGGTTCGCCGCCTCCATGAGCCCGGGACCGCCGCCCGTGATCACGGCGAACCCCGCCTCGCCCAGGCGGCGGGCGGTCTCGCGCACGAAAGCGTAGGTCGGGTGGTCGCGGCCGAGCCGGGCGGAGCCGAAGATCGACACCGCGTGGTGCACGCCGGCGAGCGCCGCGAAGCCCTCGCGCAGCTCGGCGGCGATCCGCTCGATGCGCTCGGGGTCGGTCTGCTCGAGCGGCGCGAAGCCCGGCCCGAGGCACTGCAGCAGCTCCTCGTCGAGGGTCTCGGGCAGCGCGCCGAACGGGGGCGTGGACATGCCCCCGCATGATCCCGCAACCGCGCGCGCTGACGCTAGACTGGCAGACCCACGCGTCGGGGCGTGGCGCAGCCTGGTAGCGCGCACCGTTCGGGTCGGTGAGGTCCCCGGTTCAAATCCGGGCGCCCCGATTCAGCTGGCGAAACCGCCAAGGTACGACGACCCCCCGCAATGACGCACAATCTGCGGGGAGGTTGTCGGGGGTTGTCGGAAGTCGTCGGGAGTCGTCGCTGAGGCCAAACGGCATACCAGCGGCATGAACTCCATGCCGTTTGGCGGCATGAACTCGCAGGACTGGACCTACGGGCGGGCCTTCCGGCACGCTGAGATCCCGTGCGCTACGGGGTGAAGTTCACAGCGGCAGTCGCTCCCGCGGCACTGTCGCTGTCAAGACGATGCCGGTGACCACCGCGCACGCGACCAGCGGGCAGCCGATCCAGGTGGTGAAACTGCTCCGCGACAGCCAGGACGAGGACCAGCCGCTGGCGTTCAAGGTCGCCTGCCACCGCCCGCCCGAGGGCGTGATGTTCGGGCAGGTGACGACGCCCTACAAGGTGCGCATCCAGGGGCGGCCGCGTTACCTACCCCTGGGCAGCTTCTCTGTTGACCAGTACGCGTGCTCGCCGGCGTTCTGCGACGAGCTGGGCTGTTACCCCAGCTCGCAAACCTGGGTCGGGGTGGACGCCGGCAACGACACGCGGCTGCGGCTCACGCGTAAGCAGTACCAGCGCGCCGCCCGCTACCTCCGGCACGGGAAGCGGTACCGCATCGTGTTCGAGGACGGGCGCCGGCGCAGCGTGTCGATCAGCCGGCCCACCGGCTGGGTGCACTACTGCTACGCCGACCGAGATCCGCTCAGCGCGACCGATCCGGCCAACGAGTCGTCCTACTCGCCGGACGGCATCAACAGACCGCCCCAGGTGGCGTGGTCGTTCGACCAGTTCGAGTGGGACCGGTGCCGGATGCAGATCGCTCCGATAAGCCGCGAACGCGACCAGCGGTACTGGGACCCCGAGGGCGGACCCGTCACCACCAGCTGGATGGTCGATGGAGTGCCGGTCACGACCTCCGGCGACCCGCAGGATCCGGGCAACCGCATCGTCATGGACGACCCCGGCGACCCCACAGCTCTGGCCGTCGAGCTCGCTCCGGGCCGCCATGTGGTGCAGGTGACGGTGAGCGATGAAGGGGGCGCTCGCTACAGCCGGCGCTTCCTCTTCTCCACGCACTCCAGCCGCCTGTAGGGGAGCCGGACAAGGACCAGCGGAAGGCCCGCAAATGCGGGCCTTCCCTGTGCCTCCAGCAGTTTGGGGATCCCTGGATACGGTGACCACACAATGTCCCGCAAACCCACGACAACCACCGACAGCCCCAACTCCGTCTCTGTCCTCCACGAGCGCTGGCTGACCCGCCGGCAGATCGCCGAGCACTATGGCTTCAGCGTCCGCTGGGTCGTGCGCCAGACCGCGGCAGGGATGCCCGGCCACAAGATCTGTGGCGAGTACCGCTACCGCCTCTCTGAGGTGGACGCCTGGCTGGGTGTCCAGCAGACCCCGATCGCTGCTTAGGATCGCGTTTCGCCATGAAGCCCCAGGTCGTCGGCACCAAGAAGTCGAAGAAGTACCCCCAGGGCAAGAAGTACCAGGGGACCATCCGGCACCGCGGCGAGCACCGCTGGGTCGGCACGTTCGCCAGCGCGGACGAGTGGAAGGCGCGCGCCCGCAAGATCATCGAGGAGATCGACCGCGAGAAGGACGGCGCCAGCCGCAAGCACGAGCGCACCGTAGGCGAGTACACCGGCCTGACCTTCGACCGCAAGCTGGGACGTGTGGTCCCGCGGCCGGGGGCTGTCGCTGCAGCAGACGTGGCCCTACACGCACCCGCGCAAGATCACCAAGGACACTGCGTTCGAGCGCACTGCTGAGGGCCTCCGCTGGTTCGTGAGGGAGTACGAGCACCGCAAGATGCCCTCGTTCGACCGCGAGGAAGCGCGCCGGATCATGGCTGGCGTCGGCGCCAACCAGCAGGGCTCCGTGCGTCGCCTCTTTCACGACGCCAACGACGACGAA
>JADGHQ010000080.1 GCA_019683805.1 Thermoleophilaceae bacterium
GCTGCCTGCTTGCTCAGATCGCGGGCGCGGTCGAGGCGCTCGGCGAGCTCGTCGCGCTCGCCGAGGAGGAGCTGCTGCCGCGCCCGCTCGAGCCGGTCGGCGCGCCGGACGCGCTCCTGCTCCTTCTGCGAGAGCTCGCGCGCGAGCCCGGCGATCTCCGCGCGCGCCTGCTCGCAGGCGGCGAGCTGGTCGCCGACCACCTCACGACGCGCTCGCGCCTTCGCCAGAGCCCGGCCCTGCAGATCCCCGTAATGCCCGGCGTGAACGCCGAGCTCGTCGCGCAGGTAGGCCCGCAGCCGCTCGTCCGCCTGCTCCACGCCCGCCTCGTGGCTGCCGCTCTCGACCGAGCGGCGAAGCGAGAGGCCGAGATCCTCGCTCGAGCGGACCGCCTCGATCGCCTGCTGGTGCAGGCAGCAGACGTCGCGGAACTCCTCGAGGTCGAGCCCGACCAGGAACCTGCCAATCCCCACGTCCTCGCGCGCCCCGCGCACCTCCGCGGACAGGTCCTCGCCCGTGTCGGCGTCGCGCACGACGACGGTGTGCTCCTCGAAGTCCCACTCGACGGCGTAGGCCCTGCCCGCCGCCGTGTCGCGCAGGCGCGCGTTGGCGGCGAACGGCGACCCGTCCCAGGGGCGGCGCTCGTCCTTGGGCGAGACGCCCTGCGAGCGGCGGCGCTCGCTGCGCGAGAAGCCGAAGAGGATCCGCAGCAGGAGCTCGTGGAAGCTCGACTTCCCCGCCTCGTTCGGGCCGGTCACGAGCGTCAGCCCCTGGGCGAGCGACCACTCGCCGCGCAGGCGCTTGAAGCCCGTGACGTCGACCCGCTCGATCCACATCAGAGCAGCTGCTCCCTGCCGTCCATCGCCCGCAGCCCGGCGAGCAGCGCCGCCTCGAGGACCCGCCGCTCGCGCTCGTCGGCCTCGGCCTCGATCCGCTCCCGCAGCCGGCGCACGAAGTGGCCGCGCGCTGTGTCCTGGCGGGCGAGCGCGTCGAGGTCGTAGGCGGGCGTCGTCGAGTCGCGCACCTCGAGGGCCGCGTAGCGCTCGCCGTGGCTGCTCTCGAGCGCGTCGGAGTCGATCTCGCAGGCCGGGTCCACCTCCCCGCGCAGCTCGAGCCGCAGGCAGAGCGTCTCCGGGCGCTCGTCGGGATCGAGCGCCGCCGCGACCCGCTCGTCCACCTCCGCGCTCGACGCAGCGCCCGAGCAGTCGACCGCGCGCACCTCGTAGCGGCGGCTCGCGACGTCGCGCAGCTCGACGCGCGGCTCGCGGCCCGGCTCGACTTCCACGAGCGCGTAGCAGTGGCGCCCCGTCTCGCCCCACCCGAGGGGCTCGGGCGAGCCCGGGTAGACGACCCCGTCCACCACGTTCGCGGCGTGGATGTGCCCCGCCAGGCAGAGCGCAAAGCCGCACGCGCGGACGCGGTCGCGGCGGAACGGGCAGTGCGCTCCGTCGGCCCCGAA
The DNA here is from genome assembly GCA_019683805.1 of Thermoleophilaceae bacterium. GTDB lineage: Bacteria > Actinomycetota > Thermoleophilia > Solirubrobacterales > Thermoleophilaceae > JADGHQ01. The sequence continues at coordinate 1,457 of JADGHQ010000080.1, forward strand.
GCCGGTCGCGCCGATCGCGGTCCCGTGGAGCAGGAGCACGTGCGCGCGGCCGTCGTCGGGCGCCGCGAAGGTGTCGAGGAAGCTCGCCGAGAGCGAGCCGCCGCCCCAGGACACCCCCCAGACGCTCACCTCGCCGAGCGCGTGCTCGACGGGTTGCTGCTCGGGGAACACGAAGACGTTGGACGGCCAGTCGGTGCGCGCGTAATTGCCGCCCGGAAGCAGGGGGTCGTGGTTGCCGGCCGCGATCAGCACGGGCCGCCCCAGCCGCCCGAGCTCGTGGGCGACCGAGCGGCGCGTATCGTCCGCGACGTTCTCGTCCTCCCACAGGTCGCCGCCGATCGTCACCGCGTGGACCTCGTGCTCGCGCGCCGCGTCCAGGCAGCGCACGAAGGTCTCCCAGAGCCCGCGGCGGCGCTGCCGAGCCGCCTCGGGGGAGAGGCCCACGAACGGGCGGTCGAGATGGACGTCTGCGATGTGGAGGATGCGCATGGCTTCGGCGCTCGACTCACCTGTCGTCGCTCGCAGGCCCAGCCTGACATCCGCCGTGGACGAAAATGGGGAGCCAGCAGGCGCCTGCGCGCCCGCGCAGGCCTCCGAGCCGGTGGCGGCCGGCCCAGGTCGTACAATGGCGCTACCCCCCGACAAGCAGCGGGCCGCGGCGCCCGCCGATCGCCGCCGGCCCGCCATCTGTTGACAAAGGACGTCAAGGAAAGAGAGCGAGTAGTCGTCCGCTTCGCGGGCGACTCCGGCGATGGAATGCAGCTCGTCGGGAGCCGCTTCACCGACGCGACCGCGGTTCTCGGCAACGACCTCGCGACGCTCCCCGACTTCCCCGCCGAGATCCGCGCGCCCGCGGGCACGCTCGCCGGCGTCTCCGCCTTCCAGATCCACTTCGCCTCGCGCGACATCCTCACGCCCGGCGACCGGCCCAACGTGCTCGTCGCGATGAACCCGGCGGCGCTCAAGGCGAACCTCGGCACGCTCGAGAAGGGCGGCATGCTGATCGTCAACGAGGACAGCTTCGGCGACAACAACCTCAAGAAGGCGGGCTACGAGCGCAACCCGCTCGAGGACGGCTCGCTCGACGACTACCAGCTCGTGCGGGTGCCCATGACCACCCTGACGGTCAGGGCGACCGAGGGCATCGACGGCCTGATGTCCAAGGACGCGCAGCGCTGCAAGAACCTGTTCGCGCTCGGGCTGCTCTCGTGGATGTACGGCCGGCCCACGGACGTCTCCGAAGAGTGGATCGAGCGGAAGTTCGCCGCCAAGCCGGCGATCAAGGCCGCGAACCTCGCCGCCTTCCGCGCGGGCTACAACTTCGGCGAGACCGCGGAGCTGCTCGGCGTCCACTACGAGGTCAAGGCGGCGCCGGCCGAGCCGGGCACCTACCGCAACGTCAACGGCACCACCGCCACCGCCCTCGGCCTGATCGCCGCGAGCGTGCGCAGCGGGCTGCCGCTGTTCCTGTCGAGCTACCCGATCACCCCGGCGTCCGAGCTCCTGCACGAGCTCTCGCGCCACAGGCGCTTCGGCGTGCGCACGATGCAGGCCGAGGACGAGATCGCGGCGGCGAGCATCGCGCTCGGCGCCTCGTTCGGCGGGCAGCTCGGCGTGACCTCGACGAGCGGCCCGGGGCTCGACCTCAAGGCCGAGACGATCGGCCTCGCCGTGGCGCTCGAGTTGCCGCTCGTGATCGTCGACGTGCAGCGCGCCGGGCCCTCGACGGGCATGCCCACGAAGACCGAGCAGGCCGACCTGCTGATGGCTATGTACGGCCGCCACGGGGAGTCGCCGCTGCCGGTCGTGGCGGCGTCCACGCCGGCCCAGTGCTTCGAGGCCGCGATCGAGGCCGTGCGCATCGCGGTGCGCTACCGCACGCCCGTGATCCTGCTCACCGACACCTTCCTCGCGAACTCCTCGGAGCCGTGGCGGCTGCCCGAGGTGTCGGAGCTGCCCGAGATCGACCCCGCCTTCGCGACCGAGCACAACACCGAGGGCGGGTTCTGGCCCTACAAGCGCGACGAGCGGCTCGCCCGCCCCTGGGCGATCCCGGGCACGCCCGGCCTCCAGCACCGGATCGGCGGGCTCGAGAAGCAGGACCTCACCGGCAACATCAGCTACGACCCCGAGAACCACGAGCGCATGACCCGCCTGCGCGCGGCGAAGGTCGCCAAGGTGGCGGAGGACGCGCCGCCGATCCACGTCGACCGGGTCGAGGGCGCCGAGGTGCTGGTGCTCGGCTGGGGCTCGACCTACGGCGCGATCGCGGCCGCGGTGCGGCGCGTGCGCCGCGGCGGCGGGAAGGTCGACCAGGCGCACCTGCACCTGCTCAACCCGCTGCCGCGCGACCTCGGCGAGCTGGTGCGCTCCTACCGCAAGGTGATCGTGCCCGAGCTCAACATGGGCCAGCTCGTGAAAGTCGTCCGCGCCGAGTACCTCGTCGACGCCGACAGCGTGACGAAGGTCCGGGGCCTGCCGTTCTTCACGGCCGAGCTCGAAGAGGCGATCCGGGAGCGGCTCTGATGCCCGACGTGAAGGTCAACGGCGCGAACGGCGGCTCGCCGCTGCCCACGCTCACGAAGAAGGACTTCTCGTCCGATCAGGAGACGCGCTGGTGCCCGGGCTGCGGCGACTACGCGATCCTCGCCACCGTCCAGAGCGTGCTGCCCGAGCTCGGTGTCCCGCCGGAGCGGACGGTGTTCGTGTCCGGCATCGGCTGCGCGGGCCGCTTCGTCTACTACGTCGACACCTACGGCATCCACGGGATCCACGGGCGCGCGCCGGCGATCGCGACCGGGATCGCCGTGTCGCGGCCGGACCTCTCGGTGTGGGTCGTCACAGGCGACGGCGACGCGCTCTCGATCGGCGGCAACCACCTGATCCACGCGCTGCGGCGCAACGTGCCGCTGAGGATCCTGCTCTTCAACAACCAGATCTACGGCCTCACGAAGGGCCAGTACTCGCCCACCTCCGAGCAGGGCAAGATCACGAAGTCGACGCCGTTCGGGTCTCAGGACCACCCGTTCAACCCGATCGCCCTCGCGCTCGGGGCGGAGGCCTCGTTCGTGGCGCGCACGGTCGATGTGGACCGCGGCCACGTCGCCGAGGTGCTGCGCGCGGCGGCCGCGCATCGCGGCTCGGCGTTCGTCGAGATCTACCAGAACTGCAACGTGTTCAACGACGGCGCGTTCGAGCCGGTGCGGGAGAAGGGCGTGCGCGAGGCGAACCAGATCCGGCTCGAGCACGGCAAGCCGATCCGCTTCGGCCGCGAGGGCGAGCGCGGGGTGGCGCGCGGCGCCGACGGAGGGCTCGAGATCGTGGAGGTCGCCGAGGTGGGAGAGGACGCGCTGCTAGTGCACGACGCGAAGCGCCCCGACCCGAGCCTCGCGTTCGAGCTCGCCCACCTCGCCGAGCGCCCGACCGGCCCGACGCCGATCGGCGTGTTCCGCGCGGTGGAGCGCCCGGTCTACGCCGAGGAGCTGGGGCGCGAGCTGGCGGAGGCGCACCGGCGCGCCGACGCCGAGCAGCTCGCGGAGCTGCTGCGCTCGGGCGACACCTGGACCGTCCCGGCGGCCTGACGCCGGTCGATCGGCAGCGCCCGTGTGGGCGCCAGCGCCCGGCTAGCGGCCCGCCGCGGCGAGCTCCCGCTCGAGGTCGAGCTCGGTCCTGACCCCGAGCTCGTGCAGCAGGTCGTTCGCGTGCTCGAGGCTCGCCGCGTCGTGGACGGCGCGCGCGAGGCGCGCGGCCGAGCCGAGCGCGCGCTCGAGGTCGAAGTAGAACGTCGTCGCGCCGAGCGGCGAGAGCTCCACCCTGCGGGCGCCGCCGCGGATCGTCGCATCGCCGCGCTCGCCGCGGAAGCAGCGGAGCGCCTGGGCGCTCGCCTCGGTCGGCACCGCGCGGACCGCCTGCTCGAGCCGCGCGGCCACCGGCTCGGTGAGCCCGCGCACGCCGGCGAGGCCGCCGGCCGCGGCCACCTCGGAGACGCGCTCGAGCACCTCGCCGGGCGTGAGCTCCCCGTCGCAGCCCGCGCCGAAGATCGCCCCGAGAACGGGGAGGCCGAGCGCCTGCGCCCGCGCGCCGGCGGCGATCAGCAGCGCGTCGCAGAGCGGGCTCCCGAGGCCTGGCTCGCCTCCGTGGGCGAGCGCGTCGCCGCCCACGTCGAGGAGCACCACGAGGTCGCAGCCGAGCGCGTCGGCGGCGGCGCCCAGCGCGTCGGCGACCGCGGCGGGGCCACCGTTGGGGTCCACGAGCAGCGTGCGCTCCCCGAGGAAGCGCGCCATGTGCCCCTCGGCGAAGGTCACGCCGGCGTCGGGCACGCCGGCGTCGGGGCCCGCCAGCGCGACCCCCGGCGCGATCTGCTCGACCCCCTGCGCCTCCTCCAGCCGGCGCGGCCCGGGCTGGGGGTCGATCGGGCGGCGCTCCCAGGTCACGCCGCCCACCACGAACTCGGCCCCGTGGTAGATGCGGCACGCCTCGGCCGTCGCGAGCGCGCCCACCACGTCGCCGCCCCCGCCGATCCCGACGACGAGGGGCCGGCGGGCTGAGGTCAGCATCGCTTCGGCGTCGGCCACGGGCAGGAGTGATACCCGCTGGGCGCCGCGAGCGGCGCGTGGCGGCAGAATTCGCCCCCATGAGCGCGCTAGACCTGGCGACCCTGCGCTCGCGGCGGCTCCCGCTCGCGCGCGTCGCCTGGATCGCAGGCGCGCTCGCCGCCGCGCTGCTCGCCCCGCCCTGGGTGGTGCTCTCGCCGGACGCCCGCTACTCGCTCGCCTGGGGCGCCGAGCTGGCGCGCGGGGATCTGCCGCAGCTCACCGACCCGCAGGTGTCGACCGACCACCCGCTGCCGATCGCGATCGGCGCGTTGCTCTCGCCGCTCGGGGCGCGCGCCGCGGCGGACGCCTACGCGATGCTCGCCGCGCTCGCCTTCGTGCTGCTCGTGTACGCCTGCTGGCGGCTGGGTCGCGCCGTCGGCGGCCCGCTCGCGGGCGCGCTAGCCGCGCTGGCGGTCGGCACGCGCCCGCGCGTCGACTTCTTCGCGGCCCACTCGTTCGTGGACGTCCCGTTCGCGGCGCTCGTGCTGCTCGCGGCCGCGTTCGCCGTCGAGCGCGGCGCAGCGGCAGGGCGGCGCCCGCTCGTCCTGCTGCTCTTCGCGGGCCTGCTGAGGCCCGAGGCCTGGGGCCTCGCGATCGCCTGGGGCGGCTGGCTTGCGTGGCGCGGGCGGCGCTCAGGCCCGGCACCTCTCGCCGGCACGGCGGCGCTCGCGCTGGCGGCGCCCGTCGTCTGGATCGGGCTCGACTGGATCGTGACCGGCGATCCGCTGCACTCGCTCCACGGCACGCGCCAGGGCGCCGCCCTGCTCGAGCGCGTGCGCGGGGTCGAGAACCTGTGGCCGACGCTGCGCTCGGCGGTGGCAGCGATCGTGGGCTGGCCGCTCGCGACCGCGGGGCTCGCGGCCGGGGTGTGGCGCGCGTGGCTCGCCCGGCGCGGGCGCAGCGTCGACGAGGCACGGCGGGTTGGGATCGTGCTCGGGCTGGCGCTGCTCGGCTTCGCGGCGTTCGGGCTGCTCGCGCTCGCCGACCTGCCGCTGAACGACCGCTACCTGCTCGTGCCGACGCTCGCGCTCGTCGTGCTCTGGGCCGCCGCGCTCGGCGCGGGCTCGGGGCGGCCCGGGCCCGGCCGGGTCCTGCCCGTCGCGGCGCTTTCGCTCGGGCTCTCGTCGCTGCTCGTCACCGCGCCGCTCGATCGCCGTTCCACGGCTGACATGCTCGCCGCCGCGCACGAGAAGCACGCGGCGGACGGGGACCTCGAGCGGCTGCTCGCCCGCGCGGAGGTGCGGCGCGCCGTCGAGGCCTGCCCGCGCGTGATCGTGTCGGGGAGCGCGCGGGCCGCCACAGCGGCGCTGCTGGGGCGCGACCCGCACGAGCTCCCGATCGGCAGCAGCCCGTTCCCGCCCGCGGGCGGCGGCTCGATCGCCACGGCCGACTCGGTGCCGGTCGGCTTCCCGGGCAGCGTTCGCGAGGGCGCGTGGGCCTGGGTCGACCGCTGCCACGAGGCGCCCGGCGCCTAGCGGCCGCCCCGAGCGGCGTCACGCGCCCAGCGGAGCGGCGCTGGCGTCAGTCGATGACGACGCCGATCGTGACGCGCGCTACCCGCCCGCGGACGATCTTGAAGACGGTGACCCGGCGCCCGGGCAGGAAGCTCCCGACGTAGCAGCTGCGCGAGCGCCCGATCGACCGGCACTGCACGTTCGGCACGTGGCGGAGCACGGAGCGCTCGCGCGAGCCCACGCCGATGCCGTCGCTCGTGCGCTCGGAGGGGCCGCTCGTGTAGATGCTCGTCACGCGGCGGTTGCCCTGGAAGGTGACGGCGATCCGGCCGCGGAACACGAACTGCGTGTAGGGACCGAGGTCGTTCAACCCCTGGCGCGTGCGGATCGGCTCGCCGAGCACCTCGCGCATCTGCGTCTGCGTCATCCCGATGCTCACGCCGGCGATGCCCTTCTGCACGCGGATCAGCGCCGACGCGGGGGTCGCCGCGACGAGGGCGGCAAGCGCGGCGCAGCAGAGGGAGACGGCGACCCTGATGCCCATCGCCGCTGAAGGTACCCAAAGCGGCCGCTCGCCGCCGCCGGCGCGGCGATCAGGCCGCCTCGGAGACGCGCCGCGACAGCGCCTCGGCGAGCTCGGCGCGGGCGCGCTCGAGCTCCTCGTCGCTCACGCGGTCGCCCTCCGGGCGCTCCGACGAGCCGCGCGGGCGCACCTGCTCGGCGGCGCGCTGAGCGGCGACGACCGCGCGCTCGAGCGCGGACACGACCCCCGGCGGCGGCGCGGCAGGCTCGGGCGCCCGCGCGGCCCGGGCGGCCCGGGCGCGCCGGTAGAGGGCGCGCGCCGCTGCGAGCGCGAGCGCCGCCGTCGCTCCGCCCTCCACCGCGCCGAGGCGCGACCCCTGCCTCTTCGTCCGCCTGGATGCCATCGAATCGCGGCGCGAGCGCCCCGGCCCCGCCCCTCGGCGGGCGGGCCGGGCGCGCCCGCCGTCCGCGCCCCATGATCGCCGACGGCCAGGACGTCGCCGGGATCCCGGCGCGCGGCCGGCGTTGAGCAGGC
>JADGHQ010000081.1 GCA_019683805.1 Thermoleophilaceae bacterium
CGCTGGGGGCGGTCTGCGTCGGGGTGGTCTGGGTGGGCACGGTCTCCGTGGGTGTCGTCTCCGTCGGCACGGTCTCCGTGGGGGTCGTCTCGGTGGGTACGGTCTCCGTGGGCGTCGTCTCCGTCGGCGTCGGCTCCGGCCTACGACACTGGTCCTCGACCAGCCGGGCGAGCGTCGCCACGCCGTCGCGCAGCGCGCGGCGCACGTCGCCGTCCACGCTCCGCGGCAGGTCCGCCACCCTGCGCCGCAGGTCGGCGACCTCCGCGGCGGCGCTGCCGCACTTGCCCGCCTCGACGTTCGCGTCGACCTGGTCGAGGCGGGTCAGGATCCCGCGCGCGTCGCTCCGCGGGATGGCGTGCCGCCCGTTCCCGCCGCCGCAGCCGCCGAGCGCGAGCGCCGCCGCCGCGAGCGGGATGCCGATGACCGCGCGCGCCCTCATTGCCCGATGTACAGCCTGTCCGCCAGCGCCTGCGGCAGCCCCGCGCGCCGGATCGCGTCGGCCGCCTCGTCGATCGGGTACTCGACGCGCCGCCACTCGGCCGTCCACGTATCGGTGTCGAGCAGGAGCCACCCGGCGCGCGGATCCCCGTCGCGCGGCTGGCCGACGCCGCCGGGGTTGAGCAGCCACTCCCCCTTCGACACGTCGAGCCTCGTGCCGGCCGGCGCGACCTCGCCGCGCGTGGCGCCGTCCTCCGCCCGGGCGAACCAGAGCGCCACGTGGGAGTGGCCGATCGCCCCGACGCGCGGGCCCATCGCATCCATGCAGCACGTGGCATCGGGAGCGGAGAGCACGTACTCCCACACGGGGTCGCGCGGGCTCGCGTGGTAGAGCCCGAGCTCGTGCGACTCGTCGGCCGGGTCGAGCCCGGACAGGAACTCGACCGCCTCGGCGCCGATCCGCTCGCGCGTCCAGCGCGCCGCGATCGCGGCGTTTTCGGAGAAGGCCGCGATGTCGAGCTTCCCCACCACCACGAGGTCGTGGTTGCCCACCAGGCAGACGTCGCAAGCCTCGCGCGCGAGCGCCACGCACTCGTCCGGCTCCGCGCCGTAGCCCACGAGGTCTCCGAGGCACCAGGTCTCCTCGCAGCCCGCCCCCGCGATGTCGGCGAGCACTGCCTCGAAGGCGGGGAGGTTGCCGTGAACGTCCGAAAGCAGGGCGATCTTCGCTGGAGGGCGGGCGTCGCTCAATACAGTGTCTCGCGCATGGATGGTCGAGGCGTCCGACTGCCGCTCGCCGCAGCCGCGGCGGCCGCCTCTGCGTCTGCCGCGACCTTCCTTCTTCGACCGCGGGGCGGCCTCATCGATCCGGCTCCCGTCCGGGCCACAGCCTACTTCAGCGAGGGCGAGCTCCGGCGCGCGCGCCGCTTCCGCCGGCCGCAGCGCGCGATCGCGCTGGCGGGCTCGGCGGCGTCCGCCGCAGCGCTCGCAGGGGCGGCGCTGAGGCCCCCGCGGCGTCTGAGGCGCGCGCTGGAGCGAGCGGCCCCGCGGCCGATCGCGGGCGCCGCGGCCTACGGCGCCGGCATGTCCCTCGCGCTCGCGGCGCTCGGGCTCCCGTTCGCGGCGCTCGCCCACCGGCGCTCCGTCAGGTACGGGCTCTCGACCCAGACCTGGGCGCCGTGGCTCTCGGACGCCGCCAGGTCCGCCGCCGTCGGCGCCTCGCTGTCCGCCGCCGGGGGCGCGCTGGGAATGGCCGCGCTGCGCCGCTTCCCGCGCCGCTGGTGGCTACCCGGCGCGGGCGGCGTCGTGGGGCTGGGGGCGCTGTTCGCCTTCGCCGCGCCGCTCGTCCTCGACCCGATCTTCAACAGGTTCACGCCGCTGCCGGAGGGCGAGCTGCGCAGGGACGTGCTGGCGCTCGCCGAGCGCGCGGGCGTGGACGTGGGCGAGGTCTTCCGGGTCGACGCGAGCCGCCGCACCACGGGGGCGAACGCGTACGTCTGGGGCCTCGGGCGCTCCAAGCGCGTGGTCCTCTACGACACGCTGATCGACGGCTTCCCGGCCGACGAGGTGCGCTCGGTCGTCGCGCACGAGCTCTCGCACGTACGCCACCGCGACGTCCGGCGCGGGCTCGCCTGGCTTGCGATCTTCGCCCCGGGGGGCACCTACCTGGTTGAGGCGCTGGCCGAGCGGATCGCGCGAGAGGGCGCGCACGACCGCGGCGGCCGCCCGCTCCCGGGGATGCTGCCGGCGCTGACGCTCGCCGTCGGGCTCGTGTCCTTCGCCGGCCAGGTGGTCGGCAACCTGCTCTCGCGGGCGGTCGAGCGCAGGGCGGACGCCTTCGCCCTCGCCCTCACCGGCGACGCCGAGGCGTTCGTCGCCCTCGAGCGCAGGCTGGTCACGCGGAACATCGCCGAGCCGGAGCCGCCGAGGCTGCTGCACGCGCTGTTGGGGACGCACCCGACCGCGCTCGAGCGGATCGGGATCGGGGTGGCCTTCGCGGCGGCGCGCGGCGGTGCCGAGCCGGCCTGCGCTACTCGCGCCGGGGACCGGACTCGCCCGGGTACTCCGGGAGGTTCTTGATCCCCTCGCGCGTGCGCCAGCGCTCGTAGTTCTCCTGCATCGCGTCGATCAGCTCCCGCATGAAGCGCGGCGAGAGGTTGATGCGCGACACCACGACCCCGGGGATCTCGTCCTCCTCGACCTCGTGGTCGACCCGCGCGAACGTGACCGTGAACTCGTAGTCCGAGTGGCTCACGTTCGCGAAGTTGGCGTAGTGCCCCGCCATGATCTCCGGCGAGGTGTGGAGATTGATCTGGCGCTCCGGCCGTTCGTCGGGCATAGGCCGTCTAGTATCGCACTCCCCCGAGGAGCCCGAAGCTTGCGCATCACAATTCTTGCGATCGGCAAGGTCCGCCCGCCCTACGCCGACGACGTCGGCCATTACCGCACGCTGCTCGCCCGCTACACCCGCCTCGAGCTGATCGAGCTGAACGACGAGGAGAAGGTCGACGGCCGCATCCCCGAGCGGGCGTTCGTCGTGCAGCTCGACTCGGGCGGGCGCACGTTCGACTCGGTCGCGTTCAGCCGCTTCCTCGAGGAGCGGCGCCAGTCGCGGCAGGACCTCTGCTTCGTGATCGGCGGCCCGCGCGGCCTGACCCGCGTCCCGCGCTGCGACATGCGCCTCTCGCTCGGCCCGATGACGCTTCCCCACCAGCTCGCGCGCGTGGTGCTGCTCGAGCAGCTCTTCCGCGCGCACAAGATCCTCGCAGGCGAGCCATACCATTACTGACGTGCCCGAGACCACGAACCCGCTGGCCGACCTCCGCGGGGCGGTGGCCGACGCGGCGCGCGAGCTCTCCGGCGGCGACAGCCGCGGCTCGGCGCCGAGCTTCGACCGCCCGCCGCGCCCCGACTTCGGCGACTACTCGAGCAACGCCGCGCTGCTCGTCGCCGGCTCGCTCGGCGAGCCCCCGCGCGCGGTAGCCGAGCGCCTCGGCGCGCTCGTGCGGGAGCGCCTCGGCTCGGCGGTCGAGCGGGTCGACGTGGCGGGCCCCGGCTTCCTCAACCTGTTCATGAGCGACGAGTGGTGCCGGCGCGTGCTGTCGGCTGCGCTCGCGGCGGGGGAGACGTACGGGGGCGGCATGGTGGACCGGCCCGAGCGCGTGCTCGTCGAGTTCGTGAGCGCCAACCCCACCGGCCCGATGCACATCGGCCACGCGCGCCACGCCGCCTACGGCGACTCGCTCTGCCGCGTGCTCGAGTTCGCCGGGCACGAGGTGGAGCGCGAGTTCTACGTGAACGACTACGGCAGCCAGGTGCGGCGCTTCGGCGAGTCGATCAGGGCGCGCGCCCGCGGCGAGGAGCCGCCCGAGGACGGCTACCGGGGCGAGTACGTGCGGGAGCTCGCGGAGCGCCTGCCGGGCGCCGCCGAGCGCGACGTGGACGAGCTCGCCGAGGAGGGGGTGCGGCTGATGCTCGAGGGGATGCAGCGCAGCCTCGAGCGCTTCCGCGTGCGCTTCGACCGCTTCTTCTCCGAGCGCGAGCTCCACGGGCGCGAGGCGGTCCGCCACGCGCTCGACGTGCTCGAGGAGCGCGAGCACGTGTATCCGCACGACGGCGCGGTCTGGCTGCGCAGCTCGACGTTCGGCGACGACAAGGACCGGGTGCTGATTCGCTCGAACGGCGACTGGACGTACTTCGCGGCCGACATCGCCTACCACGACCACAAGCTCGAGCGCGGGTACGACCGGGTGATCGACGTGCTGGGCGCCGACCATCACGGCTACGTCGGCCGCATGCAGGCCGCGTGGCAGGCGCTCGGCGGCAAGCCCGGCTCGCTCGAGATCGTGATCATGCAGCTCGTCCACCTGACCGAGCGGGGCCAGCGGGCGCAGATGTCGAAGCGCCAGGGCGAGTTCGTCACGCTCGACGACCTGGTCGACGACATCGGCGTCGACGCGGCGCGCTTCTTCCTGCTCGAGCGCAGCCACGACACGCCGCTCGACCTCGACCTCGCCCGCGCCCGCGAGCAGAGCCAGGAGAACCCGGTCTACTACGTGCAGTACGCCCACGCGCGCATCGCGAGCATCCTGCGCAAGGCGGGCGAGGAGCGCGTGGCTGAGGCGCTGAGCGCCGACTGGGGCGAGCGCCTCCACCCCTCGGCCCGCGCGCTGCTCAAGCGCCTGCTGGAGCTTCCCGAGGAGGTGGAGCAGGCGGCGGCCCGGCGCGCGCCGCACCGCCTCACGGCCTACGCCCACGAGACCGCCCAGAGCTTCTCCGCCTTCTACCGCGACTGCCGGGTGCTCGGCGCGGCCGAGGAGGGCGGCGACGAGGACTTCCGGATCGCGCTCAGCCTCCTCGCGAAGCGCGTGCTCGCGCGCAGCCTGGACCTGCTCGGCGTGGAAGCGCCCGAGCAGATGTAGGGCAGCAGCGGGCGCTCCTCGAGGTCCGCTCGCGCGGCAGCCCGTCGCCCGGCTCGCCCGTCCGGCGCGGGGAGCAACCGGACGGACGCTTGGCGCCGGGCGAGGAGACTCTCTTCGGCGGCCGCGGACCGATGCCTTCCCGGTGCAGCGGATCTTGCGGGTCGAGCATGGCCCAAAGGGGTGGTCGCCTCGGCCCCGCCGAGGTCGGCCTCCACGGGAAGGGCTCGCGATCCGGGCCGAGTCGTGGTATCGCTGGACGCCTCGATGGCGCTCTCTGCGTTGGTAAAAACGCTGCGCGCTCGATTCGCAGTTCTCCTCGCACTCGTCCTCGGCGCGGCGCTGCTCGCCGGCGCGGCGGCGCGCGCCGACGCGCCCACCGAGCGGCTCCCCGACCTCGTTCAGCTCATGCCGGACCAGCTGCAGGTCGAAGCGAGCGACCAGCCGGACGGCAGGCATTGGATGCTCGGCTTCTGGTCCGCGGTCGCGAACGAGGGCGAGGGGCCGCTCCGGTTCCAGGGGCGCGACCCGTACCAGAAGACGCTGCCCGACGGGAGCAAGGACTACTTCATGCACGCCGACCAGCTCGTGACGATCTCCGACGGGTCGCTCGAGAGGAACCGGGACGTGGGCACGCTCCACTACTACACGGGGTTCGGCCACGTCCACTGGCACCTCGAGCCGTTCGACCGCTACGAGCTGCGGCGCGTCCAGGACTACAAGCAGGTCGCGACCGACCGGAAGCAGGGCTTCTGCCTCGGCAGCCGTCGGCGGATCTCCGACTTCTCGTACGTCCCCTACGACGGGCCGTTCGGCAACCAGGACTGGAACGGCAGCTGCATGGCCAACCAGCCCGACGCCGACACGGTCACCGAGGGGATCCAGGTGGGGTGGGCAGACGACTACCCGCCGCTCGTCGAGGGGCAGCAGATCGACATCACCCACGTCCCGGCGGGCCGCTACTACCTGGTGCACCGAGCCAACGCCGACGGCGTGATCCGCGAGAGCGACCTGTCCAACAACGCCTCCTCGGTACAGATCTCGATCTACTGGCCGCCCCAGTCGGGCGCGGCCCCGCAGGTCACCGTGCGGAGGTCCTGCTTCGGCCAGGAGAAGTGCCCGGTCGGAGACGAGTCCACCCTGCCTCCGCCCCCGGAGGACTCGCCGCCTCCGCCGCCCGGCTCGCCGCCTTCGCCGCCCGCTTCGCCTGTCCCGCCTGCTCCGCCGGCGCCCATCGTCGAGCAGTCCGTCACCCCGCGCGACACGCGGTCGCCCAGGGTCGCGGCCGGGGGCCGCAGGCGTCAGCGGCTCGCCGACGGCGACACCGTCTTCATCTCCGCGCGCTGCGACGAGCTGTGCTCGGTGCTCGAGAAGGGCCTGCTCCGCGCGCGCCGCTCGAGCGTCCGGATCGGCGCGGCGGGCGGCGCCACGCTCGCGGCGAACGAGCGTGGGCGCGTCCCCTTCAAGCTCTCCCCGCGCGCGGTGCGGATCGCCCGCAGCGCGTTCGCGCACAGGCGCAGCGTGTGGCTGGAGGTCGAGGTGCTCGCGGTAGACAAGACCGGCAACGAGACGCGGCGCAGCGGGCGCACGATCCGGATCGTGCCGGGGGCGTCGAAGGCAGGCCGCACCGCGCCGCGGCTAAGCACGGCGGCCGCGCGCGCCCTCGGCCTCTACTGCCACCTCGGTGGACGGCTCGGTCGCTAAGGTGGCCGCGGTCCAGTCGCCTACAGGTCGCTGAAGACGTTGATCCCCAGGTTGTCGAGCAGCGACAGCGCCTTCTGGTTCATCACCGTCAGCTGGTTCGTGTAGAGCAGCGCGCCCATCGCGATCAGGATCGCGCCCGACACGACCGTGATCGCAGCGTAGTGCGCGCGAAAGAAGCGGAAAAACCCGGTCACCCGGGTGAAGGCGAGCGCGCTCAGCACGAACGGCACCGCGAGCCCCGCCGCGTAGAACGCGAGCAGCACGCCGCCCTTCGCCACTGTCGCCTGGGTGCTCGCCGCGGTCAGGATCGCGCCGAGCGTCGGGCCGGTGCAGGGCAGCCACGCGACCGCGAACGCGAGCCCCGCGACGATCGGCGAGCCGCTCGTCGCGCGCCCGAGCAGCCCGCGCGGCCGCCACTCGCGGTTGAGCGCGGGCACGAACAGCGTGGCGATGAAGAACACGCCCATCAGGAGGATCACGACGCCCGACACCTGTCGCAGCGTCTGCCGGTGGACGAGCAGCGTGTGGCCGAGGCCGGTCGCTGTCATCCCGAGGGCGACGAACATGACGGTGAACGAGAGGCAGAAGAGGAGCGCCGGGCCGAGCACGCGCGCCCGCCGCTCGCCCGCCTGCAGGTCGGCGAAGGACACGCCCGAGATCGCCGAGAGGTAACCGGGCACGAGCGGGAGCACGCAGGGCGAGACGAACGAGACGAAGCCCACCGCGAAGGCGGCCACGACCGTCGTGTCCACGCTCGTGTCGGCCGCGATCGACAGCATCCCGCCCCCGTTCTACTCCGTCAGAGCTCGTAGCGCTCGAGGTCGGCGTCGAGGCGCTCGTCCTCGGCGTCGGCGCGCGGCGGCGCGGGGGCGAGCGGCTCGCTCGGAGCGATGCGCTTTCGGCGCCAGCGCGCGACCGACACCCCGATCAGCCCGCCGGCGAGGAGGATCGCGAGCCCCGGCACGAGGTACACCGCGAGGTTGAAGCCCTTGTCCTTCGGGAGCGCGAGCACGCCCTCGCCGTACTGGGCGACGAGCGCGTCCTTGATCTCCCGCTTGCTCCTGCCCTGCGCGATCAGGCGCTCGATGAAGGCGCGCTCGCGGTCGGCCTGGAGCGACTGCGAGACGTTCAGCGGCGTGCCGCACACCTGGCACATCACCTCGTCCTCGATGTCGGAGAGGCTCGCGCGCTGCGGCGCTGCGAGCGCGGCGGCGGGGCCGCCGAGCAGCAGCGCACCGAGGCAGGCGAGCGTGGCGAGCGCGCGCCTCACGACCCCTGCTCCAGCAGCGGCACGACCGAGGTGCGCATGAACTCGTCGTCCACCGTCCCGCGGCGGAGGGCGGCCACGCGCCCCTGGCGGTCGATCACGAAGCTCTCCGGGTAGCCCGCGACGCCGAAGCGGCCCTGGGTCTTGCCGTCGCCGTCGCGCAGGTTCGGGTAGGTGAGCCCGTGCTCGCGGACGAACGCCTTGGCGTCGTCGGAGGTGTCGAGCACGTCGACCCCGAGCACCGTGCCGCCGCCCTTCAGCATCCTGCGGTGCCAGCGCTCGAGCAGCGGCGCCTCGCTGCGGCACGGTGGGCACCAGGAGGCCCAGTAGTTGACGAGCACCACCTTGCCGCGGAAGTCCGCGAGCGACGCCCGGCCGCCCCCGTCGAGGCGCGGCAAGTCGAGCGCCGGGGCGGGGGGCCGCTTGCCGCTCGCCACCGCCTTGTCGAGGCTGTCGTCGGTGCCCTTGCTCGACACCCCGTAGGCGAGCAGGCCGACCAGCGCCGCCACGGCGACGAGGGCCGCGAGGGGAATGGGCTTGGTGAGGCGCTTCACCGCTCGGATCAAGGGTAGAGCGGCGAGCGCGCCGCCGGCCGGGACGGCGCGGCGCGCCGGGGCTAGAATCGACCGGCACGCGGACGTAGCTCAGTTGGTAGAGCGTCGGCTTCCCAAGCCGAAGGTCGCGGGTTCGAGGCCCGTCGTCCGCTT
>JADGHQ010000025.1 GCA_019683805.1 Thermoleophilaceae bacterium
ATGGGTATTTTGTTTATAATCGACGGGGGGGGGGGGGCCCTAACGCCCGCCCGCGCTCGCGGCCTACTGCTTGGGGATGAACTCGTCCGTCCAGACGCTGTTGGGGTCGACCTTCTTGGTCAGAACGCCGGCCTCCTCGAGCTGCTGGTGGAGCGTGTTCCAGCGCTCGGCGGTCATGCCGCCCAGCGGGGTGCCGAAGAAGTCCCCGTCCTTCAGCGTCTTCCAGGCGAAGTCGAAGGGACCCTTCTCCATGTCCTTGTTGACGCTCAGGACGAGATCGCGGGCCTTCGTCGGGTCCTCGAGGAACTGACGCCAGCCCTCCTGCACCGCGGCGACGACCTTGCGCACCGTGTCGGGGTGCTCCTTGATCATCCGCTCGCTGGTGAACAGGCCCTGCGCGTAGGGGTTGTAGCCGGCGTCCGCCACGAGCAGCTCGGCATGGTCGATGCCCTGCTGATCGGCGAAGTACGGCTCGCTCGTGGTGAAGCACTGCTGCACGAGGTTCTTGTTGCGCTTGAACTCCGCCAGCGTGCCCGTGAAGTTGATCTCCTTCACGTTCTGCAGGTGGTAGTGACCCTTGATCCAGGGCCAGAAGCCGCCGCTCGGAGCGACCGCCACCTGATGACCGCTGATGTCCCCGAAGTCCTTGATGCCCGACGACGGGTGGTACATCATGCACTGCAGGTACTTGTCCATCCCGCCGAAGACCTCGACGACGGGGACGCCCTCGGCGCGCGCGAGCATCAGCTCGTCGGCCTGGGCGACGCCGAAGTCGGCCTTACCGGCCGCGACCTGCGGGATGGTCTGGATCTGCGGGCCGCCTTGGAGCACCTTGATCGAGATGCCCTGGGACTTGCCGGTGTCGGCGGCCTGGGCCTGCCAGTAGCCGCCCTGCTCGGCCTGGGCGAACCAGTTCATGAGCAGGGTGACGTTCTCGGTCTTGCCACCGCCCGAGCCCGAGCCGGACTCAGACCCCTTGTCGTTGCTCGATCCGCACGCCCCGAGCGCGACCGCGGCGAGCACCGCGGTCGCGACCGCGAGCATCCTACGGATTTGTTGCATTTATCCCTCCTCCTAAGGCCTCAGACGTCTTGCCTGAGCGCCGACTCGTGCCAGCTGCTGAGGAGCAGGTTCCCCACGTAGCTGACGACCACGAAGAACAGGAAGCCGAGGAGCGTTGCCGCGAAGACCTCGGCGAACAGCAGGTTGGTGTCGAGCTTCCCCTGGGCGTAGATGACCTTCACGCCGAGGCCGCCCTCAGAGCCGCCCGACCCGATGATGAACTCGCCGACGATCGCGCCGATCACCGACAGGCCCGCGGAGACCCGCAGGCCGGCGAACACGTTCGGTATCGCGTTGGGCAGGCGGAGCTTGAGGAACTGGACGAAGCGCCCCGCATCGTGCATCCGGAACAGGTCCAGGTGGTTGCGATCCGTCGACAGCAGCCCGAGCAGGGTGTTGTTGAGGATCGGGAAGACGGCGATCATGAACGCGATCACGATCACCGACCTCTGGTTGTAGCCGAACCAGAGCACGATCACGGGGGCGACGGCCACGATCGGGACGGTCTGCAGCATCACCGCGTACGGGTAGAGGCTGCGCTCGAGCACCTTCGCCTGGCTCATCAGCACCGCGAAGGCCATCCCGATCACGATCGCGCAGCCGAAGCCGGCCGCGGCCTCGACGAAGGTGATCTTCGTCGCGGCCCACAGCTCGCCCCGGCTCTCCCACGCCGCCGAGGCGACGTCCCACGGGCGCGGGAGCAGGTAGTTGCGGTCGCCGTAGACCGTGGTCGCGAGCAACGACCACAGCCCGATGAAGAGCATGAAGACGAGCACGGGCGGCCCGAAGGTCTTCACGAACGAGCCGGCCCGGCGCAGCGCGCCCGACGAGCGCGCGGCGCTGACGGCGACGTCGGCGGTGGCGGCGGGCGTGCTCACGAGACTGCTCCTCCTCGCAGGGCGGCGGAAACCTTGGCCGAGATCTCGTTGAACTCCGGCGTCTGCCGCAGCTCCGGCGTGCGCGGGTAGGGCAGCGAGACCTCGATGTCGGCGACCACCCGGCCGGGCCGCGCCGACATGACGATCACGCGGCTCGACAGGTAGACCGCCTCGTAGAGGTTGTGCGTGACGAAGAGCGCGGTGAAGTTCTCCAACGCCCAGATGCGCAGGAGCTCGTCCTGCAGCACCTCGCGGGTGATCTCGTCGAGCGCGGAGAACGGCTCGTCCATGAGGAACACCTTGGGCCGCAGCGCGAGCGCGCGGGCCAGCGAGAGCCGCATCTTCATCCCGCCCGAGAGTGCGCGCGGGTAGGCCTTCTCGAACCCGTCGAGCGAGACGAGCTTGAGCGCCTCGGCGATGCGTGCGTCGCGCTCATGCTTGTCGAACCCCTCGAGCTCGAGCAGCAGCTGCGCGTTCTTGCGCACGGTGCGCCAGGGGAGCAGCGTCGCGTCCTGGAACACGAACGCCCGGCGCGAGCCGGACGGCATCGAGCACTCGCCCGTGCTGGCCGGGACGAGCCCGGCGATGATGCGCAGCAGCGTCGACTTGCCGCATCCGGACGGGCCGACGATCGACACGAATTGCCCCGCGCCGATCCGCAGGTCGGTCGGTGTCAGCGCGGCGGTGCCGTTCGGGAACACCTTCGAGACACCGCGCACGGTGATCTCCCCCGCTCCGTCGGGGGAGCCCTGCGGCGCTCCCCGCGACGTCGGTTTGTCATCAGCGGTAGCGGCGGTCTGAGCCGCGCTCGTCGGCATCTGGCGACCTCTCCCTCGGTTGCATGGGCCGTTCGAATCCTGGCGTCAGGCGGGCGAAACCCCCCGGCCAGGTGGTCAGAGGTCTGATATATTGCCGCTAGATGGCAGGCGTGTCAAGAAGTGCCGGTGATGGCCGCGAGCCTTCCTCCAGCTACAGCGCCCTGCCCGCCGTCTCGCGCACCCAGCAGGTGCGCGAGCAGCTCGAGGCCGCGATCGAGCGCGGCGACTACAAGCCGGGCGAGCGGCTGCCGTCCGAGCGCGATCTCGTCGAGCTGCTCGGGGTCTCGCGCGTGAGCGTGCGCGAGGCGATCCGCTCGCTCGAGGCCGTCGGCATGGTCGAGGTGCGCCACGGGCTGGGCTGCTTCGTCGCGGCCAACCCCAGCGACAAGTACGCGAGCTCCTTCAGCCACTGGCTCGCGGTGCACCGCGACGAGGTGCTCGAGCTGCTCAAGGTGCGCGGCGCCCTCGACGAGCTCGCCGCCGAGTCGGCCGCCGTCAGCGCCGACGGCTCCTGGACCGCGAGGCTGCGCGAGCTCAACGATTCCTTCCGCGCCACCCCGCCGACCGACATCGACGCCCTCGTCGAGCGGGACGTTGGGTTCCACGACGCGCTCGGCGAGGCGAGCGGCAGCCCGTTGCTGGCCGACCTGCTGCGGGAACTGCACGAGACGTTCAACGAGTCCCGGCACGCGACGCTCCAGCCTAGCGGGCGGCCGGCGGAGTCGGCGCGCGAGCACGACGCGATCATCGACGCGATCGAGCGCCGCGACCCCGCCGCTGCGCGCGCAGCCGTCGCCGCGCACCTCGCCTCGGTGCGGGACTCCCTGACCACGCTCTTGGAAACGGCTCAGAAGGAGGATGAGGAGTGAGCGCGCCTTCCGCGACGACACATCGGGCGGCGTGGACCCCGGTCGACCTGCCGAGCGGCGACCAGCCGTTCGTGCGCGCCCGGGGCGCGACGTTCGAGAGCACCGACCCGGCGACCGGCGAGGTCGTGGCGCGCGTGCGCGCGTCCGAGCCCGCCGACGTGGACGACGCCGTGACGGCGGCGCGCGCCGCCATGCGCGGGCGCTGGCGCGACGACGGCGCCCTGCGCGGCCGCGTGCTCTACCGCTACGCGCAGGCGCTGCGGGAGAACGCCGACCGGCTCGCCGAGCTGCTCACCCGCGAGCAGGGCAAGAAGCTCGCCGAGGCGCGCATCGAGGTGCTCGGCGCCGCCAATCACGCCGAGTACTACGCCGGCCAGGCGCGCGCGATCCACGGGCGCGCGATGGCCCTCGGCCCGAACGTCCACGGCGTGACGCTGCGCGAGCCGGTCGGCGTCGTGGCGGTCATCACCCCCTGGAACTGGCCGCTCACGCTGCTGACGCGCTCGCTCGCGCCGGCGCTCGCCGCCGGCAACGCGGTGGTCGTCAAGCCCGCCAGCCTCACCCCGGCGATCACGATCGCGGCGCTCGAGCCGCTGGCCGCCGACCCCGAGCTCCCGGAAGGCGTCCTCGCCTGCGTGGTCGGGTCGGGCGGCGTCGTCGGCGACGCGCTCGTGCGGCACCCGGGCGTCGACATGATCGCGTTCACGGGCGAGTCGTCCACCGGCGTCGACGTGATGAAGCACGCCGCCGAGGGCCTGAAGAAGGTATCGCTCGAGCTCGGCGGCAAGTCGCCGAACATCGTGTTCGCGGACGCCCCGATGGACAAGGCGCTCGACGGGGCAGCCGCGGCCGCGTTCTCGAGCACGGGGCAGATCTGCACCGCCGGCAGCCGGCTGATCCTCGAGCGCGAGATCGCCGACGAGTTCCTCACCCGCCTGGCGGAGCGCGTCGAGGCGCTGCGCGTCGGCGACGGCCTCGACCCGTCCACCGACATCGCCCCGGTCGTCTCGCGCGGCCAGCAGCGCGCCATCCTCGACTACATCGAGCTCGGGCGGCGCGAGGGCGAGGTCGTCGCCGGCGGCGGCGAGCTCGCCGGCGAGGCCTACGAGAGCGGCTGCTTCGTGCCGCCGACGGTGGTCTCGGGGCTCGCGCCCGACTCGCGCATCGTCCAGGAGGAGATCTTCGGGCCGGTGCTCGCAGTCCAGGTCTTCGACGACGACGACGAGGCGATCGAGCTCGCGAACTGCACGCGCTTCGGCCTCGCGGCCGGCCTCTGGACGTCGAGCCTCCAGCGGGCCTGGCGCCTGGGGCGCGAGATCGAGGCCGGCACGGTCTGGATCAACACATACAACCGCTTCTACTCGGAGCTGGAGGTCGGCGGCTTCAAGGAGTCCGGCCTCGGCCGCCAGCAGGGTGTCGTGGGATTGGAGGAGTTCACAGACGTGAAGAGCCTGAACTTCGACGGGAATCCGACGCTGTGGTGAGCGCGAACGGGCAGCAGACGCTCGAGGGCCAGGTCGCCGTCGTCACCGGCGGCGCGCGGGCGATCGGGCGCGAGATCTGCGAGACGCTGGCGCGCCGCGGCGCGACCGTGGTGTCGCTCGACCTCTCGGACTCGGCCGACACGGTCGCGGCGGTCGAGGCGGCCGGAGGCAGCGCCGCCGGCATCGTCTGCGACGTCACCGACGAGGAGCGCGTCCAGGCCGCCGTGAGCGAGGTGACGGACCGCTACGGCCGCCTCGACGTCCTCGTCAACAACGCCGGCGTCTTCTCGACGATGGAGCGCCGGCCCTTCTGGGAGATCCCGGTCGACGAGTGGGACCTGATGATGCGCGTGAACGTGCGCTCGGTGTTCGTCGTCTCGAAGGCGGCCTCGGCGCCGATGCGCGCCGCGAAGCGCGGGCGGATCGTGAACATCGCCTCGAACGTGTTCGTCTTCGGGATGCCGGACTTCATGCACTATGTCGCCTCGAAGGGCGCCGTGGTCGGCATCACGCGCGCGATGGCGCGCGAGCTCGGGCGGTTCGGCATCGCGGTCAACGCGGTCAGCCCGGGGCTCGTCACGACCGAGGTCACCGAGGAGACCGTGCCCGCCGAGTACCGCGAGCGCGTCGCGGCCGGCCAGTGCCTGCAGCAGCCGCTTGTCCCGAGCGACATCGCGCAGGCGGTCGCGTACCTGGCCGGGCCCGAGGCGCGCCTCGTGACCGGCCAGAACCTGCTCGTCAACGGCGGCGCGACGATGGGGCCCTCGTGATGAAGAGCTCGGTCTCGATCAAGTTCATGTGGGCGGACCTGCCGTGGCCCGAGCGCGTGCGGCGCGCGGCCGCGGCGGGCTTCGACCGCGTCGAGATGTGGGACTGGCGCGAGCCGGACGACATCGACGAGCTGGGCGAGGTCGCGCGCGAGTGCGGCATCGAGATCGCCGGCTTCTTCGGTCACCACCAGGGTGGCCTGGCGAACCCGGACGAGCTCGACCTCGTGCTCGAGTCGCTGCGCGAGACGATCGAGGTCGCAGAGCGCGTCGGCGCGGACCAGCTCCACGTGTTCTCCGACGGGATGCGCAGGCCCGAGGGCCACGTCACCAAGCCGCCGCCGCTCACGCGCGACGAGCGCCAGCAGGCGGCGGTGGAGGGGCTGCGCGAGTGCCTGAAGCTGATCGAGGGCAAGCCGATGGAGCTCTGCGTGGAGTCGATCAACACCGTCCACGTGCCGGGCTACTTCCTCGCCGACAGCGACATGGCGGTCGCGCTCTGCCGCGAGGTCGACCACCCGCAGGTGACGATGTTCTTCGACTGCTACCACCAGCAGCTCGTCGGCGGCCGTCTCACCGACCACCTGCTGCACGCGCTGCCCTACGTCTCGTCGGTGCACATCGCGGACGTGCCGGGCCGGCACCAGCCGGGGTCGGGCGAGATCAACTTCCACCACATCCGCCGCGTCCTCGAGGAGGCCGGCTACGACCGCCAGCTCACGTTCGAGGTGATCCCGATCGACGGCGACAGCGACGCCGCGGTCGAGGCGATCAGAGAGGTCTTCCCGTACGCATGCGCGGGCTCGAGGGACTGAGGGTCCTCGTCACCGGCGCGGCCGGGGGGATCGGGCTCGCCTGCGTGCGGCGCCTGGCGGTCGAGGGCGCCGCCGTGGCCGCCGCGGACCTGCGGCCGCCGCAGAACGGCATCGCCGCGCTGGCGCTCGGCGGCGACGTGACCGACCCGGCGGACGCGGAGCGGCTGGTCGAGGAGGCCGCCGCGGGCCTTGGCGGCCTCGACGGCCTGGTGCTCGCGGCGGGCATCCACTGGACCGGCCCGACGCACGAGATGGACCCCGACGAGTTCCGGCGTGTGCTCGACGTGAGCGTGACGGGCACCTTCCTCTGCTGCCGAGCGGCGCTGCCGCGCTTCACGGCGCAGGGCTCGGGCCGGATCGTCACGCTCGGCTCGACGGCGTCGCTCGGCGGGGCGCCGGGGCTTGCGGCCTACAGCGCGGCGAAGGGGGCGGTGCTGAACCTCACCCGCTCGATCGCGGTCGAGTACGCGCGCGCGGGCGTGCGCGCTAACTGCCTCTGCCCGGGATCGACGAACACGCCGCTGCTCGAGCGCCTGATGGCCGAGCGCGCGAACCCGGACGCGTTCCGCGAGAAGCACCCGATCGGCCGCTTCGCCGAGCCGGAGGAGATCGCGGCGGCGGCGGCGTTCCTGCTGTCGGACGAGGCCTCCTACTTCGTCGGCTCGCCCGTCGTGGTTGACGGTGGATTCACGGCCTCCTAAACTGGACTGACGTCTAGCCAATGTCGGAGGAGGAAGCAGCGATGACCACAGCGGTCGACGGGCGCCTCGATCAGGAGACGCTCGTCGGGCTCTTCGAGCGGATGCTCCTCATCCGCCGGTTCGAGGAGCGCGCGTCGGAGTACCGTCTCGCCGGGCACATCCCCGGCTTCCTCCACCCGTGCATCGGGCAGGAGGCTGCGGCGGTCGGCACCTGCGCGGCGCTCGGCCCCGACGACGTGATCCTCTCCACCCACCGCGGGCACGGCCACATGCTCGCCCGCGGCGCCGATCCGGGCCGGATGTACGCGGAGCTGTACGCCCGCGTCGAGGGCTACAACCGCTCCAAGGGCGGCTCGCTGCACATGATCGACACCGACCTCGGCTTCCTCGGGGCCAACGGCATCGTGGGCGGCGGGATCCCGATCGCGGGCGGCGCGGCCCTCCAGCAGAAGCGGCGCGGCCAGGGGGGTGTCGCCGTCTCGTTCTTCGGCGACGGCGCCGCCAACCAGGGCGCCTTCCACGAGGTGCTCAACCTCTGCTCGCTCTGGAAGCTGCCGGCGATCTTCGTCTGCGAGAACAACCTCTACGGCGAGTTCACGGCCCAGTCGGAGCAGTCGCCCGTGGCGGACGTCGCCGACCGCGCCGCGGCGTACGCGATGCCGGGCGTGATCGCCGACGGCAACGACGTGCTCGACGTGCGCGAGAAGGTGGCGCAGGCGGTCGCCCGCGCGCGGGCCGGCGAGGGCCCGACCCTCGTCGAGTGCAAGACCTACCGCCACCGCGGCCACTACGAGGGCGACATGTGCGCCTACCGGCCCGAGGGCGAGCTCGAGCAGTGGCTCGAGCGCGATCCGCTCGTCACGTTCCCCGCGCGGCTCGTCTCCGAGTTCGGCGTCCCGGAGGAGGAGATCGAGGCGGTGCGGGCGCAGGTCGAGCAGCGGCTCGACGAGGCGGCCGAGTTCGCGGCGGCCGGCACGTTCGCCGACCCGGCCGAGACGTTCGAGCACGTGTACGTGGACAGCATCGAAGGAAAGGCGCTGCGATGAAGCCCATCCGGTTCGCGCAGGCGATCACGCAGGCGCTCGACGAGGAGATGGCGCGCGACGAGCAGGTGATCCTGCTCGGCGAGGACATCGGCAAGCCGGGCGGCTCGTTCGGCATCACCAAGGGGCTGCTCGACAAGTACGGCGAGTCGCGCGTCTACGACACGCCCATCTCGGAGGAGGCGATCGTCGGCGCCGCCCTGGGCGCCTCGATGATGGGCGCCCGGCCCGTCGTCGAGATCATGTTCAACGACTTCGCGGCCCTGGCGATGGACCAGATCGTCAACCAGGCCGCCAAGATCCACTACATGAGCGGCGGGCGGCTGTCGGCCCCGCTCGTGATCCGCATGCTCTGCGGCACGAACGGCTCGACCGCCGGTCAGCATTCGCAGTCGCTCGAGGCGTGGTTCACCCACGTCCCGGGGCTGAAGGTGGTCGCCCCCTCGACGCCCGCGGACGCCAAGGCGTTCCTGAAGGCGGCCATCCGCGACCCCGACCCGGTGATGTTCTTCGAGCAGCGCATGCTCTACAACACCAAGGGCGAGGTGCCCGACGAGGTCGAGCCCGCGCGCCTGGCCGAGGGGAAGGTCGTGCGCGAGGGGAGCGACCTCACGATCGCCGCCTACATGAAGGGCGTCCACCAGGCGCTCGAGGCGGCGGAGATCCTCGAGCGGGACGGCATCTCGGCCGAGGTCTGGGACGTGCGCAGCCTCGTCCCGTTCGACCGCGACGGCCTGCGGGCCTCGCTCGAGCGCACGGGCCGGCTGATGACCGTCCACGAGGCGGTGGTGCGCTCCGGCTTCGGGGCCGAGATCGCGGCGATCGCGGCCGAGGAGATGTTCGACCTGCTCAAGGCGCCCGTGCGCCGCGTCGGCGCGCACCCGACGCCGCACCCCTACGCGCCGCAGCTCGAGAGCACGATGCTGCCGAGCGTCGAGCGCATCGTCGAGACGGCGCGCGAGCTCGTCGGCGCGACGGAGAAGGTGGCCTGACGATGGCTGAGATCGTGAAGATGCCCAAGTGGGGGCTGTCGATGGAGGAGGGGACGATCACCGAGTGGATGGTCGGCCCCGGCGAGGACGTCGCCCAGGGCGAGGTGCTCGCGATGGTCGAGTCCGAGAAGGCGCAGATGGAGCTTCCCTCCCCCGTGGGCGGGGTGTTCGCCAAGGCGCTCGTCGAGGAGGGGCAGACCGTGGAAGTCGGCACGGACGTCTGCGTGATCGCAGCCGATCGGGCCGAGTACGAGGCCGAGTTCGCGAGCGAGGCCGCCTGATGCCGGTCGTCATCGTCGAGCTCTGGGAAGGGCGCACGGTCGAGCAGAAGCGCGCCCTCTGCAAGGCGATCACCGACGCGATGGTCGAGCACGCCGACGCGCGCCCCGACGCCCTGCACGTGATCATCCACGAGGTCTCGAAGGAGAACTGGGCGCGCGCTGGGGTCCTCGGCGTGGATCGGACGGACGTATGAGCATCGCCGCGCTCGATCCGGCGCGCACCGCGCTGCTCGTCATCGACATGCAGAACGCCTTCGTCCACGACGAGGGCACGCTCGGGGCCTCCGGCGTCGACGTGAAGCCCGCCCAGGCGACGATCGCGCCTCACCGCAGGCTGATCGAGCGCTGCCGGGCCGCGGGGATGCCGGTGATCTGGACCCTCCAGGTCCACCTGCCCGACGACGCGAGCCGGGCGCGCAAGCGCCTCGCCTCGCACACCGCCAAGCGCAAGCGCGTGAGCGCGCTCGCCGGCACCTGGGACGCGGAGATCGTCGACGAGCTGAAGGACCTCGCCGACGACCCGACCTACGTCGTCGTCAAGCACCGCTTCGGGGCGTTTCACGAGACCCGCCTCGACGCGCTGCTGCGGATGCTCGGCGTGGAGGCGCTGCTCGTCACGGGCGTCACCGCCAACGCGTGCGTCGAGACGACGCTCCGCGAGGCGTACCTGCGCGACTACGACGTCGTCGCCGTCACCGACTGCATCGCCGCCGTGCGCCCCGAGTGGGAGCCGACCGCGCACGCCGTGTGGTCGCACTACCTCGGCGAGCTGGCCACCTCGCAGGAGGTCATCGACTGGCTCGACGGCGCGGGCCGCGGCGCCGAGGTCGAGGGGCTCGCCCATCTGCTGCTGCAGACCACCGACATCGACGCGGCCGAGCGCTTCTACGTCGACCTGCTCGGCTTCAAGGTGCGCAAGCGGGAGCGGTTCCGCGACGGGCGCCCGCTCATCCTGACCGAGCAGCGCATGGGGATCACGAGCGGCCGCAAGCCCGGCGACGGCGCGAACTTCGACCACATCGCGTTCCACGTCCGCGGCCTCTCGGGGCTCGTCGAGCGCGCGCGGGCCGCCGGGGTGCGGGTGATCCGCGGGCCCGAGCCGAACGCGTACGGGCTGTCGGTCTATCTCGAGGACCCGGACGGCAACGAGGTCGAGCTCATCGGGCCCTCGGAGGAGGGAGGCAAGTGAGCGAGCTGGCGGTCGGAGACGAGGTCCTCGCCAAGGTGCGGGAAGCGATGGGCGAGGCGGGGCTCGACGCGATCGTGCCCATGTCGCCCGAGAACCTGGCGTACGCGTCGGGCGCGGCGCCGCCGTCCCAGAAGACTGTGCGCTCGCGCCTGGCCGCCGCGATCATCCCCGCGGACGGCGCCGACACCGAGGTCGTGACCGTCAAGCTCGAGGCGCCGCTCGTGCGCTCGCAGTCCCGGCTCGACCGCGTCACCGCCTACGAGGAGTTCGTCGAGCACCCGATCGACGTGATCGCCGCCTCGCTGCGCGAGCGCGGGCTTGGGAGCGCCAGCATCGGCGTCGAGATCGGCTACCTCACACACGCCGACTACGAGCGCTTCCGCGAGGCGCTCCCCGACGCCGACCTGCGCCCCGTCGACGCGCTCTGGCAGGACCTGCGCATGCTCAAGACGGGCTCCGAGATCGACGCCATCCGCCACATCGGCCAGGCCGCGCAGCGGATCACCGAGGAGTGCGTCAAGCTCGTCTCGGTCGGCTCGACGGAGCGCGAGCTGGGCAACCTCATCACCGAGCGCTACCACCAGGCGGGCGGCGACGCGCTCACGATGCTCGTGGTCGGCTCCGGCGAGCGCTCGGCGCACCTCAACGCGCCGCCGACCGACAGGGTCCTGCGGCCGGGCGACATCGTGCGCACCGACGTCATCGGGACCGCCGGGCACTACTACTCCGACGTGGCGCGCACCGCGATCGTGGGCGAGCCGACGGCCGAGCAGCGCAAGGTCTACGGCCTGCTCTACGACGTCCACCGCCGCTGCCTCGAGGCGCTGCGGCCGGGCGCGATCAGCTCGGACATCTACGCGATCTACCACGACGCCATGACCGAGGCCGGGCTACCCGCGTACCACTTCGTCGGGCACGGCCTGGGCGTGACCCTCCACGAGGAGCCGTTCATCAACCCGCTCACCTCGATCCCGCTCGAGGAGGGCATGGTGCTCTGCATCGAGCCGCTGACCTCAGTCGAGGGCGAGTTCGGCATGCAGATCGAGGACGAGGTCCTCATCACCGCCGATGGGTTCGAGCTCCTCACCGAAGCCAGCGACATCCTGACGATCGGAGCCTGAATGAAGATCACCGGCGCGGAAGTGTTCCTCGTCGCGCTGCCCTCTCGGCGCGAGCACACCTGGGCCTCCAAGATGGAGACCCCGATCGGCCACCACGCGATCGTGCGGCTCGACACCGACGAGGGCATCAGCGGCTGGGGCGAGTCGCCGGCGATCGCCACCTGGGGCGGCGCGCACATGCGCCAGTACGGTGAGACGCCCGTCACCGTGCGCCACCTCGTGCTCGACTACCTGCTGCCGGCGATCGAGGGGCTCGACCCGGCGGACATCGGCGTGATCCACGAGCGCATGGACAAGGTCGTGAAGGGCAACCCCTACGCCAAGGCGGCGATCGACATCGCCTGTCACGACGCGGCCGGCAAGGCGCTCGGCGTGCCGGTCTGGCGGCTGCTGGGGGGCAAGCGCCGCGACGGCATCGAGGTCGCGCACTCGCTCGGGATCATGCCGGTCGAGCGATGCGTCGAGGAGGCCGAGCAGGCCGTCGCCGAGGGCGCGAAGACGATCAAGTGCAAGACCGGCCTCGACCCCGAGCGCGACGTCGCGCTGGTGCGCGCCCTGCGCGAGCGGCTCGGCGACGCGATCAAGATCCGCGTCGACGGCAACGAGGGCTACCAGACGATCCACGAGGCGGTCACCGTCACGCGCGCCCAGGAGGAGCACGGCATCTTCCTCTGCGAGCAGCCGCTCGCCGGCGCGCACGCGCTCGCCGAGGTCGCCCGCCGCATCGACACGCCCGTGATGGCGGACGAGTCCGCCTGGACAGCGCTCGACATCCTCGAGCTGCACGAGCTGGGGGCGGCGCAGTGCTTCTCCTGCTACGTCACCAAGCCGGGCGGGCTGTGGCGCGCCCGCCAGCAGGCCGAGATCGCCGCCTCGCTCGGGATGTACTGCGACATCGGCGGCTCGATCGAGATGGGCATCGGCAACGCCGCGAACCTGCACCTCGGCGTGTCTCTTGAGCGCGCGATCCTGCCAAGCGTGTGCCCGGTCACGCGCATCGAGGGCGTCGACGGGCCGCGGATCGCGGGCGTCTATTACCTCGACGACATCATCGCCGAGCCGCTGCGCTTCGCCGACGGGCGGCTCCTCTGCCCCGACGGGCCCGGCCTCGGGGTCGAGGTCGACGAGGAGAAGCTCCGCCACTACGCGCTGGACCCGGCCGGCGCGGCGGCGCTCTGAGATGGCGACCGTCGCGATCCTCGGCGCGGGGGCGGGGGGCGCCGCGGCGGCCGTCGAGCTGACGGCGGCGGGGCACGCGGTCTCGCTGTGGAACCGCTCGCCGGCGACGCTCGAGCCCTTCCGCGCCGCCGGCGGCGTGCGGCACGCCGGAGCGCTCGGGCACGGCTTCACCGCGCTCGAGCGGATCACGCCGAGCCTGGCGGAGGCGCTCGAGGGCGCCGACGTCGCGCTCGTGTGCCTGCCCGCGCTCGCGCAC
Organism: Thermoleophilaceae bacterium; assembly: GCA_019683805.1. Taxonomy (GTDB): domain Bacteria; phylum Actinomycetota; class Thermoleophilia; order Solirubrobacterales; family Thermoleophilaceae; genus JADGHQ01. The sequence continues at coordinate 13,456 of JADGHQ010000025.1, forward strand.
GACGCGGTAGCGGACGCGCTGCTCGAGGCGCGCGCCGAGCTGCCCGTCGTCCTCAACCCCGGTCACACCGGCGGGGCGCTGCACCTCGCCGCGCGCATGGGCGCGGCGGCGCCCCCGCTCGCCGAGCTCTCGACGCTCACCTACGTCGCGCGCAAGCCCGAGCCGGACGCCGTGCGCGTGACCGGCGTCGCCGGCCGGGTGCGCGGCGCCTGCCTGCCTGGAGGCGAGACCGCGCTCGACTGGGCGTGCGAGCTCTACCCGTCGGTGAGGCGCGAGCGCGACGTGCTCGCGACCGGCCTCGCGAACGTCAACCTCGTCCTGCACCCGCCCGCGGCGGTGCTCGGCGCGGCCTGGGTCGAGGCCACCGGCGGCGCCTTCCGCTTCTACGCCGACGGCACGACGCCCGCCGTCGCGCGGGTGATCGCGGCGCTCGACGCAGAGCGGCTCGCGGTCGCGCGGGCGTTCGGCCACGAGCTCGACCCGCTGCTCGACGAGATGGCGGCGATCGGAACCGTCGAGCCGGGCGCCGCTGCGGAGGGCGACCTGCGCAGGGCGATCGCAGAGGGCGAGGCGAACCGCGTCATCCAGGCGCCGGGATCGCTGGCGCACCGGTACTACACGGAGGACTTCGGCTACGGCGTGCTGCCGTTCTGCGTGCTCGCGCAGATCGCCGGCGTGGAGACCCCGGTCGCGCGGGCGCTGCTCGAGCTGGCCGACACGCTCGTCGAGGGGGGCGTGGCCGCGGCGGGGCTCGACGCCGAGCGCCTCGGGCTCACCGGGCTCGACGCGGCCGGCGTGCTGGAGCGCGTGCGCGCCACTGCCGGGACTGGAGGTGGACGATGACCGACTGGAGCTCGCTGCGGATCGCCGTCGTCGCGGGCGACGAGCGCGAGCGCGAGATCGCCCGGCGCGCGGCGACGACCGGCGCGCGGGTGCGCGCCTTCGGCTTCCCTTGGCCGTCCGGGGGCATCGAGGGCGTGACGCTCGCCGGGTCGGCCGCGGAGGCGCTCGAGGACGCCGACTACGCGCTCTTCCCGATCCCGGGCATCGCCGCCGACGGCAGCCTCTTCGCGCCCGAGCACCCCGAGCCGATCGTGCCGACCGCCGAGCTGCTGGGACGCATGGCGCCGGGCGCGGCGATCGTGCTCGGCCTCGCCGACGACGGCCTGCGCGCCGCCGCCGAGTCGCTTGGGATCGCGCTGCTCGAGTACGAGCACGACCGGGAGCTGATGCTCCTGCGCGCGCCCGCGATCGTCGAGGGCGCGATCCGCATCGCGATCGAGCACACCGACGTGACGATCCACGCGAGCGAGGTGGTGGTCGTCGGCTACGGGAACATCGGCGGGCTGCTCGCCAAGACGCTGCGCGCCCTCGGGGCCCAGGTGACGGTCGCGGCGCGTAACCCGGTCCAGCGCGCCGACGCCTACGCGATCGGCGCCCGGCCGCTGCCGCTCGCGGACCTGCCCGCGCACGCGGGGCGCTTCTCGATGGTCTTCTCGACCGTGCCGGCCCCAGTGGTCGGCTGCGAGGTGCTCGAGGCGCTGCCGCCCGGCTCGCTCGTGATGGACCTCGCGGCACCCCCGGGCGGCGTCGACCTCGAGCTGGCGCGCCGGCTCGGCCACCGCGCGGTCTGGGCCCGGGGGCTCGGCCGCCGCGCCCCCGTGACCGTCGGCGCCAGCCAGTGGTCGGGGATCCTTCGGCGCATCGAAGAACGCGAAGCAGGGAAGGGGAGCGCATGAAAGCCGATCTCGTCATCCGCAACGCCCGCGTCGTCACGCACGCGGGCGAGTTCCACGGCGGCGTGGCGGTCGAGGGCGAGCGCATCGTCGCCGTCGCCGCCGACGACGCCCTGCCCAACGGCACGCGCGAGATCGACGCCGACGGGCTCGCGCTGCTGCCCGGCGTGATCGACCCGCACTGCCACCTCGGCGTGAACTACCCCTACGACGAGGACATGCGCGACCAGACGGCCGCGGCCGCCAGCGGGGGGATAACGACGATCCTGCTCTACATCCGCAACAAGGCCGAGTCGTACATTCCGTTCTACGAGGAGCGCCGCGCGGTCGGCGAGGAGAACGTCCACATCGACTTCGGCTTCCACTTCGGGATCCAGCGCGAGGAGCACGTGTACGAGATCCCGCGCATCGTCGAGGAGACCGGGGTGCGGTCATTCAAGCTGTACTTCGGCTACGAGCCCGACAACCCGATCGGGATCGTGCCGGCCACGGATGGGTGGGTCTACGCGACGATGCGCACGGTCGCGGGCATCCCCGGCGGGGTCGTGTCGGTGCACTGCGAGAACACGGGCATCGCCACCTGGCTCAAGGGGGAGCTGATGGCGACCGGCCGCCAGGACCTCGGCGCCTACACCGAGTCGCGCCCGGCGTTCTGCGAGGTCGAGACCGTCCAGCGCATGATCACGCTCGCGGAGCTCACCGGCTGCCCGCTCTACGTCGTCCACACCACCGCCGCCGGGGCGCCGCCGCTGGCCGAGCTCGCCCGCGCGCGCGGCGTCGACGTGACGATCGAGACCTGCCCGCACTACCTCACGCGCACCTGCTACGACGAGGACCTCGACATGCGCGCGAAGATCTCGCCGCCGCTGCGCGACCGCAACGAGGTCGAGGGGCTTTGGCGGGCGATCTTCGCCGGGCAGGTGCGCTCGCTCGGCTCGGACCACGTCCCCTTCTTCCCCAAGAAGGGCGAGGACCTGTGGAAGGAGAAGCCGGGCATCGTCTCCTTCCCGTGGGAGCTTCCCCTGCTGATCACGGAGGGCGTGCACAAGCGCGGGCTGCCGCTGTCGCGGCTCGTCGAGATGAACTCCTACACGCCCGCCAGGCGCTTCGGGCTCTACCCGCGCAAGGGCGCGCTCCAGCCCGGCGCGGACGCCGATCTCGTGCTCGTCGACCTCGACGGCGAGCGGGAGGTCGTCCACGCTGGCAAGGGCACCTGCATCTACGAGGGGATGAAGCTGCGCGGCTGGCCGGTGCTGACGGTCGCGCGCGGGCGCGTCGTCTACGAGAACGGCGAGGTGGACCCGGACGCGGCCGGCCGCGGGCAGTGCGTCACGCGGCCCTCGGGCGTGCCGGCCTAGCCGAGGCGCTGTTGCACAAGCGCGCCTGAGCGGTCAGAATTCACGTTCCCTCGGTCGCGCCCGGGCGGAGGACGCTCGCGTTCCGCCGGTCGGTCTGACATGTTGAAGACTGACCTACGCTTGAGGTGCCGGCCGCTGCGGACCGGAACATGACCCAGCCATCCAACCATCGAGGCTTCTCGCGGCTCCAGCTCGTGTCGCGCTCCCAGCAGGTGCGCGACCAGCTCGAGCAGGCGATCCGCAGCGGCGACTACGCCGTCGGCGACCGCCTGCCCTCCGAGCGCGAGCTCGCGCAGATGTTCGGCGTCAGCCGCGTCAGCGTGCGCGAGGCGCTGCGCTCCCTCGAGGCCGTCGGCCTGGTCGAGGTCAAGCACGGGGCGGGGACGATGGTCGTCGACCCCGCGCAGCGCGCGACGCGGGACCTGAGCCGCTGGATGAAGGCCAACCGGGGCGAGGTGCTCGAGCTCCTGCACGTGCGCTCCGCGCTCGACGAGCTCGCCGGCGAGGAGGCGGCGAACCGCCGCGACCCGGAGGAGATCGCCGCCGTGCGGCGCGCCCACGAGGCCTTCGCCGAGGCGGCGGAGGAGGGCCGCGCCGACCGGCTCGCGGACCTCGACACGGAGTTCCACCTCGCGATCGCGGCGGCGTCGGGTAGCGAGCTCCTGCGCAACCTGCTCGCCGAGCTGCACCACCACCTGGCGGAGTCGCGCGCGGTGTTCTTCGCGCCCGTGAACCGGGGCAAGGCGTCGGCCAGGGAGCACGGGACGATCGTCGCGGCGATCGAGCGGGGCGACGGCCCCGCGGCGCGCAAGGCGACCAGGGACCACATCGCCTCGGTGCGCAAGGTGATGGAGAGCGCCTGACTCAGCCGCGGACGACCTGACGCGGCCCGGGGCGGCGCGCGAGCGCGTCCTGGAGCGAGTCCGCCGGCACGACCACGAGCTCGGCCGGGTCGCCGGGCTCCACGCCGCGCCGGCCGCCGCAGACGCCCGCGAGCAGCGCGGAGGGGTCGTCGAGCTGGGCGGCCACGCCCGCCAGCCAGGCCGCCTCGAGCGGGTCGGCGTCCCCGTAGGGGTAGAAGGCGTCGCGCACGTTGTCCGAGCCGAAGCGGACGGGCGCGCCGTCGGCCACGAGCTCGTGCACGAGCGTGAGCCCGCGCACGCGCGGCGTCCCGTTGCCGCGGCCCTGGAGGTAGAGGTTGAGCGCCGGCAGCACGACGATCGTGATGCCCGCGTCGGAGACCTTCTCGACCACCCGGCGGGCGCGCACCCGCGGGAGCATCGCGAGCGCGCAGCAGTGGCCGGCGGTCACGCGGCCCTCCAGGCCGCGCGCCCGCGTCGCGTCCGCGAGGTGCTCGAGCCACGAGGCGTCCGGGTCGCAGTGCTCGTCGAGGTGGACGTCGACCGGCGCGCCGGTGTCGCGCGCGAGGTCGAGCAGCGCGTCGAGCGAGGCGGCCGGATCGGGGTTGAGGGCGACGAAGGCGCCGAGCACGTCCGCGCCGTCCTCGAGCGCGGCCGCGAGCGCGTCGCGGTTGCGGCGCTCGACCGGGTCTAGCTCGCGCGTCGCGAAGGCGACGATCTCGACCTCGAGCTCGCCGCCCATCCGCCTCGCCGCCGCGCGCACGGCGCGGCGGTCGCGCTTGCCGCCGTCCATCGGCGAGTGGTCGACGTGGGTGCGCATGCGCACGGCGCCGTGCGCCGCCGCGCGGCGGAACAGCTCGAGCGCGCGCTCCTCCACCTCCTCGGGGGAGAAGGTCGCGCGCATGGCCTCGGTCATCTCGATCGCGTCGAGGAGGTCGCGCGGCACGCGCGGGATCGGCGCGAAGGCGCGGTCGCCGTGCGTGTGCGGCTCGTGGAACGCCGGCAGCACGAGCCGGCCCGACGGCGGCGCGGCCGAGCGCTCGACGGAGGCGACGCGACCGTTCTCGAGCCGGACGTCCCAGACGCCCTCGCGCCCGGGCAGCGCCACCGCCGCGAGCTCGCGCGCGCCGCCGCTACTCATACAGCGACGTCGTGACCGGCACGTCCCCGTGCAGGCCGGCGCGCTTGACGATCGCCGCCGCCCGCTCGCGCGCCTCCGCGCGCAGCGCGGGCTCGTCGACGGTCACCACGCGGCCGTCGTGGTAGAGGCGCCGGCCGTCGACCCAGGTCTCGGCGATGCTCGCCGAGCTGACCGACCAGACGAGCGCCTGCAGCGGGTCGTGGAACGGCGCCCACTCGAAGTGGTCGAGGTCGAAGAGCACGAAGTCGGCCTTCTTGCCGGGCTCGAGCGAGCCGATCTCGTCGTCCCAGCCGAGCGCGCGCGCCCCCTCGATCGTCGCCATCCGCAGCGCCTTGCGGGCGCCGACGAGGTCGGCGTCGAGCCGCGCGTCCTTGAACAGCCCCGCGACGAGGTAGAGCTGGCGCATCAGGTTCATGTTGCCGGCGGCGGAGACCCCGTCGGTGCCGAGCCCGACGGTGACGCCGGCGTCGAGCAGCTCGGGGTACTTGCCGATGCAGGTCGCGCCCTTGGCGAGCTTGAGCGAGGTCGAGGGGCAGAACGCGACGCTCGTCCCGTGGCTTGCGAGCAGCCCGACCTCCTCGTCGTTGACCGCGACGGCGTGCGCGAGCACGAGGTTCGAGCCGAGGCCGTCGTGCTCGGCGATGCGGGTCACGGGCCAGCGGCCGTAGCGGCGCTCCGAGATCTGGGACTCCTCGATGTTCGAGGCGATGTGGTAGGTGGTGCCCACTCCCAGCCGCTCCGCGAGCGCGCGCGCGCCGACGTGCAGCTCGAGCGTGCACGGCTCCTTGCCCTCGATGTTGACCCAGCAGCGGATGCGGCCGTCGGCGTAGCCGTCCCAGTCGCGCACGCACTGCTCGAGGACCTCGAGCGCGACCTCGTGGTTGGGGAAGAAGTGGTGCTCGACCATCTCGTCCGACCACCCCGGCGGGATCTCCGCCGGCTTGTTGTCGGCGGCGTGGCGGCCCGTGATGCCGCGGATGCCCGTCTCGGCCGCGGCGCGCGCGGTGACGCCCGGGTCGTTCTGGGCGCCCATGTCGAGGAAGCAGGTCGTGCCGCAGCGCAGCATCTCGGTGGTGCCGAGCGAGACGCTGACGCTCTCGTCCGACTCGCTGACGTGCGCGTAGAACGGCTTGGCCCAGTGGAACACCCACGCGCGGGTCGCGAGGTTGTCCGGGAACACCGCGCGCGAGAGCGTCTCCGAGAGGTGCACGTGGGTGTCGACGAAGCCGGGCGTGACGCCCAGGCGCCTGGCGTCGCGCACCTCGTCGCGCTCGCTCGGCGGGTGCTCGGCGAGGACCTCGTCGGAGGGCCCGATGGCGAGGATGCGGTCGCGCTCGATGACCAGCGTGGCGTCGCGCAGCTGGCGGTCGTCGGCGTCGGCGGTGAGCGCCCAGTCCAGGTGGGTGAAGTACGTCCGTCCCGTAGTGGTCATACGACTGACCACATTACTCTTCTGGGGACCTGGGGTCAAGGCTGGCTGGCGGCCGGGGTCAAGGACGGCGGGCAGCCTGGGGGCGAGGATGGCCGACGGCCGGGCGGGCGAGGGATTGGCCGACGGCCAAGTTGACACGTGGACTGTGGTCTGACAACCTACCGCTCGTGCCGTCGCTGCGCCGCACCGCGCTGCACGCCCGCCACGTCGCCGCGGGCGCGCGGCTCGTTCCCTTCGCGGGCTGGGAGATGCCGGTCCAGTACGAGGGGATCCGCGCCGAGCACCTGCGCGTGCGCGAGGCCGCCGGCGTCTTCGACGTCTCCCACATGGGCCAGATCGAGACGCGCGGCCCCGACGCCCAGGCGTTCCTGCAGCGCGTGCTCACCAACGACGTCGCCCGCATCGACGTCGGCGGCGCGCAGTACTCCCTCCTCTGCCGCGAGGACGGCGGCGTGCTCGACGACCTCTTCACCTACCGGCTCGACGAGGCCCGCTACCTCACCGTCACCAACGCGGCCAACCACGAGCGCGACCTCGCCTGGATGCAACGTCACGCCGCGGGGTTCGACGTCGAGGTGGTCGACCGCGCCGACGCCTACGCGATGCTCGCAGTGCAGGGGCCGGCCGCGCGCGGCCTGGTGGCGGCGCTCGCCGACGGGGAGCTGCCCGCGCGCTTCCACACGGCGGAGCTCGCCGTCGCCGGCCGCCCGGCGCTCGTCTGCGGGACGGGCTACACGGGGGAGGACGGCGTCGAGATCCTCTGCGCGCCGGAGGACGCGGCCGCCGTCTGGGACGCGGTCGTCGCCGGCGGCGCCGGGCCGGTCGGGCTGGGCGCGCGCGACACGCTGCGCCTCGAGGCCTGCTACCACCTCTACGGCAACGACCTCTCTCCCGAGCGCGGGCCGATCGAGGCCGGGCTCGGCTGGTGCTGCAAGGAGGAGACGGGGTTCATCGGCTCGGAGGCCGTCGCCGCCGTGCGCGCGGCCGGGCCGGCCGAGCGGCTCGTCTCCTTCACCATGGTCGACGCCGGGATCGCGCGCGCGGGCAACCCCGTGCTCGGCGGCGGCGTGGTGACGAGCGGCACGCTCTCGCCCTGCCTCGGGATCGGCGCGGGGCTCGCATACGTCCCGGCCGAGCGCGCCGAGGTGGGCACCGAGCTCGAGATCGACGTGCGGGGCACGACGCGCCGGGCGCGGGTCGTGCCGCGTCCCATCTACCGCAAGGAGGAGGTCGACGCATGACGAGAGAGCCGCGCAGCCCGTCCGAGGTCCCGAGCCGATGCGGGGGCGCGCGATGACCGCCCTGCCGCCCGGCTTCTTCGAGCGGCCGCTCGCCGAGGTCGACCCCGAGATCGCCGCGGTGCTCGCGCGCGAGCTCGAGCGTCAGCAGACGACGCTCGAGATGATCGCCTCCGAGAACTTCGTGCCCCGGGCCGTGCTCGAGTGCCAGGGCAGCGTGCTGACGAACAAGTACGCGGAGGGCTACCCGGGCAGGCGCTACTACGGCGGCTGCGAGCACGTCGACGTCTCCGAGCAGCTCGCGATCGACCGCGCCAAGGCCCTCTTCGGCGCCGAGCACGCGAACGTCCAGCCGCACTCGGGCGCGCAGGCGAACGCCGCCGTCTACCAGGCGCTGCTCGAGCCGGGCGACCGGCTCATGGGCATGAAGCTCGACCACGGCGGCCATCTCACGCACGGGATGCGCCTCAACGTATCGGGCCGCCTCTACGAGGTAGTGCCCTACGGCGTGCGCGAGGACACCGGGCTGATCGACATGGACGAGGTCGCGGCGATCGCGCGCGAGGCGCGCCCGAAGCTGATCGTCGCCGGCTGGTCCGCCTACCCGCGGCAGCTCGACTTCGCGGCGTTCCGGCGGATCGCCGACGAGGTGGGCGCCTACCTGATGGTCGACATGGCGCACTTCGCGGGCCTCGTGGCCGCGGGGCTGCACCCCAGCCCCGTGCCGCACGCCGACGTCGTCACGACGACCATCCACAAGACGCTCGGCGGCGGCCGCGGCGGCATGATCCTCTGCCGCTCCGACTACGCGAAGAAGATCGACTCGGCCGTCTTCCCCGGCCAGCAGGGCGGCCCGCTCGAGCACGTCATCGCCGCGAAGGCGGTCGCTCTCAGGATCGCCGCGAGCCCCGAGTTCCGCGAGCGCCAGGAGCGCACGCTCGCCGGCGCGCGGGCGATCGCCGCGGCGCTGCTCGAGGCCGCCGACGACGGCATCGGCGTGTGGTCGGGCGGCACGGACGTGCACCTCGTCGTGGCCGACCTGCGGCACTCGCCGCTCGACGGCAAGCAGGCCGAGGACCGCCTCGACGCCATCGGGATCACCGCCAACCGCAACGCGGTGCCGTTCGACCCGCGCCCGCCGATGGTCTCGTCGGGCGTGCGCCTGGGCACGCCGGCGCTCGCCACGCGCGGCCTCCAGGTGGACGACTTCGCCGAGCTCGGCGAGGTGATCCGCGTCGCGCTCGGCCCCGACTTCGACGCGCGCCGCGATGAGCTGCGCGAGCGCTGCGCGGCGATAGCGCGGCGCTACCCGCTCTACGAGTCCCTGGCGGTGGCCGCGGCATGAGCCGCTACACCGCTCTCGCACCCGCCGACCGCGAGGCGATGCTGGCCGAGATCGGCGTCTCGAGCGTCGAGGAGCTGTTCGCCGCGATCCCCGCCGAGCTGCGCCTCGAGCGCCCGCTCGACCTGCCGCAGGGGATGCCCGAGCAGGACGTCTTCGCGCACCTGCGCGAGCTGGCGGAGCGGAACGTGTCCTGCGACGACGAGCTGTCCTTCCTCGGCGGGGGGATGTACGACCACTACGTCCCGGCGCTCGTCGACATGCTGATGTCGCGCTCCGAGTTCCTGACGCCGTACACGCCCTACCAGCCCGAGATCTCGCAGGGCGGCCTGCAGGTGATGTTCGAGTACCAGACCGCGATCTGCGAGCTGACGGCGCTGCCGGTCTCGAACGCCTCGGTCTACGAGGGGCCGACCGCGCTCGCGTCCGCGGGCTACCTCGCGCGGCTCGCCGGGGGCGAGGGCCGCTTCGTCGTCTCGGCGGGCGTGCACCCGCACTCGCTCGAGACGCTGCGGGCGTACGCGCGCGGCTTCGGCGCCGAGGTCGCGGTGGTCCCGCTGCGCGACGGCGTCACGGACCTCGGCGCCTGGCGCGAGGCGGTGGACGGCGCGACCGCGGCCGTGTTCTTCCAGAACCCCAACTTCCTCGGGGCGGTCGAGGACGCGCAGGCGCTCGCCGCCGTCGAGGGGCCGGTCGTGGTCGCGGCCTACGACCCGATCGCGCTCGGCATCCTCAAGCCGCCCGGCGAGTGCGGGGTCGACGTCTGCGTCGGGGAGGGCCAGCCGCTCGGGAACCGGCTCGACTTCGGGGGGCCGTCGTTCGGCTTCTTCGCCGCCCGCGAGGAGTACCTCCGCCAGATGCCGGGCCGCATCGCGGGCGAGACGGTGGACGTGGACGGACGGCGGGGGTTCGTGCTGACGCTGCAGACGCGCGAGCAGCACATCCGGCGGGAGAAGGCGACGAGCAACATCTGCACGGCGCAGGCGCTCAACGCGCTCGCCGGGGTGGTGTACCTCTCCTGGCTCGGGCGCCGGGGGCTCGTCGAGCTCGCCGAGCTGCTGCTGCAGCGCACGCACTATGCGCGCGAGACGCTCTGCGCGATCGACGGGGTCGAGCCGCTGCACACCCAGCCCGTGATCCGCGAGTTCGCGGTGCGGCTGCCCGCGCCCGTCGCCGAGGTGGTCGAGCGCTGCGCGACCCGGGGCGTCAACCCGGGGCTCGCGCTGCGCGAGGAGAACGCGCTGCTCGTCGCGATCACCGAGCAGCGCTCGCGCGCGGACATCGACCGCCTGGCCGAGGTGCTGCGCGAGGCGGTGGCCGCGTGAGCGCGCTGTCGGACACCCGGACAGGCGCCCGCGACGGGCGCCCGCCGGGCGGGACCGGCGCGCGCCCGCTCGCCGAGACCGCCCAGCAGCGCGAGCGGGCGAGGACGATCTTCGAGAAGGGGGCGCCGGGGAGGCGGGCGTTCGAGCCGCCTGCGCTCGACGTGCCGCGGGTCGACCCCGACCGCCTGCTGCCGCAGCGCTTCCGTCGCTCCGAGCCGGCCCGCCTGCCGGAGGTCTCGGAGCCCGAGATCGTCCGCCACTACGTCAACCTCAGCAAGCGCAACTTCGACCTCGACTCGGGCTTCTACCCGCTCGGGTCGTGCACGATGAAGCACAACCCGCGCCTGCACGAGCGGGTCGCCGGGCTCGCCGGCCACGCGCGGCTGCACCCCTTCCAGCACCCCGGGCGGGCGCAGGGCGCGCTCGAGCTGATGTGGCGGCTCGAGCGGGCGCTGTCCGAGATCAGCGGCCTCCCGCACGTGTCCCTGCAGCCGAGCGCGGGCTCGCACGGCGAGCTGGCAGGGGTGCTGCTCTCGCGCGCCTACCACGAGGACCGCGGCGAGACGCGCACGAAGGTGCTCACGCCCGACACCGCGCACGGCACCAACCCGGCGACGGTCGCGATGGCCGGCCTCGAGGTGGTCAAGGTCGGGACGAGCCCCGACGGCGGCGTCGACCTCGACGACCTGCGCGCCAAGGCGGACGAGTCCGTCGCGTGCTTGATGCTGACCAACCCCAACACGCTCGGGGTGTTCGACTCGAACATCCGCGAGATCGCGGACATCGTGCACGGGGTCGGGGCGACGCTCTACTACGACGGCGCGAACCTGAACGCGATCATGGGGATCACGCGGCCGGGCGACATGGGCTTCGACATCGTCCACTTCAACCTGCACAAGTCGTTCACCCAGCCGCACGGGGGCGGCGGCCCGGGCTCCGGCCCGATCGCCGTGTCCGACCGGATCGAGCCGTACCTGATGACGCCGCGGATCGTCAGGCTCGAGGACGGCAGCTTCGACCTGCGCGAGGATGGCTACCCGAAGAGCATCGGCCGCCTGCGCGGCTTCCAGGGCAACTACGGCTGCTTCGTGCGCGCCTACGCCTACATCTGCTCGCTCGGCGCCGAGGGCCTGAGGGACGCGAGCGAGACGGCGGTCCTCAACGCGAACTACCTGATGGCCAGGCTGCGCGCGGTCGCCCGCTACCTGCCGCCGGCCTACGAGCGCACGTGCATGCACGAGTTCGTGCTCTCGGGCGCGCCGATGAAGCGCGAGCTCGGCATCAAGACGCTCGACCTCGCGAAGCGGCTGCTCGACCACGGCTTCCACCCGCCCACGGTCTACTTCCCGCTGCTCGTCGAGGAGGCCCTGCTGATCGAGCCGACCGAGACCGAGACCCGCGAGACGCTGGACGCGTTCGCAGACGCGATCCGGGCGATCCTCGCCGAGGCGGAGGAGGACTCGGAGATAGCCCGCGCCGCTCCCTACACGACGCCCGTGCGCCGCCTCGACGAAGCGGGCGCCGCCAAGCGCCCCGTCGTCCGCCAGGCGCTCCCCGCGGCGGACGGCTCGTAGCCGGGCGCGGCGCAGCAGCCCGCGGCGGGCTGCCGCGGACGCCGGGGAGCGGGGGCGCCGACGGGCGAGGGTGTCACGATCTTGTCAATGCCTCCCGCGAAGGACAGCCCAGACCAGGCCGCCCGCGATGCCGTGGCCGAGGCGGCCCGCATCGCCGAGCGGCGGGGGGCGGGCGCCGGGCACTCCGACCCCTTCACCGGCGAGCTCCGCAAGAAGGCGATCCTGCCGCTGCTCGTCCTCCACTTCATCCAGTCGGGGCCGTCCTACGGGAACCAGCTCATGGAGCGGATCTCGGACGTCACCGCCGGGGTGCTCTCGGTGAACCCGAACACGATGTACCCGCTGCTGCGGCAGCTCGAGGCGCGGCGGCTGATCGAGGGGCGCTGGGAGCACCCCGAGCGCCGCAGCCGCCGCTACTACTCGATCACCCCGGAGGGCCGCGCCGAGTACGAGCGGCTGGTCACCGAGGTGCGACCGTTCCTCGACTCGCTCGCGCGCTCGATCGACGCCATCGTCGGCGAGGTGTACGACCGCTGATGTCCGTCGCGCGGGCGTCGGGGCTCGTGCCGCTCCCGGCGGCGCGCGCGGCGGCGCTGTGGACCGACACGAGCCGCTGGCCGACGTTCGTCGAGGGGTTCGCAGGCGTCGTGCAGCGCGACGACACCTGGCCCGAGGTGGGCGGCAAGCTCGTGTGGACGTCGGTCCCGGGCGGTCGCGGTCACGTCACCGAGCGCGTGCTCGAGCGCACGCGCGCCCCCGACGGCTCGACCCGCATCGTCAGCGAGGTGCTCGAGGAGGCGCTCGCCGGGATGCTCGCCGCCACCTTCGCGGCCCGCGACGACGGCTGCGAGCTGGAGCTCGCTCTCGACTACGAGCTCGAGCCCACCACGGTCTGGCGCAGCGGCCCCCTCGGCAGGATCACGGACCTCGTCTTCATCCGCCGCGCGCTCTCCGACTCGCTCGCCCGCACGGTCCGCCGCTTCGCGACCGAGGCGAGCGAGGAGGCGGCTCTGTAGCCTTCGCGGGCCGCAATCCGGAGGGAGCACAGATGTTCGTATTCAAAGCCGCCGTCGTTGGCGCCGGCACGATGGGCGGCGAGATCGCGCAGACGATCGCCGCCGCGGGCGTGCCGGTCGTGCTCAAGGACGTCGAGCAGAGGTTCGTCGACCAGGGGCTCGAGAAGGCCCGTCAGGTCACCCAGGGGAGGCTCGGCGGCCTCGTGAGCAAGGGGAAGATCACCCAGGAGCAGGCCGACACCCAGCTCGAGGAGGTGATGGGGCGCATCGTCGGCACCACCGAGTACGAGGGGTTCGGCGACGTCGACTTCGTCGTCGAGGCCGTCCCCGAGCGCATGCCGATCAAGCAGGCGGTGTTCGCCGAGCTCGACGCGGTCACGCCGGGCCACGCCGTCCTCAGCTCGAACACCTCCTCGCTCTCGATCACCGAGATCGGCGAGGCCACGAGCCGCCCGGAGAAGGTCGTCGGCTTCCACTACTTCTACCCGGCCTCGATCATGCGCCTGATCGAGATCGTCGAGGGCGACGAGACCTCCGAGGAGACCGTCCAGACCGCGCGCAGCCTCGCGATGCGGATCGGGAAGACGCCGATCGTCTGCGGCGAGGTCCCCGGCTTCGTGGTGAACCGCATCCTCACCTCCGCGATCTCGGAGATCTGGCGCGTGCAGGAGGCGGAGGGGATCGACGTCGAGGAGATCGACCGGGTGGTGCAGGAGTCGAAGGCCGCTCCGATGGGGCCGTTCTTCCTGACCGACCTGCTCGGCCTCGACACGGTCCTGCACGTGGCCGAGCACCTCAGGGAGAGCTACGGCGACGAGCGCTTCTTCGTACACGCGCGAATGAAGGAGCTGGTCGAGGCGGGCAACCTCGGCCAGAAGACGGGAAGGGGCTTCTATGAGCACGGCAGCTGATCGGACCGCCACCGGCGATCTCGTCGAGCGCTTCGGCCTCAAGGCGCTCGTCGAAGCCTGCCTCGTGCTCGAGGAGGGCGTCGCCTCCCTCAAGGACATCGAGATCGGGATGATGATGGGCGCCGGCATCCTGCCGGGCCCGTTCGCGCGCGCGGACCAGCGCGGGCTCGACGAGGTGCTCGAGGCGCTTGAGCGCGCCCGCTCCGAGTGGGGCGAGAGCTTCGAGCCGCCGCTGATCCTGCGCCGCCTCGTCGCGCAGGGGCGCCTCGGCGTCAAGACGGGCCAGGGGTTCTTCCCGTACCCCAAGCCGGATCCGGACGGGTCGCGCGAGACGGTCGCGCTCGAGACGCGCGGCGACATAGCCATCGTCTGGCTCAACCGCCCGCCGACCAACGCGCTCTCGCCGCAGATGGTGCGCGAGCTCGCCGAGCTGTGGCAGGAGCTCGACGGCAAGGTCCGCGCGGTCGTGTTCGCGTCCTCGAGCATCTTCACGTTCTCCGCGGGCGCGGACATCAAGGAGTTCACGAGGATGTCGCCGGAGAAGGAGGGGCGCGAGCTGCTCGAGTCCGCGCACGGCTTCATGCGCGCGATGGAGCGGTCGTCGACCGTGACGATCGCGGCGGTGAACTCGATCGCGCTCGGCGGCGGCTGCGAGCTCGCGATGGCGTGCGACTTCCGCATCGCCGCGGAGTCCGCGATCTTCGGCCAGCCCGAGATCAACCTCGGGATCGTCCCGGGCTTCGGCGGCACCCAGCGGCTGCCGCGGCTCGTCGGCGAGGGCAAGGCGCTCGAGATGAACCTGGTAGGCGACCCGATCGGGGCCTACGAGGCGCACCGCTTCGGGCTCGTGAGCCAGGTCGTGCCGGACCACGAGCTGCTCGACACGGCGCTCTCGTGGGCGCGCAAGCTGTCGGAGCAGGCGCCGATCGCGATCCGCGAGATCAAGTCGCGCTCCCACCAGGGCGATCTCGACGCGGGCCTGCGCCTCGAGGCCGAGGGCTTCGCGATCGCCTTCGGGTCCGAGGACGCGAAGGAGGGCATCGGCGCCTTCCTGGGCAAGCGCCGTCCGAGCTTCCGGGGCAGATGAGGACGCAGCTCGGATCGTCTGCGCGCGGCGCCGAGCGGGTGGCGGAGCTGCTCTCCGCCTCCCGCCGCGCCGTGGTGCTCACCGGCGCGGGGGTGTCGGTCCCGTCCGGCATCCCGGACTTCCGCACGCCGGGCAAGGGGATCTGGGAGAAGGTCGACCCGATGGAGGTCGCGCACATCGACGTGTTCCGGCGCGATCCGGACCGCTTCTGGCGCTTCTACGGCGAGCGCTTCGCCATGTTGGGAGGCAAGCGGCCCAACCGCGCGCACGAGATCGTCGCCGAGCTCGAGGAGCGCGGGCTCGTGCGCGGCGTCATCACCCAGAACATCGACCGCCTGCACAGGCGCGCCGGCTCGCGCAACGTGATCGAGGTGCACGGCTCGATCGAGACCTGCACGTGCCCGGAGTGCGGCGCCCGCGTGCGCATCGAGCGCATCCTGGAGCTGCTCGAGCGGGGCGTGCGCACGCCCGAATGCGAGACCTGTATCCGGCCGCTCAAGCCCAACGTGGTCCTCTTCGGCGAGCTGCTGCCGGACCGCGCCATGGCCGATGCGTACGCACTCGCGAGCGAGGCGGACCTGATGCTCTGCATCGGCTCGTCGCTCGAGGTCTACCCGGTGGCGTCGCTCCCGGGCGTCACGCTCGACGCGGGCGGCCGCATCGTGATCGTCACGCAGGGCCCGACGCCCTACGACCGCGAGGCGGACACCAAGCTCGAGGGCGACGTGGTCGCCGAGCTCGAGGCCGTGCTCGACGCGCTCGACTGAGCCCGCGGATCGCGCGCGCCTGTTGCGATCGACACTAGGCGGCCTTAGACTGGCGTCCGGACCGAGCCGCGGCCGCGCCTCGCGCGCCGGCCCGGGGAGGTCCCGTCCTCGGGGGAGGGATGGCCGGTCGGCGGTTCGTTCGGGCAAGGGCCGCCGACCGGCGGCTACTTCGCCCGGCGCAGCACGGCCTCGAGCTCTGCGACCGCGTCGCGCAGGGACGCGGCGAGCGCCGGGTCGAGCTCGCGGGTGAGCGCGGCGTTCGCGGCCTCGCGCACCGCGGGCCGCAGACGCTCTGCCGGCCTGCCGCGCTCGCCCAGCTCGGCGAGCAGCGCCTCGAGCGCAATGCGCGCCTGGAGCGCCGCCTCGCGCAGGCGGCCGGCGTCGAGGTCGGCGCGCGCGCGCAGCAGCAGCTCCTCGCACGCGAGCACCGGGTCGCGCCCGCCGAGCACCGCCGCGAGGCGCTCGTCGGGTAGCAGCAGCTCCGCGCGCCTGCGCCGGCGCTCGTCGCGCGGCACCTCGTAGGCGTCGCGGAAGCGTCCCTCGGCCACCTGCTCGCCGTCGCCATAGCCGACCCGCACGGCGAGCGCCTGCGCGGCGCTCACGTCGCGGGCGTAGGGGTCGGCGGCGGCGGCGCGGTGGGCGCGCAGGGCGCGGTTCAGCTCGCGCACGGCGTCCTCGACCTCCGCCGTCAGGCGCTCCGCGTCCCCGGCCAGCTCCATCAGCCACGCGGACGCCTCCCGCTCGGTGGCGAACGGGCGCGCGCGCACGATCGTCGCCCGCGTCACGGGCACGGCGGCGGGCGCGGCGTGCTCGATGCGACGGGGACGCGGGCGCCGCGCGAGCCGCCCGCGCGCGGGCGGCGCGCCCACGGTCGAGAGCACGATCACGCGCTCGGCCTCGGCGTCCGCCCTGGGGCGGACGACGTAGCGCCCGTCCGCGGGGCCGAGCTGGAAGCCGAACTCGAGCTGAGCGAACGCGAACGGGCCGGAGCGCGCCACGCGCGCGCCGCTAGTCGTTCGCGCCGCGGTGGGCGCCGCCGCGGTGGCGGGCCGGGAGCGCGTACTTCGACGGGTGCGTCGGCACCACCGGGTTCTCGATCTCCCCGAGCCGCTTCACGAGGTTGCTCCACTGGCCCGGCTTTAGCACAGCGAGCGCCTCCCGGCCGGCCTTGCGGTTCTCGCCGAAGAGCGGCTGGAAGCCGACGTGGATGTGGTTGTAGTGGTCCGGCAGGGCGAGCGTGTTCCCGCCGAGGTCGAGCAGCGAGATGATCTGGTGCGGGCGCATCGTGCCCTGCAGCATCGCCAGCCGGCGGACCACCTGCTCGGTGAGGCCGCCCGGCTCCTGGTGGCCGGCGATCGGCACTCCGTTCACCGCCGCGATGTCGACCGCGTTGCCGGAGCTGTGCTCGGAGACGTTGCCCGACGCCGTGTAGTAGCTGTGGCCGGACTTGAGCGACGTCACCGTCGGGTCGAAGCCCGACTCCGCCAGGTACTCGAGCGTCGCGAGCACGCGGCGGTCGATCTGCCCGGTGCGGATGTCCTCGCGGCCCGCGGGGTAGATGTCGATGCGGCCGTCCGAGAGCACGCGGCGCTCGAGCAGCGGCTTCGGCAGCAGCAGGATCTGCCCGATCGAGAGGCTGTCGCCGCTGCGCGAGTAGAGCGCGTTGCGGCCGGAGGCGCGATAGATCGCGGTCGCCTCGAGCAGCTTCCAGCCGTCGAGGATCGGCTTCGGGTCGATCGTCGGCGCGCCCCTGCCGGCAGGACGGATCTCGAAGTGCACGTGCGGCGCGCGCCTCGGGTCGGTCTTGCCGATGCGGCCCAGGATCGTGCCGCCGACCACGTGCGAGCCCCGGCGGAGGCGCTTGAGCCGCGCGTTCTTGGCGTTCAGCCCGAGGGCCCGGGAGAAGTAGTTGCGGAAGCTCGTGAAGCCCGCCGCCGCCGCGCGCACGTTGAAGATCTGCTCGAGCCCGCCGTGGCGGCGCGCGCCCGGCCGGCTGGGGTGGGCGAACAGGCGCTGCTTGGTCGCGACCTTCGGCGCGGGGGCCGGGGCCGCGGCATGGCGCGCGGCCGCCTTGCGCCGCGCCCCGCGCTCGCCGCGGGACTCGGCCTCGCTGGAGGCGACCTGGCGGCCGGCCGTCGCCGGCCCGATCGGCTTGGGCAGCCTGCGGTTCGCGGGCAGCGCGCTCGCCTCGTTCTTCGGCTTGCCAGCGCCGACCTTGGGGACGGGATAGAGGCGCGACACGCGGCCGAGCTTCGCGTACGTGTAGCGGTTCCCGTACACGTCCTGCAGGACGATGTAGAGGCCGCGCCGCTTGGAGCGGCCGATCTTCTTGATGACGCCGTCGTTCACCGCCACCACCGGCGCGCCCTTGCGCGCGTAGATGTCGATCCCGCGGCGGGACGGGGAGCCCTCGATCACGCGCGCGGCGTTCCGGCCGCGGCGGGAGGGCCTCGAGACCTGGCGCTCGGCGAGGTCGTCGGCGTAGCGGGCGTGCGCGTAGACGGGGAAGCGACCCTCGGTGAGGCCGGTGAGCGAGTCGACCACGGCGTCCGGGACGCCCGCGATCAGGCGGGCCCGCAGCATCACCGAGTCCACGTACCAGTCCGCGTGGTTGTAGGCGAAGATCGCCTGGCGCAGGTCCTTGTCGCCGCCCGCGGCCGCGAGGTAGCGCGCCGCCGAGAAGATCGCGTCGACGGGGTTGTACGGGTCGCGGCGGCCGTCGTGGTTGGCGTCGACGCCGTAGACCTTCCAGGTGGACGGGAGGAACTGCATCCAGCCGACGGCGCCCGCCGTCGAGACGTTCAGGTTGCGCCCGTAGTCGGTCTCGATCTCGTTGATCGCCGCGAGGACCTCCCAGCGGATGCCGTACTCGATCCCCGCCGCCTGGTAGATCGGGAGCAGGAACGGCGGCACGCGGAACTTCGAGATCACGAAGTTCGGCACGCCTGTGACCTGGGCGGGGCCGGGTAGCGCGTCGAAGAACGTGGGGTTGTGCGGCGTCGGCACGCCGTCGGGCTTGCGGATCGGCTCGCGGTCGACCGGCTTCGCCTGAGGCTCGACCTCGGGTTGAGGCTTCAGCCGAGGCCCGCCCGAGCGCCGCTGCGCATGGCCGCGCCGCCCCTCGAGCTTGGGCGGCTCCCCGAGGTCGGGGACCGTGGTGGTGTCGGTCCCCCCGCCGGTCGCGCTCGGGCCGGTCGCGGTGGGGGTCGGGGCTGTAGCTTATACACATCT